>DKJA01000097.1 GCA_002454505.1 Oxalobacteraceae bacterium UBA6704
TGCCTGTGGCAGCAGGCGGCGACCGGGCTGGCGGATGCAGCGATTTTGCCATGCCCATGCGGGAACTCTTGCCAGCCGAGATGGGGCGGCCCGCCGAGCACTTTCATCGCGCCGCCTCCTTGCAGTAGACTGGTGCCCTTCACAACTTATTTTCCCGTCATGCGTCGCGTCCACCGAGATCCCGCCTTATCCCCGGCCATCCTGCGCGCCGCGCACATTCTCGACAACACCCGCCAGCTGGTCGCCCGCGCGGCAGACGGCGAACAGGTGCGCAGCGATGCATACGACCTCGTCGGGCAAATCCGGCGCGATACGCGCGGCGCGCTGAAGGAGCAGTTCCACGGCAAGTGCGCCTATTGCGAGCAACGTGCCGGCGAAGGGGACGTCGACTGGTTCCGCCCGGCCTTTGGCGCGGAACGCCAGGATGGCCAGATCGCTCCGCACCACTATGTCTGGCTGATTGCCGAGTGGGACAACCTGTTCCTGTGCTGTCCCGACTGTAACCGGAACAAGCGCAACCGCTTTCCGGTCGCTGGCGAAGCGGGCTTCGACACGTCGCTGTTCCTGTTGCGCCAGCGGCGCGAGGCGCTGTTGCTGGATCCCTGCTGGGATCGCCCTGAGCGCCATCTGCGCATCGATCCGCACGGACGCCTGGTCGGCATCACGGAACGGGGCGCGACGACGATCGACGTTCTCGGCCTGAACCGCAGCGACCTGCGCGAGCGCAGGCGCGACATCGTCAGGCAGCTGTGCAGCCTGTGGAACGATGGCTATTACTTCGGCGACGGGGGGAGCGCGGGGCGGTTCGACGAACTGGCGCGCCTGTTCGATCCTGCCGCGGAGTTTGTCGGCACCGTCTACCTTTTCCTCCATCAGCAGGCGCCGCAGAAGGCACGCCAGGTGTTGCGCAAGAGTTTCGACGCGCCGCTCACGCGCGCGCGCCTGGGCTACCTGCAGCACAGCCTGGGCGAGCTCGATCCCGAATTCGTGCCGCATTACGCGACGGCGGCGGCAGCTGGCCAGGCCGGTCCCAGTCAGTTTGCACGCTTCCTGCCCATTGCGGCGGTCGAGATCGAAAACTTCAAGGGCATCGACCGCATGCGGATCGACGTGCCGTCGGGCGGTGCCGCGTGCATGGCGATCGTCGGCGAAAATGCCACCGGCAAATCGTCAGTGCTGCAGGCGATCGCTTTGTGCCTGGTCGGTGCGCAGGCGGCGAGCCGTTACGTCAGCGACGCGCGGGGCGTGCTGGCCGGGGATGCCCCGTCGGGGCGCATCGTGCTGCGCTTCCATGGCAGCGATGCCGTCAACGAGCTGACATTCGACCGCCGCTCGCCGCGTTTCGGCGGCAGCACGGGGCAGCCGACGCGCGTGTTCGGCTATGGCCCGTATCGCCTGCTGGCGAAACGCGGCTTGCCGCCGCATAAGCGCGGTACCGACTTCCGTTTGGCATCGCTGTTCGACGATGGCGCGAAACTGAACGGCTACCACGGCTGGCTGAAGACGCTGAACGAGAAGCAGCAGCACGACCTGGCGGAAGTGCTGCACCTGTTGCTGGTGGCGCGCGATACCGTCGTCACCGTCGATACCGCCTCGCTGACCATCAGCACCAACGGCAGGGTGCATCCGATCGGTGCGCTGTCGTCGGGGATGCAGAGCATCGTGTCGATGTGCTGCGACATCATGGACGCCGTGTATGCGCTGGGCGACAGCGTGCTGGGTGAAGGCTACGTGATCCTGATCGACGAGGTCGACGCCCACCTGCATCCAGCGTGGCGCGTGGGCATCGAACGACGCCTGCGCCGCGCGTTCCCGAACGCGCAGATCATCTTCAGCACGCATGATCCGCTCGCGTTGCGCGGGCTGGAAAGCGGCCAGGTGCACATGCTGGTGCGCAGCGAGGACGGCAGCGTCGGCATGGCGGACGTGCGGTATTCGGATGGACAAAGCATCGACCAGGTGCTGACTTCCCGGCTGTTCGGCCTGCACAGCACCCACTCGGACGAATGGGAGGACACCTACGACCAGTACATCGACCTGCTGGCCCGCGAGGACGATGACGCGCTGACGCAAGCGGACCGGGACAGGCTGGCCAGCCTGGAAGCGCAGGTGGGCGCCAGCGACACGCTGGGCGATTCCCGCCGCAAGCAGCTGATGAACAAGGTGGTGGACCGCTTCCTCGCGCTGGAACGGCAGGATGCGGCGGCGGACACGGACTGGGATCCGGCCACCATCGACATGCTGGCCCGGCAGGTGCGGGACAGCCTGGATGCGCTGGAGCGGGCCGATGATTAAGCGCACGCGCGGCAAGAAGTCGCTGCCGGCGTCGCTGGATCCGGCCGGTGCGGCGTACGAAGCGGAACGGAAATATAACGAGAAGGTGATCGCCAGCCATGCCGGCAAGGCATGGAAGGACTTCCACAAGAAGCTGGTGTTCAAGCTGTATGCCGAGAAGGACGACGTCAAGCTCGCACTGGGCAAGCTGTTCGATAACCGCTGCGCCTTTTGCGAATGTTCTCTGGATAACAAGGATCTGCACATCGAGCATTTCCGGCCGAAGGCATTGGTAACGAAGAGCGACCACCCGACCCAGGAAGGCTACTGGTGGCTCGCCGCGACGTGGGAAAACCTGCTGCCGGCATGCGGACATTGCAACCGCTCGGGCGGCCTCGATCGCGTGACCGGCAAGCGCGTCGGCGGCACGAAGGGCAACCGCTTCCCGCTGCTGGCCGGCAGCATCAGGGCGAAGGCGATCGGCGAGGAGAAAAACGAAAAGCAGGCGCTGCTCGATCCGACGGTTGATGAACCATCGACATTCCTGACCTTCACCACGCGGCGCGGCAAGAGCGTGGTGGAGCCGGTGAGCAGCGACCGGACCAGCGACGAATGGATACGCGCCAACATCACCATCGGCGTGCTGAAGCTCAATCGTTCGACGCTCATGCGACTGCGCAACGATCACCTGCGCGCCGTCAGGGAGGCCGCTTCCGCCTACCTGCGCGCGGCCAGGCGCCTGCGGCGCCAGCTGGGCAAGGCAGTCGCCGATCCCGACGAAATCAACGATGCCGACGATGAAACGCAGCGGCAGTGGGGCATCGTCATGAGCTACCTGGATGGCTCGATTTCAAAACGGTATGGCAGCCAGCCGTTCCTGCATGCGACGGTGCGTTGCGTCGAAGAAGAGCTGGCGTCCGGTGGCCTCAGCCTGAATCAGCTGCTGGGCGGGCGCGCGCTGCATATCCCGGGCAACCGGATCGGTTGACCGCGCCCGGATCGCCGCAGCGGCCCGGGCGGCGTATGCCGCACTGCGGGCAGCCGCGGGTTTATGGGATAATGCCCCCCTACTCCACCCGCAATCCGAAACGTCACCCCATGGAACGATCCACCCGCCAGCGCTCCGCGATCCGCATGGTCCTCGAAGCGGCGGCCCGCCCGCTCAGTCCCCAGGAAATCCACGCCGGCGTGCAGGTGTCCGTGCCGGAGATCGGCATGGCGACCATCTACCGCAACCTGAAGCTGCTGCTGGGCGAAGGCGAGATCGAGACGGTGACGCTGCCCGGCGAGAATCCCCGCTATGAAGCGGCGCACCTGGCCCACCACCACCACCATCATTTCCACTGCGTGGCGTGCGACCGCGTGTTCGAGGTGGAGGCCTGCCCCGGTCCGATGGACGACCTGGCGCCGGCCGGCTTCACGGTCGACCGCCACGAGCTGACGCTGTACGGCACCTGCGCCGAATGCGCCGTGCCGAAAAAAGGCAAGGCCGCGGCGAAGGTGGCGGCTGCCAAGCCCCACGCGCACGGCCACAAGCACTGATCCTTCGTTGCCCCCTCGGTACTTCAATTAAAAGCTGAAGCGCACGCCCGCGGTCAGGTTACGGCCCGGCAGCGGCGCGGCATTCTTGATGAACGACGTGTGGCTGAATGCCAGCTCGTTCGTTGCATTGTTCAGGCGTGCGTAGAACATCGCCGGCAGGCCGAGGATGCGCGTCGAATAGTGCGTGCCCAGGTTCAGCAGTTTGTAGCCGGCCGTCTCGCCTTCGAAGTCGGCCGAGTCGTCCTGCTTCATCACGCGCACCGCTTCCACCATGCCGTGCCAGCCCTGCCACTCGCCATCGAGTTTCACGCCGACGCGCTGTGCCGGAATGCGCGGCAGGTTGCGGTTGCCGGCACCATCGCGGAATTTCGCGCGCACGTAGTCGCCGAACAGCGAGGCTTCCACGGCCGGCGTGAATTTGTGGCGCACTTCGCCTTCCAGGCCCGTGAAGGTCGCATCGCGCTGCGCGTATTCGATCAGCTGGAAGCCTTCGTGGTTGTCCAGCGTGTTCGCATAGATGTAGTCGTTGACGCGGTTGCGGAAGGCGCTCAGCGAGAACGTCGTGGGACCGGCGAACTTGCGCAGCGTGACGTCGAGATTGTTCGACGTTTCTTTTTGCAGGTTCGCGTTGCCGATTTCGTAGGTGCTGGTGGCCAGGTGGACGCCGTTCGCATACAGCTCCTCGGCCGTCGGCAGGCGGTGGCTGCGCGACACGGAGGTGCCCAGCGAATACTGGGGCGCGAACTTCCACACGGCGCCCAGCGCGAGCGACGTGCCGCGTGCGCTGTGGTCGTTGCTGCCTGACTGGTCGACATCGATGTCCTGCCACTCGTGGCGCGCGGCCGCTTCGAAGCGCCAGTTGGCCAGCCGGTATTCCTCGGTGACGAAGACGGCGTGCTTCTTCGTCAGCGTCGGCGGCACGTAGGCTTCCTCGCCCAGCGCGCTGAAGTCGCGGCGCGTCGTCTGCCCGCCGATCACGCCGCGCCAGCCGGCCACCGGACGATGTTCCAGTTCCAGGCGGGCGTCGTGCGCCTTGTTGCGGAAGCTGGTGGCCACTTCGGTGCCTTCCAGTTCGTCGTGCCGGTAATCGGTGAACGAGGCGCGCATGCGCACCCTGGTGAAGCCGGCCATCGGCTCGCGGTATTCGCCACGGATGTCCCAGCGGTCGCTGTCCAGTTTCACGGTGGGGATGTCGCCATGTTCGTGATCGTGGTCGTGTTCTTCTTCGCCTTCATGATCGTGGCCTTCTTCCTCTTCATGGCCGCCGCAGTGCAGGTGGCTGCCGTGCGGGTGGCAGCTTTCGAATTCGTGGCTGTGGCCGGGGATGCCGTATTCCGTGCGCTCCTTGGTGTAGGCCGCGCCGATGTAGCCACGCTCGCCGATCCAGGATAAGCCCACGCTGCCCGTCTCGGTGTCCTTGAAGCTGCCGTTGACGCGATTGCCCTCGGCCCAGCCGCTGCCGACCTTGTACGCATCGGCCTCGCGCTTGACGCCTTCCGCATGGATGGCGAAGTTGCCGCTGCCGCCCGTCATTTCGAAGGCCGTGGCCCGCTCGCGCGCCGCCGAATTGCCGCGCACTTCCACGGCGCCTTCCACCGGGTTGACCGGCACGCTGGTGGGAATCTTGCGGTCGATGATGTTCACCACGCCGCCGACGGCGCCGCCGCCATACGCCAGCGCCGACGGGCCGCGCAGCACTTCGACGCGCTCGGCCAGCATCGGCTCGAAGCCCACCGCGTGATCCGGGCTGATCGTCGACGCATCCTGCACCTCGGCGCCGTCCGCCAGGATCTTCACGCGCGGGCCGTCCATGCCGCGGATCACCGGGCGGCTCGCGCCGGCGCCGAAGTGGCTCGATGCGATGCCGGGCTGGCGGTTCAGCGTCTCGCCCAGCGTGGATTCGCGCAGCCGCACCAGCTCGTCGCCGGACAGCGCCGTGGCCGGCGTGATCATGTCGTCGCTCAGCAAACCCAGCGCGCTGGCCGAGATCACCACGGTAGGCACGCTGTCCGGATCGGCCACGGTGCGCTGCCGGTCGTCCTCGGCAAAGGCCGGTGCGCCGAATGCGAGGGTAACGGCCAGTGTGAGCGGGGTTCGTTTGCTGATGATGCGGTGCATGGGTCTCGTCCTTGTCGTGAAAAATTCTTCGGCTGCCCGCCCGAGTGCGGGTGTCTTGCTTAATTATACTGAGAATGCAGTATCATTAGAAGACTTTCCTGCATCTCGACATATGGAATCGACCTCGCCACCGCCGCCAGCGCCGCATGACGAAAATGCGCACGAAAGTCCGCACGACGGCGTGCACGGCCATCCGCACCTGTTGAGCGAGTTGCAGGAAGAAGTGCTGTGCTGGACGATAGTCTGCTTCGTGGTGGTGGCTATCGCCTTTGGCGTATGGACGCAGCGTGCCGCGGCGCGGGCGAAGAAGCGGCGCGTACCGACGAAACGGCGTGCGCGTCGCAAGCTGCGACGTTGAAGCTTCGCGATTTACGCATGAGCTCGTGTCCAACCATGGGGTTGACCCCATGGTTGGACACGAACTCAGCCGTTAGCGGGCAGCCTCTGGTCATCGCGCTTCTGGGCGTACAGCGCACCGGCGTAAGCGGCGACGGTGGCGGCGAGGATCGCCGCGCCGAGTGCCATCGAGAAGCCTTCGTCCACCGCGCAGGCGGCGCAGGCCCGCTCCAGCAGCATCGCGGTGCCGCTCATGATGCACAGGCCGACGATGGGCCAGCCGAGGCGGCGGCGGAAGCGGGCTGCCCGTTCCGGCGTGCCGGTGCGGGAGATGCGCGCGGCGAGCCAGCCGTCGATGCCGTCGGTGACGGCCATGCCGAACGTGAACGCGCCCGCCACGGCCAGTGCCGGGCCGACCGAGCCGAGCGCCGCGCCGGCATAACCCCAGGCGACGGCCTGCAGCGCGCTTTCGAAACCGACGGCAAACAGCATGCCGACGAAGAAAGCCGACCACGCACCCGGCCGCGCCGGCAGCCAGCGCGCGCTGCGCCCTGTCGTCACGGCACCGGGTTTGCGCAGCAGCTGCCGGGCATTCAGCGCCGCCAGCACGAACAGGAACACGGGCGGCGCCAGTTCGATCCAGTGGACGACCGCTTCGTACGGCGCGACCCATGCCGACGTCGCGGCGGCCGCCAGCACGAACAGCATCACCGCGACGGCATGGCCGCCGGCGAACGATGCCCCCATCCACGGCGCGGCCCGCGATCGCGCCGCGGCGGCGCGCACCGTCAGGCCGTCGATGGCGGCCAGGTGGTCCGGTGCCAAGCCGTGGCGCAGGCCCATGACGAAGGCCAGCGTCACGCCGGGCAGGAGGGAGGTGAGTGCTTCGGTCATGGGGATCCTTGCTGGTGACGGGGCCCGCCGGCACACAGTCCGGCGGCGGGCCATTGTAAGCGCCGCCAAGCCGTTAATGCAAGTCTATTGCAAATTAGGCGCAGCATGACGGTGGCTGCGACAGTGCATTCGCCGGCCGGATCGGATCGGCCTTCACGCCTGGCCAGGCGGGGAAACAACACGCCTGCGCGCGTCCGGCGGCGCCGCCGGCGCCGATGCTTTGAGCAAGCCCTTCGGTGCTGTAGGCTATCGGTTTTATAGCTGCACTACACCGCCGGTATGCTCCCTTTTTTCGTCACGCCGTCAGCCATTTTCGCCGCGGCGCTGCTTGCCATCCCATTCCCCGCCCGGGCGGCTGGCGAGCCGCAGGCATCCTGGCGTTCGAGTCCGGCGCACCGGGCATGGATCAAGCGGGATGGCGCGCCGTCCGCGCCTTCCGCGATGGCGCAGGACCGCACCGGCATGCTGTGGTTCGCCGGTGCCGAAGGCGTGTTCCGTTTCGATGGCGTCGGCTTCGAGCGGGTCGACGAGATCGCCGGCAATCCGCTGCTGTCGTCCAATGTGCGGGCCCTGTCCGTGTTCGGCGATGCGCTGTGGCTGGGCTATGCCTTTGGCGGCGTCAGCGTGTTCGAGCACGGCGCGGTGCGGCACTATGGCGCAGCGGAAGGGGTGCCGACCAACACCATCTTCCAGTTCGCCAAAACCGGCGATGGCACGCTGTGGTTTGCCAGCGCCCGGGGCATCCACTGGCTCGACGGCGCGCGCTGGCGCCAGGTGCTGCCGGCCGATGGGCTGCCGGCCGGCGAGCTGCCGTTCTTCAGCGTCCTGCAGGACGGTACCCTGCTGGTGCTCCACCGCGCCGGCCTGTACCGCAGCGTGCCCGGCACCCGCCGCTTTCGGCAGGTGCCGGGGCCGGGCGGCCTGCAGTTCATCCAGGTGACCCACGACGGCAGCGTCCTGCTGCGCAAATACGGCGAACCGCCGCTGGTGTTCGACCCCGTCGCGGAAACGGTGGCGCCGCTGGCCCTGCCCGACCTCGCCGCGGCGCCCTACAGCGTCAACCGGGATCGCCGCAACGGCTGGTGGATCGGTCCCGGCGACGGCATGCAGCTGTACGATCCCGGCCTCAGGCTGAAGAAGAAACTGCAGGTGCCGCACAGCTTCAGCGGCGTGCTGGTCTACAGCGGCCCGCTCGATGACCGCGAAGGCAATCTGTGGTTTACGACGGAGAACGGCATCGACCGGCTGCGGGAGACCCGCCTGGTGACACTGGAAACGCCGCCGAACCACATCGATTTCAGCATCGCGCCCGGTGCCGACGGCGAGGTCTGGGTCAGCAGCAATACCTCCGTGGGAGAGCGTGCCCCGCGCGCATTCGCCATCGTTGCCGATGGCAAGCGGATCGACAGCGACATGCCGTCCGCCACGTCCAGCACGCGCGGTGCCGATGGCAGCGTCTGGTTCGGCAACTTCAACACGGTATGGCGCCGGCGCGATGGCAAGGTGCAGCAGTGGACGGTGACGGCGGTGCAGCAGGAACGCGCGCAGCGCGTGCAGGCGCTGGCGGAGGGGCCCGACGGCCGCCTGTGGGTGTCGGTGACGAAAAGCGGCGTCCACACGCTTGCCGATGGTGTCTGGCAGGCCGGCGGCGGCCACGCGGAACTGGCCAGGCGCCCGGCGATTTCGCTGCATGCCGACGCCCAGGGCCGGCTCTGGTTTGGCTACCCCGCCAATCAGATGGCGATGCTGCACGACGGCGCGCTGCGGCAGTTCGGCGCCGCCGACGGTCTCGCGGTCGGCAATGTGCTGACGATGTTCAGCCGCCGCGGCACGCTGTGGGTCGGTGGCGACCAGGGCGTGGCCCGCTTCGACCACGGCCGCTTCGTCATGCTGGACGATGCCGCCGGCCGGCCGTTCCGCGGCGTGTCCGGCATCGTCGAAACGGCGCAGGGCGAACTGTGGCTGCACGGCGCCGACGGCCTGCTGCGCATCGGTGCCGCGGACCTGGCCCGTGGCAAGGCCGACGGCCGCTATCGTGTCGACGCCGAGCGCTTCGATTATCTCGACGGCCACGAAGGCGCGCCCGCGCTGGTGCGGCCGCTCGATACGCTGGCCGAGGCGGCCGACGGGCGCCTGTGGTACGCGACGACCAGCAGCGTCGGCTGGATCGACCCGCGGCGCATCGCGCGCAACCCCGTCGCGCCGACGCCGCTGATCACGTGGCTCAACACCGACAGCCAGCGCTACCGCTTCATCGACGGCCTCGAACTGCCGCAGCACACACGCAACTTGCGCGTCGATTTCACGGCCGCCGTGCTGTCCATTCCGGAGCGGGCCCGCTTCCGCACCCGGCTGGTGGGCCAGGACCAGGCGTGGCGCGACGCGGGCACGCTGCGCCAGGCGTTCTACACGAATCTCGGCCCCGGCGACTACCGCTTCGAGGTGATGGCCGCCAACGAGGACGGCCTGTGGAGCGAAGCGCCGGCCACGCTGGCCTTCCGCATCGCGCCGGCCTTTTACGAAACGGGCTGGTTCAAGCTGGCCTGCGCGGCGCTGCTGGCGATCGGACTCTATCTGCTGCACCTGCGGCGCCTGTCCCGGATGACGGCACGCGTGGTCGAACGCATGCGCGCGCGGCTGGACGAGCGCGAACGCATCGCCCGCACCCTGCACGACACCTTCCTGCAAAGCGTGCACAGCCTGACGCTGCGCTTCCACAACATCAAGGCGGTGCTGCCGAAGGAAGACCCGGTGCAGCAGCAGATCGACGCCGCCCTCGATGCCGCCGATGCCGTGGCCGAAGAGGGCCGCGACCAGCTGATGGACCTGCGCGTCAGCCACCTGTGCCGCGGCGACCTGGCGACGGAACTGGCCGCAGTGGGCAGTGCGGCGGCCGCGCAGCACGGCTCGGCGTTCACGCTGCACGAACACGGCAAGCGGCGGCCGCTGCAGGCCGATGCGCAGGACGAGCTGTTCGCGATCGGCCGGGAGGCCATCGCCAATGCGCTGCGCCACTCCGGCAGTTGCGAAGTTGTGGCGGAGCTGACGTATGGCGCGGCCGCCTTCACGCTGGAAGTGCGCGACGAGGGCAAGGGCCTCGACGCGGCGGTACGCGCGTCCGGCGGCCGCGAGCGCCACTGGGGCCTGGCCGGCATGCGCGAGCGGGCGGCGCGCATCGGCGGCAAGCTGGCGATCCACAGCGCCGCCGGCGCAGGCACGACCGTCGTGGTGGCACTGCGCGCCGGCCTGGCCTACCGCGGCCCTGTGCTGTCCAACCATGAGCAATTGCTGAAACGCGTCCCATGAGTACGTTCAAACCCCTGCCGATCACCGTCATGACCGTCGACGACCATCCGCTGTTCCAGCAGGGCGTGGCCGGCGTGATCGCGGCCGAACCGGACCTTTACCTGGTCGGCCAGGCCGCCACCGGCGCCGAGGCGGTCGCGCTGTACCGCGAATGCCGGCCGGCCGTCACGCTGATGGACCTGCAGCTGCCGGACATGAGCGGTGCCGATGCCATTGCCGCCATCCGCGCCGAATTCCCCGCCGCCCGCATCGTCGTGCTGACCACGCTGGCAGGCGATGGCCACGCCGCCCGCGCGATAGCCGCCGGCGCGGTCGGCTACCTGTTCAAGAGCGCGGTGCGCAAGGAGCTGGTCGACACGGTGCGCGCCATTCATGGCGGCGAGCGCCGCATTCCGCCGTCGCTGGCCCATGCGCTGGTGGCATCGCGCAGCGGCCAGGCCATCACGCGGCGCGAGATCGATGTACTGAAGCTGGTGGCGCGCGGTAATTCGAATGGGCTGATCGCCGATGCGCTGGGCATTTCCGCCGACACCGTCAAGGACCATGTCAGCAGCATCCTGCTGAAACTGCAGGCGCGCGACCGGGCGCATGCCGTCATGATCGCGCTGGAACGGGGCATCCTCAGCATCTGATCGGTCGCCTCTCCCTCCTGGCGCGGCCGGCGCCCCCCGGATCAGGGGGGAAACGCCGCGCCATCGCCGGCGGCCCCCGTCCGGCGCGCGCTTTAACGGTCAAACTGCTTCATGTGAAAAACATGCGGGCACCGATCACCATGGACCAGATACATCTGATGCGCGTCTTCGTTGCCGTCGGCGAGGAAGCGGGATTCGCCGCCGCGGCGCGCCGGCTCGGGCTGTCGCCCGCGGCCATCACGCGCGCCATCGGCGCACTGGAGGCGCGGCTCAGTGTCCGGCTGCTGCTGCGCACGACGCGCAACGTCCGTCTGACGGAGGCGGGCCACCGCTACCTGGACGACAGCCGCACCATCCTCGCCCGGCTGGCGCAGGCGAACGAGGATGCCGCCGGCATGAATGCGGCGACCAGGGGCCGGCTGTCCGTCACGGCATCGGCGCTGTACGGCAAGGCGTTCGTGCTGCCCTGCGTCGTCGAGTTCCTGAAGCGCTATCCGGAGATCGAGATGGCGGCCCACTTCCTCGACCGCAGCGTCAACCTGGTTGAAGAAGGCATCGACGTGGCGGTACGCATCGGTCACCTGCCCGACTCGGGCCTGCGGGCACTGCGCGTGGGCGAGGTACGGCAGGTGCTGTGCGCGTCGCCGGACTACCTGGCCAGGAACGGCGCGCCGCGCCACCCGGCGGACCTGCAGCGCCATGCGATCGTGGCCGCGGCCGGCATGTCGGCCGGCGCCGAATGGCAGTTCCGCGGTACCGGCCGGCCGACCACGGTGCGCATCAAGCCGACGCTGACGGTGGCCAGCGATGCCGCGCTGAACGCGGTGCTGACGGGCCTGGGCATCGGCCGGCTGCTGTGCTGCCAGGTCGCCGCCGAGCTGGCCGACGGCCGGCTGCAGACCGTGCTGCCCGACTACGAGGAAGCGCCGTGGCCCGTGCACATCGTGCACCGCGAGAGCCAGCTCGGTTCGTCCCGGGTGCGCAACTTCATCGACATGCTGGCGGCGTCGCTGCGCGCGCATCCCTACATGAATCATCAATCCCGTTGAACGGCTGTGGCCGCGCCGGTGGTAGCATGAGCGGATTCCTGCCCCGACAGCGAGCCTGCCATGCCCATCGATCCGCAACACACCTATGTCCACCTGGCCGAAGACGGTGCGGCGCACGAACTGGCTGCCGCGACCTTCTGGGAGACGGCCGATGAACCCGTCGGCAGCGGCGCCGATAAAAGCTGGCTGGTCACCGAGTTCGCCTTCACGGCCGACTGGCCCACGTGGGAGATGCATCCGCAGGGCGACGAACTCGTCTACCTGCTGGCGGGCGCCATCGACCTCCATCTCGAACAGGATGATGGATTGAAGGTGATCGCCATCGACGGCAGCGGCGCCGTCGTGGTGCCGCGCGGCGTCTGGCATACCGCCAAGGTGCGCGCACCCAGCCGGATGCTGCACGTCACGCGGGGCGCGGGGACGTTGACACGGGCGGTGTGACCTGGAGTCGCATACCGCCGCGATGCAGCGCAGCGCTCATGCGGATATCCTCGATGGCCGGGCACTTGTGCGGGATGCCGCGCGACGGCTCCTTCCTACGTCATGCCTGACCTTTTCGATGGCGTGATCGATATCGAGGCCGCGCGCGATCCAGCGGGCCGTGCGCATGGCATGGTCGCTACCGGATAATCCCTCGGCGCGCAGGCGCGCCTCCATGTCGAGCCAGCGCTGTGGCGAGATCAGTGCGGCGAGGCACGGCAACGACATGGTGGAGAATGCGTCCCGTCCACCCGGCCGCAGGCGGGCATAATCGCCGGCCAGCGCGTCCCGTCCGAGCGCGTTGATCGCCATGCACTTTTCATGGAGGGCCTGGCTCGCAGCGGTCACGTATCGGGCGGCGGATGACTCGCGCCTGCGGCACACCCGCTCCCCCAGCGCCATTGCATGCTCGAGCTGCAGGTCGAAAAATGCGCCCAGCAGCCGTTCCGCGAAGTCGAGGCGTTCCGCTGTGCGGCGCCATGCCGCTTGCGCGCTCAATTCCGCGATGCCCCGGCCGAGCAGGTCGAGCACATCGAGGTCGTGGTTCAGGAGATCGGCAATGTCGATGTCGCCGCCATCGATGGGGGCGATTGGCTGGTGCGGTATGGTCTCCTGCGTTGCTGGACGGCGTCCATGGTGCGCAGTCACGGCTGTTCCCCTCTGTCTCGTTCCCTGGCCACGAGTGCATTGACCAGCCAGCGGATGCCGGACAGTTCCAGCACGAGGGCCTCCCGGTCCGTCGATGACTGCGCCAACGCGCGAATCTGCACGGCCACCTTGCTGGCGGGCGTACGGCTGTCCTTGCGGTGGTGATCGTGCCGGTCGTGCCGCACCGTTCCATAGGCGTCCCGCTCCGCTGCCGCCATGTCGATCCCCACGCTGCCCGTATGTAACGTCCGGAAGTATTGGCCCGACAGCACGGCGGCAGCGATGTCCGGTCTGTCCCGCTTCAACCGGGCGAGCCGGTATTCCAGCGAATTGCCGCCCGCGTTGTACCACTTGCTCGCCTGGACGACGGCAGCGTGCGCCTCGGCATTGCTGGCGTAATGCCGCTTCTTGATACGGACGCCGCCATGGGCCTCCAGCGCGGGCACGGCGCGCAGGTCGTTGATCTTCCTGGCCAGGTGGCGTGCGGCGTCGAAATCGAGCTGGAACAATTCCGGGCATGCCGTCTTGGCAAAGCTGTAGATGTCTTCCAGCTCCTTGAACGAGCGGAAGCACGGCCCCGCGACCGCGTGCCAGAAATCGTCGAACGATGTGTAGCCCTGCTGCTGCCAGTAGGGCCGATGTTGCCTGACGAGTTCGACCGCTTCGTAGAATTTTGCCCAGTTCCCCAGGTTCCCGGTGACCTTGGCAATGATCGCATCGAGGAAGCCGGTGCGTTGCGTCTCGTTCTCCAGCGAGAGGAAGCGCGAGCGGACGTCGAGCCCCTGCAGCGTGATGAGCTCGGGAACGGCAATGGTTGCCGCGACATTGCGCCCGGCCAGCTGGTCGCGCAAGGTCCGGCTCTCGTCGATCGTGTTCATCTTTCCCAACCCGGAAGCACTCCGGAAAACGTCATGAAATCAGGTATTTGCGAGCAAGTTGACGGGGCGTCAACTTGCTTCTTCCGGCGTCCAGAAGTGCTCGAAACGCAGCACCGCCCAGATCTTGCTGAGCCTTTGTTCCTTCAATAATTCAAGGCAGATCCAGGCTTCCAGTTGGGCGACGAACGTGTCCGTACGCAAGGCAAAGGTCACCTCCGGCCTGCAATAGGTTCCCCCCACATCGAATTGGGCCAAGCTCGTCACTTCGAGATGGCTCAGGTAGTGGATCGCGCCTTGCAGGACGAGTGCATGCACCCGCCCGACCGTGTCGCCGTCGACGCCCAGCTGGCGGACGATCTCGTCGCCGATCGCGGCAAGCCGGGCAGCCGGCGTCTGGCGGATATTGAATTCGTACTGGTCGAAGCGCCCCTCCATCGAGCGGTACAGCTTGTTCGTGAAGTTCAGCCATTCCGCGTCGGCTTCATTGGCCCATTTCTGCCGGACGAACTCGCCCCACTCCGATTTCGCCAGCCATGCCCGGGCCGCGTCGGCATCCATCGTTTCGATGGCAATGTGTTCCGCTTCCAGCACCTCGGTCGGATCGGGCGGCAAGCTCCGCAGGATCTTGTGTTTCAGGTCCTCGATCGCATCGAGTTCCGTCTGCACCGGCAGGCCATGACGGATCTCGTAATACGTGGTGGGGTGTCGCGCAACGAGGCTTTCCGCGTAGGCGCGCACGAATTGCCGGCGCAACTTGCCGGCGCCGCCGAACTGGCGGACGACGTCCGCAATGTCCGGTGCCCTGCCCTGCAGGAGCATGTCGCCGACCGCCTGCACAATGGCACACCTGCCCCATCTGCTGAGCTGGGCGGGCCGGGCGATGTCCTGGTTCATGGACGGCACGGTGTCGAGCGCAATGTACTCCTCGATCGACATGATGTCCTCCGTTGCCCGGTACATATCGGTGATGAAATCGATCGCACCGACAATGGTTTCCGCACTCGACACCGCGATACCGAGCGCATTGGGTTTGGCGACGAACGCTTCGTGCGTGACGATTTGTACGCGGTCATGGGATGCCGGGGGCACGTGGATGCAGTTGCCATCCATCCGCGCGGCGGAACGCAGCGTTCTGCCGATGCGCTGCACGGCCATGCGGACACTGGCGAACGTCTCCGCCGCGCCCCAGATGCCGAGATAGCGGTTGTTGAGGCCTTCGACCGCCATCTTGTCGACGACCAGGAAGCGGCAGCACGCCGCATCGAGCCGGCACGTATTCCGGTACTGGAAGAACGGATGATGGTTGTTCAGGACCGTCGCCGAACGGGAATGGGCGGCAATCGCGGTCCAGCCGCCATACCTGGGATAGCGAGCCCGGTCCGTCTCGAACACCTTGTTCATGTAGTCGGCCACGTCATTGGCCGTTTCGATGCCGTCCACCGACACCAGTGCATGCACGGGATAGGTGGTTGCAACGACCGGCGTGCCGTCGCCCCGATAACGTTCCCAGTGGCCCTGCCACAGCAGCGTGTCGCGTTCGTGGACGATCAGCGTATCGTCCAGCTCGTAAGCCATCTTGATGACGGCATTGACCACGGCGCGGACGGTGGGCAGGCCGCTCAGCCGGGTGCCGGCCACCCACTCGCCGCCCAGGATCTTCTGCTCGCTGGCCGTCAGGATGCGCAGGCTGGCGGAGCCCGGCTGCAAGGAGTCCGGCAATGGCGCGGATGATTCGTCGGCCAGGGCATCTTCCATCGCATCCTCCTAACCCAGGTATTTCATCGAACCGTCGTTGATCACGGCGTCGTGGTACGTGTAAACCGACATCTTGATCATGTCGGCCAGCAGCTCTCCCCACGCATCGATCGGCGAGGCGGTGAAGCCGAAGACCAGCGAATGGTGGGCGGCGTCGAGCAGCAGCCGCACGCCCCGGTGGGCGTAATGCATCTCGTCGAAGGCAATCAGCGGATGGCGGTTCAGCACCCGTTCGATGCCCGGCGACCAGGTCAGCAGGAGCGGCTGGCTGCCGGACGCGGTCGCATCGGCCTGCGGCCACAGCATGTTCGGGCACATCACCGCGATGTCGTAATCCAGGCCGCTGTCGACGAGCATGTCGCCCGACGTGATTTCCAGCACGCGCGGGGGCTCGTTGACCAGTCCGAACGCAAGGGGCTCATGGCGCAGTTCGCTGGCGATCTGCGCCCGCAGGGCCTGGTCTTTCGTGACGATCAGCATCCGGTCGACACGTGGTGCGGCCGGCCAATGCATGGCCGCGCAGTCGTTCAGCGCGAACGGCAGGCAGAACATGCCCAGCGTCTTGCCGGCACCGACCACCTGCAGGAAGCAGAACAGCTTGCCGTTGATCGCACTGTAGGGGCGGGCGAAGAATTCGTCGAATTCCCGTATCCGGTTGTAAATGTAGTCCAGTTGGGAAATGCGCAGCCGGCTGGTGACCAGCGGCTTGTCGAAATACAGCGTGCGCCGCCAGTAGCCGTCCGGCCGGTTGCCCTTGCGCGAATTGCACAGGTCGCACAGGGGCTGCAGGTTGGACAGGTCGTCGGTGCCCTGCGCCGACCTGGGGATCGTATGGTCGACGGTGATCCGCGCGTCGTCGCTGCCCCTGCAGTCCAGCCCGATACAGCGAACCCTGCCGTCCTGGCCCGCCCACCGCCCGACGAAATGTTCCCACTGGGCCGGATTCATCCATTTTGGCCTGTGCATCGCCCACTCCTGCCAACACTTTGCAGGTTGGAGTGGCAGACGCCCCGAAAAGTTCGGCGTGCACAGCGCACGTACTTTCCCGACTGGACGAACCGGTCGATACCGCAGACAATTGCTTGATGTTCAAGATTGTCAATTCACGCCTGCTTTCCCCTTTACTGTTCCTGTGGGCGATGGCCCCCTGCGCGCAGGCGCTCGATCCCGCCACGCCGCTGGCCGCCTACCGGCACGACCGCTGGACCGAGGTCGATGGCGCGCCGCGCCTGATCGACGCGCTGGCGCGCACCGCTGACGGCTGGTTATGGGTGGCCAGCCGCCAGTCCGGCCTGTACCGGTTCGACGGCGTGCGCTTCATCCCTTTCCAGACGCGCGACGGCAGCCGCCTGCAGCGCACCAGCATCAGCGTGCTCCAGCCGGACCGCGACGATGCGCTGTGGATCGGCCATGGCACGGGCGGCGTCAGCGTGCTGCGCGATGGACGGCTGCAGCACGTGCTCGCGCCGCCGCAGACGGGCAGCGTGTTCGCCATCGCCCACGCGCCGGACGGCGCCACCTGGGTGGCCAGCCGCTTCGGCCTGTTCCGCATCCGCGACGGCAAGGCAGAACGCATCGGTGCCGCGCAAGGCTACGACAGCGCGCGGGCCGAGTACGTGCTGGCGGACCGCAGCGGACGTGTATGGGCGAGCGACAGCGACTACCTGTACGTGCTCGATGCCGGCGCCACCAGGTTCCGTAACGTGCGGCGCGCCGAGGTGGACCCGATGCTCGTCGAGGCACACGACGGCAGTGTGTGGCTGGTGCTCGGCAAGCAGTTTGATCGCGTCGCGCCGCCCGCAGCACCGAAGGTGCCCGCGGTGCCCGGCATCGCCAACAGCTTCCAGTCGGCGTTCGACGGCGACGGCAATCTGTGGAGCGGCAATTGTCCCGTCGGGCTGTGCGTGCTGCGGCCCGCCGCGTGGCAGGGCCGGCAGACGTTCAGCGCGCTGGCCGGCAGCGAGCGGCTGGACCAGCCGTGGCAGCTGACCAGCCTGTCGATCCCGTCGGTGCTGGCCGACCGCGACGGCAGTCTGTGGTTCGGCACGGCCGCCGGCCTGGAGCGGCTGCGCGACCAGCCGGTGCACATGGTGGCCGATATGTTCGACCAGGGCCAGGTGTACCTGCAGCCGCATCCGGACGGCAGCATCGTCATGCTGGAGGTGCGGCGGATGAATGGTGCCGTTGCGCTGTGGCGCCTGGTCGACGGCCGGCGCGTGCCGCTGCCGAACCCGCTCAGCGCCCAGGTGATGGCGCGCGCGCCGGACGGCAGCCTGGTACTGGCCGGCAGTGGCGGCATCGAGCGCCACTACGCCGCGCGCGTGGAGCGCCTGCCGCTGCCGCCGATCGCCGCGCCGGCAGGAAAATTGCTGCACTTCCGTAACCTGGCGGCCGGCAATGACGAGCTGTGGGCATCCATCGCCGGCCAGGGCGTCTGGCATTACCGGGACGGCACCTGGACGCGGCCCGAGCCGTCGGGCAAGGGGCCGGTTGCCATCACCGTCGATGGCGCCGGCAACCGCTACCTGGGTTACGCGAACAACCTGCTGCGCACCGTCGAAAAGGGCCAGCCGCGCACCTACACCGCCGCGGACGGCATCGAAGTGGGCGACATCCGCTTCGTCGATGCCGCGGACGTGCTGTTCGTCTCGGGCGACCAGGGCAGCGCGATCCGGCATGGCGGACGCTTCCGCATGCTGCGCACCACGCCGCCGGGCGGGCTGGGGATCGTCAGCGGCATCGCCGTCGATCCGCGGGGCGACCGGTGGCTGAACGCGGCGAACGGCCTGTTTCACGTCACGGCGGCGGACTGGGCGCGCACGCTGGCCGACCCCGGCGTGCCGCTGCGCGGACGCCTGTTCGATGCGCTGGACGGCTACGTGGGCGGCGCCGAAACGGACTGGCTGCGCCAGACGGTGTTCGCGGCGCCGGACGGCAAGCTGTGGTTCGCCGGCGCGCGCGGGCCGGCATGGCTTGCGCTGGACCGGCTGATGCCCAATCCGGCCACGCCGGATGCGCGGATCCTGGCAGTGCATGCGGACGGCGTCGGCTACCGGCCGGACGGGCCGGTGGCACTGGCCAAGGGCAGCACCGCCTTCCAGATCGATTACGCGTCGCCCAGCCTGCGCGCGCCGCAGCGGGTCACGTTCCGCTACCGCCTGCGCGGCGCCGAGGACACCTGGGAAGACGCGGGCACGCGGCGCAGCGCCTTCTACAAGAATATGCGGCCGGGCGACTACACATTCGAAGTGGTAGCCTTCAACGAGAACGGCGTCGCCAGCGCTCGTGCCGGCACGCTGCACGTCCGCATTCCCCCCACGCTGACGCAGACCTGGTGGTTCCGCGCCGCCTGCATCGTCGCCGTGCTGGCCCTGCTGATGCTGGCGTTCCGCCTGCGCCTGCGCCACCTGGCTGCGCGGCTGGAAGAACGGTTCCGCATCCGTGTCGCCGAACGGGAAGCGGTGGCCCGCGCGCTGCACGACACCTTCCTGCAAAGCGTGCAGGGCCTGCTGCTCAGCATGCACTCGGCCACGGTGAAGCTGCCCGCCGACACGCCCGCGCGGGCCGACTTCGAGAAGCTGCTGCAGCGTGCCGAGGACGTGCTGGTCGAAGGGCGCGACGAAGTGCAGGGCCTGCGTTCGGCGTTCGCATCCGGCGCGCACTTCTGGTCGGTGCTGCAGCGCGATGTCGAGCTGATGGTGCCAGGCGGACTGGCGCGGGTGACCATTGTGCATGCCGGGGTACTCGACCAGCTGGCCGCGCGGCATTGGCATGACGTGTATGCGATCGTCCGGGAAGCCGTGTCCAACGCCCTGCGCCACACCGAAGGTCCGGTGACCGTGACGGCCAACGCCGGACCGAAAGCGTTCATGGTGTCCATCGAGGACGTGGGCGCCGGACTGGGCGAATTCTTCGGCGGCAGGCACGGGCACTTCGGCCTGCAGGGCATCCGCGAACGGGCCGCCGGGATCGGCGCGAAGCTGGAACTGCGCGAGCGGGATGGCGGCGGAACGTGCGTGCTGCTGGCGATTCCTGCCAGCCTCGCCTACGAGACGTAGCCGGGACGCGGCCGGCTATACTGGCGGGCGCCTACTTCCTCCCTGCCGCCGATGAACCGCAGCCCGCTTTCCATCCTCGTCGTCGAAGACCATCCGACGATCGCCCGCCAGATCGTGGCCTTCCTGGAAGGGCTGCGCTGGCAGACCGACCACGCCGCCACCGGCGCGCTGGCCATCGACCTGGCGCTGCGCGAGACATACGACGTCGTCCTGCTCGACCTGAACCTGCCCGACATCGATGGCCTCGAGGTGTGCCGTGCGATCAAGGCGCGCGCACCGCGCAACGTGCCGGTGCTGATGCTCACCGCCCGCGATGCGTTCGAGGACAAGGCCCGCGGCTTCCATGGCGGCGCCGACGATTACGTCACCAAGCCGTTCGACCTGCGCGAGCTGGCCCTGCGCTGCGAAGCGCTGGCGCGGCGCGGCCGGCTGCACGTCGACCGGCAGCTATGTATCGGCCGATTGACGCTCGATCTGCGCGACCGACGCGCCCTTTGCAATGGCATGCCGGTGCCGCTGACGCACGCCGGTTTTACGTTACTGGCCAGGCTGGCGGCCGCCCATCCGAGCGCCGTCTCCCGTTCCGCGCTGATGCACGAGTTATGGGGCGCCAATCCGCCGGACAGCGATGCGCTGAAGTCGCACATCTACGCCTTGCGCAAGCAGCTCGAACTGGTCGCTGCGGCGCCGGCGATCGTCACGATTCCGCAACTGGGCTACCGGCTGGACCTGGCGCAGGCGGCCGATGTTTAAGTCGATCCGCCACGGCCTGTTCGCGGCGCTGGCCGGCTTTACCGTGCTCATTTGCGTGGTTTATACGGGGCTTGCACTGGTCATCTCCTACGTCACCGAAGACATGCTGGTCGACCGGCTGCTGGCACGGGAAGCCGCCGCCATCACGGTGCATTTCGCGCGGCACGGGAGCGTCCAGCCGCCCGGCAATGACCTGATCCGCATCCACGGGGATGCCGAAGGGCTGCCGCCGTCCGTGCGCGAGCAGGTGATGGCCGGCCGACTACGCGCCGAAGTGTTTACGGACACAGGCCGGCACTATCACGTGCGCACGCTCGACCTGAACGACGGCAGCGGGCCGCAGCGCTTTTACCTGCTGGCCGACGTCGGCCCGCTGCTGGTCGTGTCGCAGCTGTTCCGCGATGTCGGCGGCATGCTGACCCTGGTGGCGCTGGGCCTGATCGGCCTGGCGCTGCTGCTGGCCTATTGGCTGTCGCGGCGGCTGGTGACGCCGCTGCAGTTGCTGGCCGACGAAGTGCGCGATGGTTCGACCGCCTTCACTGCGCAACGGCGCCGCGATGAAATCGGCTACCTGGCCGAAAGGCTCGGCACGACAATGGCGGCGCTGCATGCGGCACTGGCCCGCGAGCACGCGTTTACACGCGACGTCAGCCACGAATTGCGCACGCCGCTGACGGTGATGAACAACGCGCTCGGCCAGGCAGCATCTCGTCCGCTGCAGGGGCACGAGGTGGCGCAGCTGCAGGCGGGCCTGGCCGATATCGGCAACATCATCGACGTGCTGTTCGCACTGGCGCGCGCAGAACACATCGCGCGCGAAGTGCTGGACCTGCGCGGCTGCATCGAGGATTGCCTGCTGCGACTGTCCGGCGACGCGGGGTGGCATGCCGCCAGGCTGGCACTCGATGTGCCGGACCGGCTTGCGGTGACCGGCAACCGTCACCTGGCGATGCTGCTGCTGAATAACTGCCTGGGCAACGCCGTGTTCCATGGCGGACCCGATTCGCAGCTGCGGATCAGCTATGCGGATGGTGTGCTGCGTGTCGCCAATTCGGTCGATGCCGACCGCCCGGGTACGATGCATGGCTTCCTGCACGGCCAGAACCTGTTGCGGCGCGTGGCCGGCGCCATGGACTGGGGACTGGCGTTCGAGGCGGGCGCCGCGTCGTATTGCGTCACCATTGTGCCAGTGCCGGCACGGTGAAAAGCCGCCGGATTTCACCGGCATTTCACCGCCGGCTGCCTAAGCTGCGTGCTCGACCAACTTTTGCGCGCACGCCCATGAACCTCCTCGTCACCCTCCTCCTCCTCGTCTGCACCGCGATGCCGGCGCTGGCACAAAGACAGACGCTCGTCCACAAGGACGAAAAGCGGCGCTACATCGTCTACACGCCCGCGTCGTACGCCAGCCAGCCCGATAAAGCCTTCCCGGTGGTATTCAACTTTCACGGCAGCGGCATGACGATGGCCGAACAGATGCTGTACACGCAGATGAACCGGGCGGCGGACCGGCACCGGTTCATCGTCGTCTATCCGCTGGGGATCAGGCATGACTGGAACGTGGGCTTCGACATGTCGTACCGCGAAGGCAGCGACGATATCGGCTTTACCGAAGCGCTATTGTCCAGGCTGAAGCAGGATTACCGCATCGATGGCGCGCGCGTGTATGCCACCGGCCTGTCGCGTGGCGGCTTCTTCGCGTTGCGGGCCGCGGCCGAACTGCCCGAGCTGTTTGCCGCCGTGGCGTCGGTGGGCGGGCCGATGCCGGAACCCGTGGTGCAGCACCACACGAAGCCGGGCAAGGTCGGCGTGCTGCTGATGCACGGCACCGCCGATCAGGTAGTCGCCTATGACGGCAAGGCTGCCGGCTACCTGTCGGCAGAGGACACGTACCGCTACTGGCTGAAGCACAACGGCATCGGCGCGGCCGGTGCCCGCAGCCGCGTCATTGATGCGGACCCGAACGATGGCACCGCCGTGACCGTGCGCGAACAGGGCAACGGCCGGCAGGCGGTGGCGCTGGTGACGATCCGCGACGGCGGCCATACGTGGCCGGGCGCCGATCCGTTCAATGTCGGCCTGCCGATCGGGAACACCACGCGGGATATCGACGCCAACGAGGTAATGTGGGCGTTCTTCGACCGGCACCGTCGTTAGGACGGTTTGGCGCGCCGGTCGGCCGGCGTCAGCGTCGTGGTGGTCCGCCGCACCTGGTCCGCACCACGCCCAAGCACATGCTCCGTCAACCGTTCCTGAATGCCGGACAGCCGGCAGAACGTGCGGGCCGTGCGGCCGTCGAAAGCCCGGCGCGTCAGCAGCGCCATGTCGATTTTCTCGGCGGTGGCGGCATCGGTGCGCCGGTCCGCGGTGCGCAGATCGTCTGCCATGGGATTGTCGTCGTTCGAGGCCATGGAACGATTGTAGGTAGTCGCGGCGATGAAAACTGTTCGTCACATCGCATTCAGCGCATTTACCCGATCAGCAAGGGGACTGTCCCCAACGGGGCCTGTCCCCGGGGTTGTTTTTCTGTACACCAGCCTTAACGCAGAAATACAACCCTGTCGCGCACAGTCCCAGCCTCACCCGCCCTGCTTCAGAAACGCCACGATGGCCCGCACCAGCGCCGGATCGACGGGCAGCGCCGGATCGCCATACGACGCGAGCTGCCGCGCCGGATCGGCCGGCACCTGCTTGAGCACATGGTTCATGCCCTCGACGATCGCCAGAGTGGCCTTCGGCTGCGCGGCCTTCAGCGCGTGCGCCTGGTCCGTGCCCACCTGGATATCGGTGGTGCCCTGTGCCACCAGCACCGGCATCCGCAGTGCGGCGATGCGTTCGGCCGGCACGTATTTCAGCCACGACACCAGGTAAGGCTGCACGCTGGGCCGGTACAGTACGT
The DNA here is from genome assembly GCA_002454505.1 of Oxalobacteraceae bacterium UBA6704. Taxonomy (GTDB): domain Bacteria; phylum Pseudomonadota; class Gammaproteobacteria; order Burkholderiales; family Burkholderiaceae_D; genus Rugamonas. Next base: position 23,623 of record DKJA01000097.1, read on the forward strand.
TCAGGGCGGGGGTAACCTGGTCGACGGTGTCGCCCCGTTCCAGCGCAGCGAGGATACGCTCGCTCTCCACCGCCAGCTCGGGCGGTAGCTTGCCGGCGAGCTGCTTGCGCAGGATGGTGCCTGCCGCATCTGCGGCGCCGGCGATCGACACGAAGGCGGCGGCCCCGCCCCGCGGTGCGGCCAGCATGCCGATCAGCGAGCCTTCGCTGTGTCCGATCACGGCCGTGGACGCGAACCGCCCATCCTGCTGCAGCTTGACCAGCCAGGCCGTGGCGTCGTCCACGTACATGTCGAAGCGCAGCGCCGCCTCGGCGGGCCCGGCCGCCTGGCTTGCCGCGATGCCCCGCTTGTCGTAGCGGACCGATGCGAAGCCGGCGTCGGCCAGCGCCGCGGCCAGCATCCTGAGGCTGTCGTTACGGCCACCCATCATCGGTGCATTGCCGTCGCGGTCCGTCGGCCCTGAGCCGGCGATGATCAGCGCCACGCGCGGCTTCTTCACGTCGGCAGGCAGCTGCAAGGTGCCGTACAGCGTGCCGCTGGTCGTTTCGAGACTGATCGGCTGTTCGGCCGGCAGTGCGGCGGCGGCGGTACCGGTGGCGGCAAACAGGCAGACAAGGCAGGACACGAAGCCGCGGCGAGCAAGACTGGTCACGTTCATCGATGATCCCTGTGGAGTGGATGGCAACGGCCAACGATACCGCATGTGCCGCCGGGCGCCAACTGCCGGGCCGGCGCCTCCGGTATATTAAGCAGGTCACCAACCCACATCATCGCGAACCACACCGGAGCACACCATGAGCGAACCGATCGCCCTGATCATCATCGACCTGCAGAACGGCATGTGCGGCGACCATCTCCCTGCCCGCAACAATCCCGGCGCGGAAGACAATATCGCCCGCCTGCATGCGGCCTGGCGCGCGGCCGGCCAGCCGGTCGTCAGCGTGCGGCACATCAGCCGTTCGCCGGCGTCGGTCTTTGCGCCCGGCCAGCGCGGTGTCGAGTTCCAGCCGCGCTTCGCACCACTGCCGCACGAACATGTCGTCGAGAAGAACGTGCCGGATGCCTTCGTCAATACCGGCCTGGAGCGGTGGCTGCATGCGCGCGGCATCCGGCATGTCGTGCTGGTCGGCGTCAGCACGAACAACTCGGTCGAGGCCAGCGCGCGGACGGCGGGCAACCTGGGTTTTACAACCATCGTCGTGGCGGATGCGACCTTTGCCTTTGAAAAGGCGGACTACGGCGGCACGTTGCGCACGGCCGAAGACGTGCACCGGATGTCGCTGGCGAACCTGCACGGCGAATATGCCGACGTGCGGGACACGGCGCAGGTGCTGCGCCAGCTGGAGGATGGCGCCCGCCAACGTTGAATCATGTCCCGCCGCGGGCAAACCGCTCGGCCAGGAAATCGACGAAGGTACGGATCCGCGCCGACAGCTGGTGGCGGTGCGGATAGACGGCATAAATGTCGGCATCCGGCGTCCGATAAGCGGGCAGCACGTGCACCAGGCGCCCCGATTGCAGGTAGCGTTCGACGTCCCATTCCGCGCGCATCAGGATGCCGTGGCCATCGAGCGCCCAGTTCACGGCGATCTCGCCGTCGTTGGTGGTCAGATTGCCCGTCACCTTGACGACCGCCGCGTCGCGCGCCGCTTCACGGCCTGTCTGCAGCCGCCATACGCCATAAGCCTCGTCGCCCTGCCTGATCGCGATGCAGTTGTGCCGGCGCAGGTCGGCCGGCAGTTTCGGCACGCCGTGCCTGGCCAGGTATTTCGGTGCGGCGCACAGCAAACGGCGGTTGGTGGCCAGCCGCCTGGCGATCACGCGCGCATCGGACGGCGCGCCGAAGCGGATGCACACGTCGAACTGGTCGTCCGCCAGCGGGGGCGGATCGACGGACAGCTGCAGCTGCACGTTCACTTCCGGATAGCGCAGCACGTACTGCGAGATGGCCGGCGCGATGTGCAGCCGGCCGAAGCCCAGCGTGGCATTCACGCGCAGCTGCCCCTTCGGCGTGCTCTTCGAGCGCGACAGCATTTCTTCCAGTCCGGCGATCTCGTCGAGGATGCGCTGGGCATGCTCCAGCAGCACGTCTCCCTCCGGCGTGAGGCTCATGCGGCGCGTGGTGCGGTTCACCAGCGGCACGCCGATGCGCGCCTCAAGGTAGGCCAGCCGCTTGCTGACGGCCGACGTGGTGATGCCCAGCTCGCGCGCCGCGGCACTCAGGCTGCCGCTCGTGGCCAGCGTGACGATGAAGGCCAGCTCGGCCGGCTGCAAGCCCGTATTTGCGTCCATTGTGGAGTCCCAGGTCAATAACAGTTTGAGTTTAGTGGGCATCGCGCGGCCCGTCCACTGCGTAAGGTGGCCGCACTGCCACGCATTGACAACTCACCCATTCCAGGAGACACCATGAAGACTTACCAGATCGCGACCATTCCCGGCGACGGCATCGGCAAGGAGGTCGTGCCGGCCGGCCGCGACGTGCTGGCCGCGCTGGCCGCCACCAGCAGCACCTTCCGCTTCGAGTTCGAGGACTTCGGCTGGGGCGGCGATTACTACCGCGCACACGGCGAGATGATGCCGGCCGACGGCCTGGATGCCTTGCGCGGCAAGGACGCGATCCTGTTCGGCTCCGCCGGCGATCCCCACATCCCCGATCACATCACGCTGTGGGGCCTGCGCCTGAAGATCTGCCAGGGCTTCGACCAGTACGCCAATGTGCGGCCGACCCGCATCCTGCCCGGCATCGACGGGCCGCTGAAACGCTGCCAGCCGCAGGACCTGGACTGGGTCATCGTCCGCGAGAATTCGGAAGGCGAATATGCCGGTGTCGGCGGCCGCGTCCACCAGGGCCATCCGATCGAGGCGGCCACCGACGTGTCGATGATGACGCGTGTCGGCGTCGAACGCATCCTGCGCTTCGCGTTCAGGCTGGCGCAGTCGCGACCCCGCAAGCTGCTCACCGTGATCACCAAGAGCAATGCGCAGCGCCACGCGATGGTGATGTGGGACGAGATCGCGCTGGAAGTGTCGCGCGATTTCCCCGACGTCACGTGGGACAAGGAGCTGGTCGATGCCGCCACCGCACGCATGGTCAACCGCCCCGCCACGCTGGACACGATCGTGGCGACCAACCTGCACGCCGACATCCTCAGCGACCTGGCCGCCGCGCTGGCCGGCAGCCTGGGCATCGCCCCCACCGGCAATATCGATCCGGAGCGCCGCTATCCGTCGATGTTCGAGCCGATCCACGGTTCCGCGTTCGACATCATGGGCAAGGGCCTGGCCAACCCGGTCGGCACGTTCTGGTCGGTGGTGATGCTGCTCGAGCACCTGGGCGAGCGTGCGGCGGCGGCGCGCGTGATGGCGGCGATCGAGCACGTGACGGCCGATCCCGCGCTGCACACGGGCGACCTGGGCGGCAAGGCCACCACAGCCGACGTCACCCGCGCCGTCTGCGCTTTCCTGGCGGAGGGCGACCGGCGCAAGGCCGCCTGACCCGTTGCCGTGTCCTGTCTCTCCGACCCGCCGCAGAGCGGGCGGCGAGACGGTAGCAGGAATCCATAAAGGAGACATCATGAGCAAGCGTTTTTTTGGCAAGCTGTATGTCCAGGTGCTGATCGGCGTGTGCGCCGGCGGCGTGCTGGGCGTTCTCTATCCGCAGTTCGCGACCGACCTGAAACCGCTGGGCGACGCGTTCATCCGGCTCATCAAGATGGTGTTCGCGCCCGTCATCTTCGCGATGGTCGTTCTCGGCATCGCGAAAATGGAAAGCATGAAGGAGCTGGGCCGCGTCGGCGTGCGCGCGCTGCTGTACTTCGAGGTGATGTCGACGTTCGCGCTGCTGCTGGGCCTCATCGTCGTCAACCTCGCGCAGCCGGGCGCCGGCATGAACGTCGACGTCGCCACGCTGGATACGGCCGGCATCAAGAGCTATACCGCGGCGGCCGGCCACTCCGGCAGCTTCGTCGACTTCCTGCTGCACATGATCCCCACCAGCGTCGTTGACGCGCTGGCGAAGAACGACATCCTGCAGATCCTCGTGTTCGCGACGATGCTGGGCATCGCGTTGTCGCGCATGGGCCGGCGCGCCAAGCCGGTGGTGGATTTCCTGGAAGCGTTCAGCAACAGCATGTTCCTCATCGTCGGCATGGTGATGCGCGCGGCACCGCTGGCCGCCTTTGGCGCGATCGGCTTCACGGTGGGCAAATACGGCCTGGCGTCGCTGGTGTCGCTGGGCTACCTGATGGCGTGCATGTACCTGACCTGCGTCGTGTTCGTGGTGGCGGTGCTGGGCGTGGTGGCCCGCGTGTCCGGCTTCAGCCTGTAGAAATTGCTGCGCTACCTGAAGGACGAGATCTTTACCGTGCTGGGCACCAGTTCGTCGGAATCCGTGGTGCCGCAGCTGATGCGCAAGCTGGAGCACGCGGGCGTGTCGAAGCCGGTGGTCGGCCTGGTGATTCCGTCCGGCGTCACGTTCAATCCGGATGGCCAGTGCATCTACTACACGATGGCGGCCATCTTCATCGCGCAGGCCACCAACACGCCGCTAACGCTGACCGACCAGCTGGTGGTGCTGGGCGTGCTGATGGTGACATCGAAAGGGTCGGCCGGCGTGACCGGTTCCGGCTTCATCACGCTGGCGGCCACGCTGGCGTCGATGGGCAAGATCCCCGTCGCCGGCATGGTGCTGCTGCTGGGCGTGGACCGCTTCATGTCGGAAGCGCGCGCCATCACGAACACGATCGGCAACGCGGTCGGCACGATGGCCGTCGCCGCCTGGGTCGGCGCGCTGGACCGCGAACGCATGCACCGCGTGCTCGATGGCGAGTCGTCCGTCGAGGAGCTGCGCATTTTGCAGCAGGAGGACGATGAGCCGCTCAAGCCGCCGGTGGAACTGGCGCCGGTGCGGCAGGCCTCGGCGTAGCTGATGCACTCCGGTATAGTGGAAGCCTCTACCGGAGGACATCTTGAACGACCCGATCACGACGACGGCAATCCGCCTGGCCACGGCGCTGGACGCGGCCGATATTGCCGCCATCTACAACCACTATATCGCCACTACCACGATCAGTTTCGAAGAGCAGGCAGTCAGTGAAGACGAGATGGCCAGGCGCATTGCGGACATCGGCGCGCGCCTGCCGTGGTACGTTTTCGTCGAAGACGGCGTGGTCACCGGCTACGCATACGCCACGCCCTGGCGCGTGCGCAGCGCTTACCGGTTTTCGGTGGAGACTTCCGTGTACGTGGCGCACAGCCGCGTGGGCCGGCGGATCGGCGCACGGCTGTACCGCACCCTGCTCGATGACTTGCGGGCGCGCGGCCTGAAAATGGCGATCGGCGGCATCGCGCAGCCGAATCCGGCCAGCGTCGCGCTGCACGAAGCGCTGGGTTTCAACAAGGTGGCGCACTTCGCCAAGGTGGGCTGGAAGTTCGACCGTTGGGTGGATGTCGGTTACTGGGAGCTTCAGCTGAACTGATTGCAGCGGAAGAAGCGGCTAGCGGCGCCGCGTGCGCCACGTGCTCCACCAGATCAGCCACAGCAGGGCCACCTGGATCGGCAGCCGCAGCCACAATGCCCACAGCGGCACGGGGAACAATTCAGGCTGCTGCAACATGTAGATGTGCGCAGGCGTGACGGCCACCGTCAGCACGAACAGGCCGATGCCGGCCAGCCGGCGTGTCGACGCAAACAGGATGCCGAAGGCGCCGAGCAGTTCGAACACGCCGCTGGCCAGCACCGCCGCCACGGGCCACGGGAACCACGGCGGCACGATGCGCGCCTCGGTATCGGTCGCCGCGAAGTGGGCGATACCGCCGATGAAAAACCATAGAAAGATGAAGGCCAGTCCGGCCAGCTGGCCGTTGCCGATCTGGCGGTGGCGCCAGGCCTGGTGCAGATTCATGAAGTTCCTTGCCATGCCACGAAGGTGGCGCCTGGAGCCATGTTAGCCGGTGTGCTGGAAATGCTCCGCACCCGAGGCCGGGGCGCTTGCCGGATGGCGCGCACGGATGCGTGCAATCACGTCTTCATAATAAAAATCGACGGGCTTGAACCGCGAGCCTGCCCGGGCGATGGTCTGCGGGTGCTGGCAGCGGTAGCACTGGATGTCGCCGATCCGGAACTGCCACAGGGCCCGCCGGACGATCGCTTCGCTGTGCGAGCGCTCGGGGAACGTGTTCCGGATCAGGCTGTCGTACGTGGACCCGCAGGCAAACACGATGACGTGCGGCTGCAGCACGCTCACCTCGAACCGGAGCATCTCCTGCGACATGCGTGTCAGCGCTGCCGACACCCCCTTGGCCGTGCGCGAATAGCCCCGGCCATGGTCCCAGTCCGTTTTCAGCAGATTGGTCCATGCCACGGCATCGGCGCTGGCGCCTGCCGCTTCGTGCGCCACGCGCGCCAGCATCCGGAAAAACCGGCCCTTCCAGCGCCCTTTTGTCATCTGCGTTCGATAGCGGGCCAGCAGGGAAGCGACGGCGTCGTCAGTCGCATAAAACTTGCCGAGCCTGCCCCACCAGCCATTGGTTTCCTTCCCGACGAACATGATGCGCACGGGCGCCGCCAGATAGGCGTCGGATACGGCGATCAGCAGCGGCGCGGACAGCTCGCGCAGGTGGCTTTCATCGAACAGCGACCGTTCCCGCGCGAGAATGGCGGTATAGAAATCGTTCAGTTGCTGCTGCAGCTGTTCCCTGTCGTACAAAGGTCCCCCGGCCGGCCTGGCATATTCATGACACGGCAGTATAGCCATTGCACAAAACGCTCGACAACTTCATAAACATGCAGATAGAATATATCTTATGAGTGCCGCGCCGGCGTTGCTGGTCACAGCAGCGTGGCGCGTATCACCGTTCATCCGGCGTGCAACTGCACGCCACCCTGGTTGACTGCTGTTGGCACTGCGGTGTCTTCGCCGTACGGCCGGGCGCGACGACGGCATGGATGCTGTGTCCATGAAGCCGCCCCCGTTCGACCGTACGGCATTTTTTTCGCCGCCCGGCACAGTCCCTGCATCACGACCGTCATGACGAATATGTCCGCCGCGCCGCCTGCCACGACCCGCCTCGACGAGGCCACGCTGACCGCGCTGGTGCACGCCTTTTATGCGCGCGTGCGCCGCGACGGCGAACTGGGGCCGCCGTTCGAGGCGGCCATCGACGACTGGCCCGCCCACCTGGACCGGATGGTGGACTTCTGGAGCACGGTGATGCTCGACACGCGGCGCTTCAAGGGCAATGTGTCTGCGCGCCACCAGGCCATGCAGGGGCTGACGCCGGCGCTGTTCGCGCGCTGGCTGGTGCTGTTCGGCGAATGCGCCCGCGCGCTGTGCGCGCCGGACGATGCCCGCGCGCTGGAAAAGATTGCCGGCCGGGTGGCCCGCGGCCTGCAGATCGGACTGTTCGGCCGCGCTGCGGTGCCGACCATCTGATCACTCCGGCGCGCCCCAGCGCTGCAGCAGGCAGGTGCGCAGCTTGTGGCGGGCCCGGTGCAGCTGCACGCGCAGCGCGCCGGCTGTAACGCCTGGCCACGGCAGTTCGTCCATCTCCATGCCGATCGCATCGCGCAGCATCACCAGCTGCGCCGCCGGCGACGGCAGCTCCGCCACGCACGCATCGAGGGCGCGCCCCAGCTGGCGGCGCGCCAGCTGCCGTTCGCCGTCGGCCATCGCCGCGCAGACGGCCTGGTGCCACGCATCGCCGTTCCCGAACGGTTCGTCGCCGTCGTCGCCGGCCGGCAGCGGCTGCGGCGCCAGCCGGCGGCGGCGCAGCAGGTCGGTGATCTTGTGGCGCAGGATGCCGGCCAGCCAGGCGCGCAGCGCCGTGCGTTCGCGCAGCGTGGACCAGCCCAGCAGCGCGCTGACCAGCGCATCCTGCACCGCGTCTTCGGCATCGGCCGGGCAGGTCAGCTGGGTGCGCGCAAGGCGCAGCAGGAAGGACCGCTCGGCCGCGATGCGCGTCCAGGCCCCCTGCTCGGTGTCGGCGTCGGTCATCGGATCGGTGTGCTGCACGGGAACGGGCGCTGCATCTTAGCCCTGGCCGCCCGCCGCCTGCCGTGCCAAGCGCGGCGTTTGACGCTGGGCCATGCGGCGCAATGCGGTGTCAGGTGTCCGTACGGTTGGCGCCGCGCACGCGGGCCAGCGCGATGATGTCCGCCGTCCTCGTCATCGGAATGCCCTTGCGGGCGGCGAGCTCCAGCACCGCGTCGCCGATGGCGGCCAGCTCCAGCGGGCGCCCCAGCTCGTAATCCTGCAGCATCGACGTGCGTACCGCGCCCATGCCGGCGCCGCGTGCGATGAAGGTATCGGCATCGAGCGGCAGGCGGGCCCCGTAGGCGGCCGCCGTCTGCATCGCTTCGCGCAGGATCTTGCGCACGACGGGCTGCAGCGCGGGCTGGCCGTAGATCTGCTCCAGCGTCGCGCCGGTGAGCACGGACAGCGGGTTCGAGCTGAGGTTGGCGAGGATCTTCATCCACACGTGATCGCGGATGCGGTCGGTGACTTCGGTGGCGATGCCGGCATCGGTCAGGCACTGCGCCAGCCGGGTGGCCCGGATGCTGGTGCGGTGGTCGATCTCGCCGACGATCAGCCGGTGCGGATTGCCGGCCCGGACGACGCCGGGCGCCAGCGCCTCGGCGGTGATGTACACCACGCAGCCGAGCAGGTGCTGCGGCGGCAGCGCGCCGGCCAGCACGCCGTGCGGATCGAGCGTGGCCAGCGGCGGCGCGGGCTGGCCGCAGCCTTCGAAATACCACCACGGCACGCCGTTGATGGCCGGGACGACGATCGTCTCCGCCGCCAGCAGCGGCGCGAGCCGGGGCAGCACGTCGGCCAGCGCGGTGGTCTTGGTACAGACGAAGACAAGGTCCTGCGGGCCCAGGTCGGCCGGGTCTTCCGCCACGACCGGCTGCGCCACATGGGTGCCCTGCAGGTCGTGCAGGCGCAGGCCGCGGGCGCGGATCGCGGCAAGCGTGTCGCCGCGGGCGATGACGGCAATGCGGTGGCCGGCGCCGGCCAGCCGCACGGCCAGCGTGGTGCCGATGGCGCCGGCACCGACGATACAGATACGCATGATGAATCCTTCCGGTTCGGCGCGCCGGCGTGGTTGCGGCGCGCTCCCCGCTATGTCGGCCCGGGCGGCGCGGCGTTACACCGATCCGCTCTCCCGAATGGCCGGGGACTTGCAGCTGTAACGGGAACCGGGCGCCGGCGACATAGCGGCACCTCAACCCGATATGGAGATCGACCATGAAACACTCCCTGACCATCCTGCCGGCCGCGCTGCTGTGGGCCGGCGTGGCATCCGCCCAGGCACCGGCTGCCGCCGAACCCACGCCGAGCGACCTGGTGGACGCACTGAATAAAACCTTCGGCCGCCATGCCGGCATGCGCGCCTCGCATGCGCAGGGCTTCTGTGCCGGCGGCACCTTCACGCCGTCGAAACAGGCCGGCACGCTGGTCAGGTCGCCGCTGTTCGAGCACGGCGCCTTTCCCGCGCAGCTGCGCTTTTCCATCGGCGGCGGCAATCCGAACGCGTCCGACAAGAGCCGCAGCGTGCGCGGCATGGCGCTGCGGCTCGACGCGCAGGGCGAACGCTACGACCTGGTGCTCATTTCGGAGCCGGTGTTCTTCGCCGCCACGCCGGCCTCGTTTGTCGGCTTCCTGCAGGCGCGCGTCGCCGATCCCGCCACCGGCAAGCCGGACCCGCAGGCGATTGCCGCCCACAATGCGCGCTACCCGGATGGCGTGCGGCAGCCGGCGCTGCTGGCATCGCACGCGGCACCGGCGTCGTATGCGGCCACGCCGTATTTTTCAAATCACGCCTTCGTGTTCCGCGACGGGGCCGGCAAGGCGCAGCATGCGCGCATCGTCGTCGAGCCGGAAGGCGGCACGCAGTACCTGACGCCGGAAGACGAGAAGGCGCTGCCGGACCGCTTCCTCGAGGACGAACTGAAACAGCGTGTCGCCGCCGGCACGGCCCGGTTCATCGTGACGGCCCAGCTGCCCGATCCCGGCGATGCGCTGCTCGACCCCAGCGTGACGTGGCAGGGCAAGCGCCGCGTCGAACTGGGCCGCCTGGTGGTGACAGCGGCGGGCGCCGATACCGCATGCCGGCAGCAGGTCTACCTGCCGGAAAGCCTGCCGGCGGGGATCGCGGCCAGCGACGATCCCGTGCTGCGCTCGCGCGGCGCCGCCTATGGCATTTCGCTGGGACGCCGCAGCACGCCGTGACCGCTTACTGGTAGGTGCAGGACAGCGTGGTGCGGGGTCGGTGACCCGGCGCAATCAGGCCGCGCTGCGTCGCCACGACGACGGCATGGGTGCGGGCCGTGGCATCGAGCTTGCTCATCACGCCCTTCACATGCGTCTTGACGGTGCCCACGCCGATGCCCAGCCGCCGGGCGATCAGCTTGTTGCAGCAGCCTTCGGCCAGCAGCTGCAGCACATCCGTTTCGCGGCACGTCAGCGCTTCGCGCGTCAGGCTGCTGGCCACCATCCGCATCACGCATTCGGCCAGGTAGCGTTCGCCCTGGCTCAGGTGGCGCACCGCCTTGATCAGTTCCTCGGCGCTGGCCGACTGCGGCACGTAGCCGTGCACGCCCGCATCGAGGGCGGTGCGGATCTCCCACTCCTTGTCGAGCGGCGAGATGACCAGCACGTAGCCGCGGTGGCGGCCGCGCGCCAGCGCCAGGCCCGTGTCGTAGTCGGCCACCAGCACACGGGCCACCTGCTGGGCTTCGGGCTGGCGGCCGTGGGTGGTGACGCGAAATTCCGGCTGTTCGGCCAGGATGGCCTGCAGGCCGGCCGTCATGGCGGGGTCGGCGTGCATCACGTGGATGGCGGATGGGGTAATGTGCATGGCTCTCTCCTTCGTTGGGCAGCGTATCGCTACGCATGCATCCATGATGGAAGCCGCGCCCGTTGCGGGCAAGTTAAGGGATATAAAATTAAATTAAGCCGCCATTCACAGGCATGTGAAACGTCCGTGTAACGCTGTGCAGGGGCGGTGCGCTTGCCGTACGTGTGGGCCGTGCATCGGGTATACTGCATGGACCATGCGCCTGACTTCCTTTACCGATTACACGCTGCGCACCCTGCTGCACCTGGGGACCAACCGCGACCGCCTGGTGACGATCCAGGAGATCGCCGACCTGCACAGCATCTCGAAGAACCACCTGATGAAGGTGGTCCACGAGCTGGGGCGCAATGGCGTCATCGAGACGGTGCGCGGCCGCAACGGCGGCTTCCGGCTGAACCACGAGCCGAAGGACATCAATGTGGGCGCCGTGATCCGCATGGCCGAGAACGACTTCTACATGGCCGACTGCTTCGATCCGGCCGGCCAGCCTTGCGGGCTGACCAAGGCCTGCCGCCTGAAGGGCGTGCTGAAAGGCGCCACGGCCGCCTACCTGGCCGAGCTGGACCGCTATTCGCTGGCCGACCTGCTGCCGGAACCGGCGCCGAAGGAAGTGCCGGTCAAGCTGCACCGCAAAAAACTCGCCGCTTAAGAAACTGTAACAAGCCGCCCGCTCGTCCGACTGTCTGCTGACGACAGTGACAGGAGAACATCGCGTGACGACATGTCAGACGAACGCCATGCCGGCGGGCCGGCAGGCCATGTGGCAGCGGATCGCCGCCGAGCGACCATTCCTGCTGCGGCTGGCGCGGCTGCAGCTGGCCAGCGCCGCCGAGGCGGAAGATGCGGTGCAGGAGACGGTGCTGGGCGCGCTGGCCAACTGGCAGGGCTACGGCCAGCGCGCCGCGCTGCGTGGTTGGCTGACGGGCATCCTGCGCCACAAGATCGTCGATGCGATCCGCCGCCGCAGCGTGGCGCCGCTGCATTTCAGCGGCACGGCGACGGAAGACGATCTCGATGCCCTGTTCACCGCGGACGACGCGTGGCACCCCGACGTGTTCAACGACACGCTGTGCGGCGAGCACCAGCTGGCGGCAAGCCAGTTGACCACGGTGCTGGAGCTGTGCCTGGCACGGTTGCCGGAGCAGACCGCGCGGCTGTTCCTGATGCGCGAATTCCTCGGCATGGAACTGGACGAGATTCAAAGCGAGTGCCGCCTCAGCGCGGGCAACCTGCGCGTGGTGCTGTACCGCGCGCGCATGCGGCTGCGCGAGTGCGTGGTGCGCGGCTGGGGAGAAGCAGCATGACTGGCTACCGTCCCCTCGAACCGGTCACCTGCCGTGGTGCGAGCCGCCTCGTGTGCGGCGCCCGCGACGTGCCGTTGACGGCCGCCGAGCAGGCGGCCCTGGCGGACCACCTTGCCGGCTGCGCGCGTTGCAGCATCGCCGCGCGGCAGTTTGCCGCGCTGTTCCGCCAGCTGGACGACTGCCTGGCGCGGTCCGGCAAATAAGCTGCGCTGAACCGCCTCGCGGCAGACGAAATCCTTACTGCAGCGCCTCGGCCGGCCCGAAGAATTCGTAGCGGGCCTGCGCATCGGGCACGCCCAGCGCGCGCAGATTGTGCTTGACGGCGCGCATGAAGGCGGTCGGCCCGAGGAAGTACGCATCCACGTCGCGCGATGGCGGCAGCCATTCGGCCAGCAGCTCCCGGTCCAGCAGGCCGATCGCATGCGGCGCCGGCGACTGGTCGTCGTGCTCGGCGTAGCAGTAGAAGCGCTTCAACTGCGGATACTGGCGGGCCAGCGTGTCGACGTAATCGCGGAATGCGTGCACCGAGCCGTTGCGGGCAGCGTGGATGAAGTGCACTTCGCGGCCCGCACGCAGTGCAGAGGCCAGCATTGCCAGCGTCGGCGTGATGCCGACGCCGCCGCTGATCAGCACCAGCGGCCGGTCGTGCGGCTGCAGCGTGAAGGCGCCGCTCGGCGCGAACAGGTCGATGCGGTCGCCCGCTGCCACATGGTCGTGCAGGTGGTTCGACACGCGCCCGCCCGGCTCGCGCTTGACGCTGATCTGGTACGTTTCGCCATTGCTGGCGGCGGACAGCGAGTACTGCCGCTTCTGCGCCTTGCCGTCGACGGTCACGTACACGCCGATGTACTGGCCGGGCGCGTAGGCCATCACGGGGCCGCCGTCGACGGGGCGGAACACGAAGCTGGTGATCTCGGCGCTCTCGGCGACCTTGCGGGCGACGGTGAACGCCCGCGTGCCGTTCCAGCCGCCTTCGGCCGCCAGCTGCGCTGCGTAGCCCTTGCGTTCGGCATTGATCAGGATATCGGCCAGCTGGCCGTAGGCGATGCCCCAGGCGTCGATCACGGCGTCGGTGGCCACCGCTTCGCCCAGCACTTCGCGGATCGCCTTCAGCAGCGACGCGCCCACGTACGGATAGTGCTCCGGCAGGATCTGCAGCGAGATGTGCTTGTTGACGATGGTCTCCAGCAGGCCTTCCAGCTTGTCGAGTTCATTGATGTAGCGGGCGTAGCACAGGATGGCGAAGGCCAGCGCGCGCTGCTGCGTGCCGCCGTGCTGGTTCGACTGGTTGAACAGCGGGACGACCTGCGGGAAGTCCTTGAACAGCGTCAGGTAGAAGTGGCGCACGAGCGCCTCGCCGCCCGCTTCAAGCAGGGGAACGGTGGCGGTGATCAGGGCGCGTTGGTCGGTGGTCAGCATGGGGGATTCCTTTCGTGGTGGGACAGCGTTGGGCGCAGTGTAGCCAAATTCGCTTAAACATGCAAATGAAATGCAGCTTTAAGCAATGTCGCCCCGCCGGGCTCAGAGCCGCATGCCGCACATGGCCAGGATGATTGCGGCGGCCACGATGGCGCCGAATGTGGTGCCGGCATACAGCACGCGGTCGGCCGCCCGCCGTGCGGTGCCGTGCGCCAGCAGCACGATGCGCAGGCCGGCAAAGGCGTGGCCGATGACGAAGAACACCGCCAGCAGGTAATACTGCAGCAGGCGGATGTTCCACGGATCGTCCAGCATGCCGGTCGGCGCACCGACGGCAAAGCCCCAGTCCGTGTCGATGCCGAAGTGGACACGGGCCAGGTACAGCACCGCGTTGACGTGACTGATCACGGCAAACACGAGGAACACGCCGCCGGCGATCTGGAACGTGCGGAAGGCATCGGCCGGCCGCGCGGTCAGCCGCCACGCCATGCGGCTGCCGGTGACGATCAGGAAGGCAAACACGCCGATCAGCACGGGCTCGACGAAGGCCGACCGGTAGACGGTGCGCAGCACCTTCATGATGGCCATGTGCACGTCCGGCCCGAGCCAGCCGAACAGGTGGTTGGTGAAGTGGGCGGCCAGGAAGACGATGGCCAGCACGGCTCCCACGCCGTGCGCGGTGCGCCAGCGGGCGGCCTGCCGGTCGGCGGCCGGCGGCGGCAGCGTCGTGCGGGGCGCGACCGCAATGGCGATGCCGAGCGCCGTCCACAGCAGCGCCATGAAGGGGATGTCCCAGGCCGGATGGCCCAGCAGCAGGAATACGACGCCCGTCAGCGTGAACAGCGGCGGCGTGGCGACCGCGAACAGCGCGACGCGGCGTGCGCGCACGCCGGCAGCACTGGTTGCGCCGGACAGCCGCATCGCCATCCACAACGCCACGGCGGGAACGAGCAGTGCCGCAAGCAGCGCGACGGCCGATACGAGCGGCGCGCCGGCCGCGCGGCTGTCATGGAACAGCACCAGCAGCCACGGGTAGATCAAGGCGGCAACCGGTGCGGCGAACCAGTGCGCTGGCGGGCGGGCGACGGCGCCAGGCACGGCGACGGAAGTATGGGTGACAGGCATGGCAGCCTCCTTGCAGGATTGAGTGACGAGCAAGGATTGTCGCGGTGCGCCGGTTTGCCGCGGTGGTCCAATCCGCCGGGATTCGCGTGGACCACCGGGCCGCTATGCCTGGCGGAGGAACTGCTCGCGGTGCGTGTTCGTCATCGCCTGCACCCAGCGCGGGTAGAACTCGGGCAGCGCGCTGGCGGCATCCAGTGCCGCCAGGTCTTCTGCCGTCAGCACCAGGTCCAGCGCGGCCAGGTTGTCGCGCAGCTGCTCCACGCGGCGCGCGCCGACGATGGCGCAGGTGACGGCGGGCTGCGCCAGCAGCCATGCCAGCGCCACCTGGGCTGCGCTGACGCCATGCCGTCGGGCCACCGGCAGCAGCGCGTCGATCACCCGGAAGCCATGTTCCGTCTCCACCGGCGGAAAATTGATATGGGTGCGGCGCCCGTCCGGATCGCCCCGGTCGCGGCCGAATTTGCCGGTCAACAGGCCGCCGGCCAGCGGGCTCCATGCCATCAGGCCCAGCTGCCGGTCGGCCACCAGCGGCAGGATCTCGCGCTCGATGTCGCGCACCGCCAGCGAATAACAGGCCTGCACCGACACGTAGGCCGACCAGTCGTGCAGCGCCGAGATGCCCAGTGCCTTGGCGATCTGCCAGCCGGCCAGGTTGGAGCAGCCGATATAGTGGATCTTGCCGGCGCGGACCGCATCGTCCAGCGCGCGCAGCGTTTCCTCGGCCGGCGTCAGCCCGTCGAAATTATGGATCTGGTACAGGTCGATGCGATCCGTCTGCAGGCGGCGCAGGCTGTGCTCCAGCGCGCGGGTCAGGTGCAGGCGGGACTGGCCCGCGTCGTTCGGGCCTTTGCCGGTGGGCGCGTGGAACTTGGTGGCCAGCACCACGTCGTCGCGCCGCCCCGCCAGCACCTTGCCCAACAAGGTTTCCGATTCGCCGTTGGCATACACGTCGGCCGTATCGATGAAGTTGATGCCGGCGTCCAGGGCGGCGCCGACCACCGCGTCGGTCTCGGCCAGCGTCAGGCCGCCGACCTTGTCATAGGGCGGCGTGTCGCGGCCGCCGAACGTCATCGCGCCGAGGCACAGCCGCGAGACGAGCATGCCGGTGGTGCCGAGTCGTTGATAGTGCATGGGTCCTCCCGATCGAAAAGGCCAGTGTAGAATTTGCCGTTCCTGTTCACCATGCTGTGCCGTCCAGATCCGATGCGCGACCGTCCCGAACTTTCCGTTGATCCGCTCTCCGACGTGCTGTCGCTGCTGCGCGTGCGGGGCGGCATGCCGCTGCGCCTGCAGGCCGGCGGCGCCTGGGCGCTGCGCTTTCCCGCCTACGATTACCTGAAATTCATCGTGGTGCTGGAAGGTGGGCTGTGGGTGCAGGTGGATGGCGATGCGAAGCCGTACCTGCTGGCCGCGGGCGACTGCCTCGTGATGCGCAGCGGCCGGCCGTATGTCACGGCCAGCGATTTGTCCATTCCTGCAACGGATGGCAACGACCACTTCGCGCACCTGGCGCGCGATGGCGATACGGTGGCATGGGGCGCGCCTGCCACCCTGGTCGCGATCGCCGGCCGCTTCGACATCAATCCCGCCCAGCGCGCGTTGCTGGCCAGGCTGGTGCCGCCGGAACTGCACCTGACGGCGGATTCCCCCGCCGCGCCGGCGCTGCACCGTCTGCTCGAGCTGTTTCGCCACGAGGCGCGGGGGCCCGGCAGCCGGCTGGTGACGGCGAACGTGGCGCAGATGGCGCTGGTGCAGGTGCTGCGCGCGCACGGTGCGGCGGCGCAGGACGGCTGGCTGGCGGCCCTGGCCGATCCGCAGGTCGGCGCCGCGCTGCAGCGGCTGCACGGCGAGCCGGCGCGGCGCTGGACCGTGCAGGAACTGGCGGCGGATGTCGGCATGTCCCGCTCCGCACTGGCGCTGCGCTTTCGCCAGCTGGTGGGCCAGGCGCCGCTGCAGTACCTGCTGCAGTGGCGCATGCACCTGGCGCAGCACGCGCTGCACCATGAGGAAATTCCCGTGGCGACGCTTGGCTTCCGGCTCGGCTATTCGTCGGAAAGCGCGTTCAGTGCCGCGTTCCGGCGGTGGAGCGGGCAGTGGCCGGGGCAGTACCGCACGTCGGTGCGTGGCGCCGGCGTCATCGGCATGTCATAAGCGCCCGGTATAGTGATTCGCGACCGCCGGCGGCAGCCGGCGCAAACCACGCCACCGGGACCCATCCGCACAATGAACAGCCATCCACAGGAAGTACAGCAGCGCGTCCAGCGCGACATCGCCGACAGCTACGACGAGGAACTGGAGCTGGAACTGGACGACCGCGACCTCGATCCCGACACGCTGCTGCCGGCCCATGCGCGCAGCGCGCAGGAAAAGGAAGACCGCCGCCTGTACTTCCGCGAGCTGTTCCGGCTGCAGGCGGAACTCGTGAAGCTGCAGGACTGGGTGGTCCACACGGGCCACAAGGTAGTGATCCTGTTCGAGGGGCGCGACGCGGCCGGCAAGGGCGGCGTCATCAAGCGCATCGTGCAGCGCCTCAATCCGCGCGTGGCCCGCGTGGCGGCACTGCCGGCACCAAGCGACCGCGAACGGTCGCAGTGGTACTTCCAGCGCTATGTATGCCACCTGCCGGCGGCCGGCGAGATCGTGCTGTTCGACCGCAGCTGGTACAACCGCGCCGGCGTCGAACGCGTGATGGGCTTCTGCACGGACGAGCAGTACGAGGAGTTCTTCCAGACCGTGCCGGAATTCGAACGCATGCTGGCCCGCTCCGGCATCCAGCTGATCAAGTACTGGTTCTCGATCTCGGACGAGGAGCAGAACGCCCGCTTCCTGTCGCGCATCCACGACCCGTTAAAGCAGTGGAAACTGAGCCCGATGGACCTGGAGTCGCGCCGCCGCTGGGAGGAGTACACGAAGGCCAAGGAGATCATGCTGGAACGGACCCACATTCCGGAAGCGAAATGGTGGGTCGTGCAGGGTATCGACAAGAAAAAGGCACGGCTGAACTGCATCCATCACCTGCTGCAGCAGATGCCGTACGTGGAAGTCGAGCGCACCGAGATCGCGCTGCCGGAACGGGAGTACCACGAGGATTACGTGCGGCGCCCGGTGCCGCAGGAGATCATCGTGCCTGACGTGTATTGAACGACCGGGGTCAGTGCGGCGTCGCCAGCTTCAGGCCGACGATGCCGCCGGCGATCAGCACGATGCACAGCACGCGCGCGGCATTGGCGGCCTCGCCCAGGAACACGATGCCGGCGATCGCCGTGCCCACGGCGCCGATGCCCGTCCAGATGGCATAGGCCGTCCCCACCGGCAGCTCCTTCAGCGAATACGACAGCAGCCCGAAGCTGACGGCCATCGCGGCCAGCGTCAGCACCGTCGGCAGCGGCTTCGAAAACCCCGCCGTGTATTTGAGGCCGATGGCCCAGCCGATCTCGAACAAGCCGGCGACGAACAGCGCAATCCACACCATTGAAACTCTCCTGAAACGGGCAGCCGGTCGGCCGCCGATGCCTTGCATGGTATATTCGCCGGCCTGATTGAAAAAGTCGGGACCTTTCAGATGAATTGACAGATGGCCTTCGATCTCGACAATATCCGTACCCTGCTCTGCGTCGTGGACGAAGGCTCGTTCTCGGCCGCGGCCCGCAAGTTGCGCCGCGTGCCGTCGGCGGTCAGCATGGCCATCGCCAACCTCGAGGCCGAGCTGGGCCTGGCGCTGTTCGACCGCAGCGGCCGCGAACCCAAGCCGACACCTGCGGCGCTGGCCCTGCTGCCGCAGGCGCGGCAACTGGCCACCCAGGTGCAGAAGCTGAACCTGCACGCGCTGTCGCTCACCGAGGGGTTGGAGACGTCGCTCGCGCTGGCCGTCGTGCCCGAACTGCTGGCCACCGCGCCGTGGACGGCGGCGCTGGCCGTGCTGTCCGCCGAATTCCCGCTGCTGCAGATCGAAGTGCTGGCTGCCTCGCAGGCCGATGCGCTGGCGATGGTGGACAGCGGCCGCGTGCAGCTGGCCATCGTGTTCGAGCGTTACGGCATCTGCGCGCAGGAGAATTTCAGGGAGATCGGCCGCGAGACCTTCGTGGCGGTGGTGGCGCCGGATCATCCGATGCTGTCCGGGACTGCGGCAAGCGGCATCCACGATGCGCAGCTGCTGGCGCACCGGCAGGTCGTCGTGGCGGGCCGCGATTCGGACCAGGTGGACAAGCGCGTCGCGATGGCCGAGCTGCAGTGGCGCACCGACAATCCCGTGGCCGCGCTGCTGCTGGTGGAAGCGGGCCTGGGTTGGGGCTGGCTGCCGGCCGGCTTCGTGCGCGACTCGCTGGCGGCGGGCCGCACCGTGCAGGTGCCGGCGGAGAACTTCACCAATGTCGTCAACCTGTTTGCCGATGTCGTGTGGGGCAACCGGCAGCCCACCGGACTGGCCGCCCGGCGGTTCGTCGAGGTGCTGACGGTCAGCCGTTAGCGACGTACTACGGCTGCGGAAACCAGCGGGTTGCGCGCGTGCCCGCATCGTAGCGGATCGGCGTTTGAAAACTTTCAAACTCGATCAGCAGGCCCCACGGCGTGCGGCCGAAGCGGCCGCGGTTGCCCTCGCCTGCCTCCTGGCCGGACAGGTCGTACGGTCCGTGCAACAGCGTGCCGTCGGCTGCCGCGAAACGCTCCGTCACCGCATCGATATCGTCCACGGTGAAGCTGACGTGGCTGATGCCCAGATCGGCAATGCCCTGCCCCGGCGCGCCGTGCGGCCGGTCGATCTCGAAGATCTCCAGGTTCGGGCCATTGTGCACCCTCAGCATCGTGACGGCGACGATCGCCGTGCCTGCCGCCAGGCCGTTCTGCGCGCCGACAGTGGCCGCATCGAGCGGTTTCTCTCCCTTGCGCACCAGTGAAAACAGCGGCTCGGCACCGAAGGCGTCGACGAAGAAGCGCACCGCGGTAGCGTGATCGGGCACCGTGATGCCGACGTGTTCGATGCCGCGCGCCAGATCGGCCTGCGTGCCGGCCGGCCTGGTGACGATGGCGTCGCCAAGCGGAATGCCGTCAATGGTGGCGGGCAGCGGCAGGGAAAACACCAGGAACGGCGGTGCGAGCTGATTCACACCGCGATTGTGTTCGGCCATGCGTTCGCTCTGCGTCGCCGGCACGAACAGCTGGCGCTCGCGCGTGATGAACAGCGCATCCGGATTGACCAGCCGGTCATCGGCCACGAGCACGGCGCGCTGGCCGGACGGTGCCAGCACCTCGATGCGGCGCTGCTCCACATCCGCCAGATACAGATTGCCCAGCGTGTCCATTGCCGAGCCGTTCAGCGTGGGGATGGCGGCGACATCGACGATGGTTGCGGCGATCGCTTCGTCGCTGACGGCCGGGTCGCACAGCAGTGCCGTGGCGATGCGGCGGAACGGGCCGGTGGGCGTGCCGACATACAGCCACTGGCCATCGGGCGAGACCTCGATGAAGTCGGCGGCCACGTGCGGGCGCTTGCCCTGCTCGTCTTCCAGCACGCGCCCGCCGGCGCCGCGCAGTGGCCGGTCGGCCGATGGCTGCAGCAGCGGATGGCCGGCCAGGCGGCGCAAGGTCTGCCCGGTCGCCAGGTCGTGCACGACAATGGCGCCAAGGCCCGACTCGGTCAGATAAACGCGGTGGCCATGGATACGTAGATCGTTCAGCTGCGCGCCGTCGGGCAGGATGGTGGCATCGAAGCGCAGTGCGCGCAGCAGCGCGCCGGTGCGCGTATCGAACTGCAGCACTTTCTGCGCGCCGGGCAGCGTGGTCTGGCGGTCCGGCGCACCCTGGTCGACCACCCACAGCGTATCGTCGCCGAAGACATGCAGGGCATTGACCTGCACGAACGCGTTTTCGATGGCCTGTCCCGCCGACCACGCGTTCCACGCGCCGCCGGGGAACGGCGTCAGCGCGCCATCGGCCGCCACGCGCACGACGGACGGCGTTCCGTCCATGCCGGGCCAGCGGGGCAGGCCCAGGAACATGGTGCCGTCCGCCGTCAGGGCCACGGCATTGCACAGGAACTGGGGCGAACTGGCCGCGACGGTGAGCATGGGGTTTTGGTGTACGGTGGTCATGGCGCCTTTCATCGTAAGCTGGTTGCGAACGAACGATGTTATTTCATTTGTGTAGTAATGCGGCGCCGCCTTGGTTTCACAGTCCACGCCCCCACATACGACCGATGACCCTCAGCGCACCCGACGTCACCTGGCAAGATTTTCATCCCGCCGTTGCGGCCTGGTTCGGCGCGACATTCCAGGGCGCGACGGAGGCGCAGCGCCGCGCGTGGCCGCTGATCCGCAGCGGCCGGCCGACGCTGATCGCCGCGCCGACCGGCTCCGGCAAGACGCTGACCGCCTTCCTGGCCGCGATCGATGCGCTGGTGCGCGAAAGCGCCGAGGCGCCGCTGCCGGACGAAGTGCGCGTGCTGTATGTGTCGCCTTTGAAGGCGCTGTCGAACGACATCCGCGTCAATCTGCTCGCGCCTTTGGCGGGCATCGGCCGCGAACTCGAGGCTTTGAACCTGCCGCCGCACGGCATCCGCAGCGCCGTGCGCACGGGCGACACGCCGCAGAACGAGCGCAACGCCATGCGCAGGCGCCCACCGCACATCCTCGTGTCGACACCGGAATCGCTGTACGTGCTGCTGGGCTCCGACAGCGGCCGCGCCATGCTGGCCAATGTGCGCACGGTGATCGTCGACGAGATCCATGCGGTGGCCGGCAGCAAGCGTGGCAGCCATCTGTCGCTGAGCCTCGAACGGCTCGATGCGCTTTGCGCGCAGCCGCCAGTGCGGGTCGGTCTGTCCGCCACGCAGAAGCCGCTGTCGATCGTCGCGCAGTTCCTCAGCGGCACCGGCCGCGATTGCGCCGTGGTCGATGTCGGCCACGTGCGGGCCCGCGACCTGGGGCTGGAACTGCCGCCCGTGCCGCTGGAAGCGGTGATGCCGAACGAGGTGTGGGAGCGCGTGTACGACCGGCTGGCCGAACTCACCGTGCTGCACAAGACGACCCTCGTGTTCGTGAACACGCGGCGCATGGCCGAACGGATGGCGCGCCACCTGGCCGACCGGCTGGGCGCCGAGCACGTGGCGGCCCACCACGGCAGCCTGGCCAAGGAATACCGGCTCGATGCCGAGCAGCGCCTGAAGCGGGGCGAATTGCGCGTGCTGATCGCCACGGCGTCGCTGGAACTGGGCATCGATATCGGCGACGTGGACCTGGTCTGCCAGATCGGTTCGCCGCGCAGCATCGCCTCGTTCCTGCAGCGCGTCGGCCGTTCCGGCCACCATGTCGGCGGCCTGCCGAAGGGCCGGCTGTTCCCGCAGTCGCGGGACGACCTGATCGAATGCGCCGCGCTGCTCGACTGCGTGCGCCGCGACGAACTCGATGTGCTGCACATTCCCGTCGCGCCGCTCGACGTGATGGCCCAGCACATCGTGGCCGAAGTGGGCGGCCGCGAATGGCGCGAGGACGAGCTGTATGCGCTGATCCGCCGCGCATCGCCTTATGCCCGGTTAAAGCCGGAGAGCTACGAAGCCGTGCTGCGCATGCTCACCGAGGGCTATACGGGCCGCCAGGGCGTGCGCGGCGCCTACCTGCACCGCGACAGCGTCACCGGCACGCTGCGCGCCCGCCGCGGCGGCAAGCTGACGGCGGTGACCTCCGGCGGCACGATTCCCGACAATGCCGATTTCACTGTCGTGCTGGAACCGAGCGGCCACAACGTCGGCACCGTGCACGAGGACTTTGCCGTGGAGAGCCTGGCCGGCGACGTTTTCCAGCTCGGGAATACGTCGTACCGCATCCAGCGCATCGAGGCGGGCAAGGTGCGCGTGGAAGACGCGCATGGCGCCGCGCCGAACATTCCGTTCTGGATCGGCGAGGCGCCGGGCCGCAGCGACGAGCTGTCGCTGGGCGTGGCGCGGCTGCGCGGCGAGATCGACCGCCTGCTGAGTGAAAAGGACGATGGCGAGGCGGCCATCGAGCACGCCATCGACTGGCTGTTCGAACACCTGGGCCTGGACGACAGCGCGGCGCGCCAGATCGTCGATTACCTGGCGCGTGCGCGTTCCGCATTGACCGCATTGCCGACCCACGACACGCTGGTGATGGAGCGCTTCTTCGACGAATCCGGCGGCATGCAGCTGGTGCTGCATTCGCCCTACGGCAGCCGCATCAACCGTGCCTGGGGCCTGGCGCTGCGCAAGCGCTTCTGCCGCACGTTCAATTTCGAATTGCAGGCGGCCGCGACCGAGGATGCCATCGTGCTGTCGCTGTCGGACACGCACAGTTTTCCGCTGGACGAAGTGTGGCGCTACCTGCGTTCCACCACGGCGGAACATATTCTCGTGCAGGCGCTGCTCGATGCGCCGCTGTTCAATGTGCGGTGGCGCTGGAACGCCACCACCGCGCTGGCCCTGCCCCGCTATACCGGCGGACGCAAGGTGGCGCCGCAACTGCAGCGCATGAAGAGCGACGATTTGCTGGCCGCCGTGTTCCCCGAGCAGGCGGCGTGCCTGGAAAACATCGTCGGCGAGCGCGAACTGCCCAGCCACCCGCTGGTGGACCAGACGCTGGACGACTGCCTGCACGAGGCGATGGACAGCGAAGGCTGGCTGGCCCTGCTGCGCCGCATGGAAGCGGGCGACGTGCGGCTGCTGTCGCGCGATCTGCCCGCGCCTTCGCCGCTGGCGATGGAGATTTTGAATGCGCGTCCCTACGCTTTTCTGGATGACGCGCCGCTGGAAGAGCGCCGCACCCAGGCCGTTCTGAACCGCCGCTGGACCGATCCGGCGTCCACCGACGACATGGGCGCGCTCGATGCCGGCGCCATCGAAGCGGTGGCCGGCGAAGCCTGGCCGCAGGTGCGCAATGCCGACGAGATGCACGAAGCGCTGATGGCACTGGCCTGCATCACGCCCGGTGAAGCGGCCGCCAATGAAGGCTGGCCCGAGCTGCTGGCCGGCCTGGCGGCGGGCGGACGCGCCACGCGGCTGCCGACGGACAGCGGCGCCGAATTCTGGGTCGCCCTGGAACGGTTGGCCTGCGTGCAGGCGGCGTATCCGGATGCTGTCGCCACGCCGGTATTGAACATCCCCGAGCGCTTGGTCCTGAACGGCGACGAAGCATGGACGCGCGACGCGGCGCTGGTGGAGATCCTGCGCGCGCGGCTGGCCGGCTTCGGCCCGTTGCCGGTGGCGGCGATTGCATCCGCGCTCGGCCTGCCGGAAAGCACCGCAATGATCGCACTGACACAGCTGGAGAGCGAAGGCTACGTGATGCGCGGCCGTTTTACGCCCGGCGCCATTGGCGAAGAGTGGTGCGAGCGGCACCTGCTGGCCCGCATCCATCGCTACACCATCAAGCGGCTGCGGCGCGAGATCGAGCCGGTCGAGCGGCAGGACTTCATGCGCTTCCTGCTCGAGTGGCAGCACGTGACGCCGGACGCCCGGCTGCAGGGCAGCGACGCGCTGCCGCGGATCCTCGCGCAACTGGAGGGATTCGAAGCGGCGGCCGGTGCGTGGGAAAGCGATGTGCTGGCCACGCGTATGGCGGATTATTCGATGCTGTGGCTCGATGAGCTGTGCCGGGCCGGCAAGATCGTCTGGACCCGCGTCGGCGCCCCGGCCAGTGCCGCCGGCGGTCCGGTGCGCGGCACGCCGCTGGTGCTGCTGCCGCGCCGCCAGCTCGCGCTGTGGCATGCGCTGCCGGCAGTGGCGGCCGAGGTGGAAGTTTCGCCCCGCGCGGCCCGCGTGCTGGACGCGTTGCGCCAGCATGGCGCGATGTTCTTCGACGAACTGTCCCACGATGCGCGGCTGCTGGGCGTGGAGCTGGAAAACACGCTGGGCGAGCTGGTGGCGATGGGGCTGGTCAATGCGGACAGCTATGCCGGCCTGCGCGCGATGCTGGTGCCGGCCAATAAACGGGCGACGATGGACAAGCGCCGCCGGCGCGGCGGCGGCCCGACGATGGAGGAAGCGGGCCGCTGGGCCCTGGTGCGCCGCGCCGACGGTGTAACCATCAAGGAGCGCGTCAGCGAGTTCGAGGCGGCCGGCAGCGAGAGTGTGCCAGAGGTGCCGGCGCCAAAACCCGCGCCGGCACGCCGACCCCGCACCGACCCTGCCACGCTGGAACACATCGCGATGACCCTGTTGCGCCGCTACGGCGTGATGTTCTGGAGCCTGCTGGAACGCGAGGCCGCATGGCTGCCGGCGTGGCGCGAACTGCTGCCCGTGTACCACCGGCTCGAGGCGCGCGGCGAGGTGCGGGGCGGGCGCTTCGTGGCCGGCCTGTCCGGCGAACAGTTCGCGTTGCCGGAAGCGATCCCGCTGCTGCGCGACATGCGCCGCCGGCCGCATGACGGCAGCTACGCGCTGATCTCCGGCGTCGATCCGCTGAACCTGTGCGGCACCGTGCTGGCCGGCGACAAGGTGCCCGCGCTGGCCGGCAACCGCGTCCTGCTGCGCGACGGCGTGCCGGTGGCCACGCAGATCGCCGGCAAATTTACTTACCTGACGGCGCCCGATCCGGCCGAGCGCGAACTGCTGCATGGGCTGCTGGTGGCGCAGCGCTAGCGCGCTTCATTTCTCTTCTTCGGCGGCCCGCTGGTCGAACGCCGCCTGCGCCTGCAGCACGGCCGGCGCGTACTGCACGGTCCAGCCATACACGGCGCGGAACGGCTCTTCCAGGGTGCGCCCCAACGGGGTCACGCTGTATTCCACCGCCACCTGCGATGACGGGATGACCCGCCGCGCCAGGATGCCGCTGCGTTCCAGGCGCCGCAGGCTTTGCGTCAGCGCCTTCTGCGTGATGCCGTCCAGGCAGCGCCGCAGTTCGTTGAAGCGCAGCGGTTTCGCACACAGCGCCGCCAGGATCAGGATCGACCATTTGTCGGTGATCTGGTCCAGCAGCAGCCGGTCGGGTTTTTCGTCGCCGTCAATCTCCACGGCGGCTTCCATTGGCGACGCTGCCTCCGGACTATTCTTGCGCATGCGGTTTCCTCCGATATACCTGATTGCTTTTAAGTGCCTGATTGACACCAAGTATACAGCGGATACTATGTGGCTTCCCGATAAATAAGGAGTTCCCATGTCTTTCATTGAATCTGCATCGATCGCCGACCAGTTTGCCGTCATCGATACCCTTTACCGTTTTGCTGCGGGCATCGACCGGCGCGACGGCGCCTTGCTGGCTTCGTCCTTTACCGCCGATGCGGTCTCGGACTTCCGCCCTGCCGCCACGCGGGCCGGTTTCGAATATCCGGTGCTGTCAGGCCGCGACAACATCGTTGCCACGCTGGCCGCCGCGCTGCTGCCGCTGGACACCACGCATTCGGTGAGCAATCCGCGCGCGACGATCGATGGCGACAAGGCCCGCCTCGACGCACTCGTCGAGGCGCAGCACGTGCCGCGCAGCGATCCGACGCGCCATTACCTGATGAAGAACCGCTACGACGTGGAACTGGTGCGCCAGGACGGCACGTGGCTGATCCAGCGTGTGACTGTCGATAATGTGTGGCGGTCGGGCGATCCGGCCGTGCTGGGCGTCTAGGCGCCGAAGCCCGCATGGGGGCGGGAGGAGCGGCTGCTACAATCGTCTTCCCTCCATGACCCCTGCGCATCGATGTCCCGCCCCAATTACAACGACCTGATTGCCTTCGTCACCGTCGCCCGGGAGGGCAGTTTCACGCGCGCCGCGGCGCAGCTGGGCGTCTCCCAGTCCGCGCTGAGCCATACGGTGCGCGCGCTGGAGACGCGGCTCGACATCCGCCTGCTGACGCGCACCACGCGCAGCGTGTCGCTGACCGAGGCGGGCGAGCGCCTGATGGCCACGGTGGCGCCCCGCTT
Organism: Oxalobacteraceae bacterium UBA6704; assembly: GCA_002454505.1. Taxonomy (GTDB): domain Bacteria; phylum Pseudomonadota; class Gammaproteobacteria; order Burkholderiales; family Burkholderiaceae_D; genus Rugamonas. Next base: position 50,188 of record DKJA01000097.1, read on the forward strand.
CGACGAGATCGAGACGGAGATCGCGGCGCTCAGCGAACTGCGCTCGCGGCCGGCCGGCACAGTGCGCATCACCACGGCGGAACATGCGGCGATCACCGTGCTGTGGCCGAAACTGACGCCGATGCTGCCGGTCTATCCCGACGTGAAAGTGGAGATCATGGTGGACTACGGTCTCACCGATATCGTCGCCGACCGTTTCGACCTGGGCGTGCGGCTGGGCGACTCGGTGGCCAAGGACATGATCGCGGTGCGCGTCGGCCCCGACCTGCGGATGGCCGTGGTGGGCGCGCCGGGCTATTTCGAGCGCCATCCGGTGCCGCAAACGCCGCAGGACCTGGTCGAACACGACTGCATCAACCTGCGCCTGCCCACCTACGGCGGGCTGTATGCGTGGGAGTTCGAGAAGGATGGCCAGTCGGTCAATGTGCGCGTGCAGGGCCAGCTGACCTTCAACAGCAGCACGCCGCGGCGGCGCGCCGCGCTGGCCGGCTTCGGCCTGGCATACCTGCCCGAGGACATGGTGCTCGACGACGTCGTCCAGGGCCGGCTGGTGCGCGTGCTGGACGACTGGTGCGAGACCTTCCCCGGCTATCACGTTTATTATCCGAGCCGGCGCCAGGCGTCGCCGGCATTGAAACTGGTGATCGACGCGCTGCGCTACAGTCCCGGCGACGGCAGCGCGCCGTAACCGCTGCGCCGTTATTCGCCTTAGCGGCCGACCAGCTTTTCGCGGTCGGGCGAATAACGGCCGCCCTGCACCGTCACCTGCGCCAGCGCCGCCTCGATGGCCGCCAGGTCCTGCGCCGACAGCACCAGGCTGGCGCCGCCGATGTTTTCCTCGAGCCGCTGCAGCTTCGTGGTGCCGGGAATCGGCACGATCCACGGCCGCTGCGCCAGCAGCCAGGCCAGCGCCACCTGGGCCGGCGTCGCCCCGATGCCGGCGGCGATGCGGCCCAGCAGGTCGACCAGCGCGTGGTTCGCTGCGCGGGCGTCCGCCGTAAAACGCGGCACGGTGTTGCGGAAGTCGGTGCTGTCGAACTGCGTCGATGCACTGATCGCCCCCGTCAGAAAACCCTTGCCCAGAGGGCTGAACGGCACGAAGCCGATGCCCAGTTCTTCCAGCAGCGGCAGGATCGCCTGTTCCGGCTCGCGCCACCACAGCGAATATTCGCTTTGCAGCGCGGCGACTGGCTGCACCGCATGCGCGCGCCTGATCGACGCCACGCCCGCTTCGGACAGGCCGAAATGCTTCACTTTGCCTTCGGCGATCAGGTCGCGCACCGTGCCGGCCACATCCTCGATGGGCACGGCCGGGTCCACGCGGTGCTGGTAAAACAGGTCGATGCGGTCCGTACCCAGGCGGGTCAGTGCCGCCTCGGCCACCGCGCGGATGCGTTCCGGCCGGCTGTCCAGGCCCAGGTTCGTGTCGCCGTCGCGGAAGCCGAACTTGGTGGCGATCACCACCTGGTCGCGCAGCGGCGCCAGCGCCGCGCCGACGACTTCCTCGTTGATGAACGGGCCGTAGGCTTCGGCCGTATCGAAAAAGGTGACGCCCCGCTCGAAGGCCGTGCGGATCAGCCGGATCGCCGCCTGGCGATCGGTGGCCGGGCCATAGCCATAGCTCAGGCCCATGCAGCCCAGGCCCAGTGCCGAGACTTCCAGGCCGCTGCGACCCAATAGACGTTTCAACATGCTGTACTCCTTGTGTTCCGTGGCAATGCGGACGTCAGCGCGGACCGGCCAGGTACTGTTCGTCGGTGACCTTGTCCAGCCACTCGACCGCCTTGCCGTCGAGCGCTTCCTGGATGGCGATGTGGGTCATCGATGTGGTCGGTGTCGCGCCGTGCCAGTGTTTATGGCCGGGCGGGCACCAGATCACGTCGCCGGCGCGGATCTCGACGATCGCCTCGCCTTCGCATTGCGTCCAGCCGCAACCGGCGGTGACGACGAGGGTCTGCCCCAGCGGGTGCGTGTGCCAGGCCGAGCGCGCGCCCGGCTCGAAGGTGACGCTGGCCACCGATGTGCGGGCCGGGGGTGGCGGCGAGTTCATCGGATCGATGCGGACGGTGCCGGTAAAAAATTCGGCCGGCCCCCTGGTAGATGGCTGCGAACCTGCGCGTTTGAGTTCCATGTCTGCTCCGTTTCAGTTGGTGAGGTCATGGTACGGAGCACGGCCGCAGCGATCAACCGCCTGGGGCGGCATGGTGTCATGAGTGTTTCTCATCAATCGGGCGGCACCCCGCCGCCTCGCCATGCAGCAGAAAGTCGGCGCCCAGGATGAAGCGGGCAAACGACCCGGTGACACGTAGGATTCGGTGAAACGCGGTTCGCGTCATAGATCTATTTTGCAACTAACCCATATATAAAAAACTACCCGACCTCCCCCGCCGCGTACTCCGGAAACTTTACGTCTTTAACCAAAGGGGTCGGTCCTGCTCGCCAATCCAGCAGGCTAGCCAGAACAGTGCTCCGGTTAGTTGCGCAAATCGGCAAGGCAAATGCTAAGATACACACCATGAAAGCCACCACCGCCTGGGACCGCAATCCCGTCCCCGCCTTCGACCAGTTCCTGCGCAGCCCCGCGTTTGCGCAGACGGCACACCGCGTGGCGCCGCCGCTGTCCGATGCATCGGCGGCCGTGTATGGTTTCATGTTCGGCCGCTTCGCCCAATGGGTGCTCGGCAGCGGCCGCAAGATGAGCCGGCTGCAGCCGGACGACCTGATGACATTCCTGTCGTCGCGCACGGCGCACAAGCGGCCCCTGCAAAGCAAGATCGCCTACCGCTACCTGCGGCTGCTCGAGCGCTGCTATGAACACCTGACCGTGGAACCGAATCCCGCCAGCGGCGCCATTGGCCTGCTGGCGATGGCGCGACCGGCCCGCGACCGCGACATGGTCGCGCTGTCGCCCGCGCAGGCGGCGCAGGTGGTGGGCAATGTGCTGGAAGGCGTTTCATGGAAACGGCAGCGCGACCGGGCGATGCAACTGGTGATGCTGTGTGCGGGCCTGCGTGTGGCGGAAGCGATCGGCCTGCTGACCAGCGAGATCGCCGCGGGTCCGGAAGAAGACGGCACGCTGCGCATCCGCCTGACGCCGACGGCCAAGCAGCCGACCAGCCGCGCCCGCGACACCTGCCTGCAGGCGGAGGCGGTGGAAGAAGTACTGGAATGGCTGACGACGCGCCGCCGCCTCGAGATTCCCGGCCGCCTCGCCTTCCCTGCCGACATGGCCGGCGGCCCGCTGCACAAGAGTACCGTGTACCGCCAGGCGCGCAGTGCACTGGGCGAAGCGGGCGTGGCGCTGCCGCACGTCGGCGGCCGCACCTTGCGCAACGGCTTTGCGGTGGTGGCGTTGAGCGGCGGCGTGCCGGAGGAATCGATGCGCAAGCGGCTCGGCCTGGCGCGCACCACGTCGCTCGACGCGTATCTCAGCGCGCTGCGCAAGCAGCAGCGCGCGACCAAGAAAAACGGCTAGGCCGGACTGCCAGGCGCCTGCGGCGGTATGAAGCCGACCTGCTGCACGAACTGGGCGATATCGAGCGCGTTCGGCGCACCCCACAGATCGTTCGCGTACCACATCGACAGCAGGGTGCGCGACACGCCGTGATCGAGCAGCCTGACGAGCGGCGCCACCTTGCCGGTCGCCTGCTCCCGGAAGCGTTCGTAGACAGCCACGCGCTCGTCTTCGTCCATTTCCTTGAACAGCTCCAGCGCCCGTTTGCCGCGCGCCGCCATGTACATTTCCATGACGTCCGGCTCGGCGCGCTTCCTGGCCGGCTTGACCTTTTTTTCATGCGCTTCCATCGCCGCCGCCGATGCGCTGGTGAGACTCCAGCGGAAGTAGGCGGCCGGCGATTCCAGCGGCGCGCTGTTCTTTGCTTCCACGCGCTGCTGCACGAACGACAGCGCGGCATGGATCTTCGCCTCGCCGTGTTCGGCCACCAGGTCGGCCGCATCGTTCGGCGTGAAGCCGAGGCTGATCACACGCTGCATCAGCTCGACGTCGATCAGCGGCGCCGCCGGCAGTTCCAGCTGCGGCTGCTGGGCAAACGCGATGCGGAACTGCAGCCGCTCGACGCGCCGGCCGTTCTTGTGCTCGACCAGTTCGATCTCGATGTCGGTCAGCGCATTGATCTCGGCGATCGCCGGCTTGATCGTGTCGCGCTTGAAGTATTTGTAGGGCGGCAGGTCGACGCCATCCGGCACGGGATTGCCCGTCAAAGCGCCGTACCAGTATTCATACGGCTCGATCGACGTGACCTTGGTGGGATTGGTGGCGTAGCGGCGGCAGATTTCGTACAGGGCCAGCGCGGAACCGGAGCGCAGCACGCCCTGGTACAGGATCGACAGCTTGGTGTACGTCTGCGGCTTCATCACGTTCTCGTGCACTTCGGGCGGGAACGCAAAGCCCACCCACACCTGGCCGGACTGGCTGTGCAAGCCCTTCGGGTTGGCGAAGGTGACGCTGGCGATCAGCCGTTCGCTGGTCCACTGCTGGTCGGTTTCCATCATCAGCTTGATGTTCTGCATGTCCGTCAGCTGCTTGCGGAGGAACTGCATGTCCTTGCTGTCGTAGCGGGCGTCGCGCGCCAGTTCGGACAACGGCACCCAGAAGTATTTTTTCGATGCGGGGGTGTCGATCGGTGCGCCGATGCCGGGCTCGCGCGCCAGCTGGGCGTGGTACATCAGCACGTTGAACACCTTGCGGTTCAATAAGGTGAGTTTGCCGTCGACGACCCGCAGGCCGATGGCACCGTTGGACTTGCGGAATTCGCTGCGCGTGGTGCCCGCCGCCGTCACTTCTCCCTTGGTTCTCGCCTTTGCCATGTAGGTTCCTTCGCCTGCCCGTGATGTCCGATGGACCGTCTGGTGAATGAATGGTGCGCCCATCGTCGCGCATTATCTCACCTTTTGATGCAAAACCGTCCAGCGACGAATTTAATTCCAGTAACAGATCACGCTGGTACGCAGGTCCACAACGCGCCAATGGCGACCCACTCCCCGTGGTATCTCACCTTTAGTTCTGCAATCCCTGCTTCCACTCACCTTATCCCCCTGTACGCGCTCACCTGTCAGGGCGATGCCCCCCGTGGCATCTCACCTGACTCCCTGTCGAAGCTCACCGTGGTCCCTGCAGGACCTCACCTCATCGGCTGGAAACCCGCATGGCGACAGCGTTTACGGGCCCTTAATCTGTAAACAAAGGTTTTAAGCTGTGTTATATCAAGTAAACCCTCAATAGCCTCGGGAAAGCGTCGCGAAGCTTTTGAAAACAGCCAAGCCCCGTCAGCCAGCATGTTTTGACCGTACTGCAAATTATCGACTCCCTGTTGGCACTCACCTTTGCCGGCATTCAAGAGGGTCTGCAGGTTGGAACGCCTCTTGGCGTCACTGCAGAGCTTCAGCCGTCGCTATGCTGGATGCCAGACTGCACTCCCCGACCAAGCTCACCATCAATGGTTATGTCCCTGTTCAAGCTCACCTTTGTAGAAGAAGACGATCCACGTTTCAACTTACGACAACTCCCTGCGGGAACTCACCGATACCAGGCCATCACTGATATTGCCATCGTTTTCCTCTCACCGATACGCCATTGAACTGACAGTAAGCACTCACATATATGAACTCCCTGTGTTCTCTCACCTTTCAGGACTGTCACCGGCTCGCTGGTCCGATCACCCGCAAACCGCCTTTTTGAAGGCTCTGTCATCCGGGATTGTTGAAAGCCCGCTTTGCCGCTCTGCACCGGCGGGGCTTTCCACAACCGCGGATGACACAGCCTTTTTTAACGGTCCCTGAGAAAGCTCACCTTCGTGCCTTCACTGCCGTCTGTCCTACTCCCTGCTGAAGCTCACCTATACCGAGTCGTATACCGTGGCGCCATCACGGTTGTCATTCCAGGGTCGGACAGATTCAATGTTGACGGCCAACTCCCCGCTCTGTCTCACCTTTGCTGCGGGACGGGCGCCCTGGCAGGCCGCGGCGGACTCCCCGGAAAGACTCACCTGAAGCGGATCGGCGGTCAAAGAACTTTTCCATGCGGGGATTTTATCCTGTTTTCGCAATAAATCCTTGCATGATATAAATTTCCATGTATCATATTTATATTACGATCAGCGAAGGATAGCCGTGACGCGGACTTTTAAAGCGCAAGCCCTGGCAACGATGATGGGCACCACGTCGGATACCATCCGCCGTGCCACCGACGAGTCCGAAATTCTCGTGCAACGGCAGGAAACCGGTCCCCGTACGCGGGTCTACACGGTCGAAAATGTCTATGAGCTGGCGCAATGGCGGGCCCGCAAGAAGGGCGAGAAGCGGGCCAAGCGTCCCGTCGTCGTCACGGTCTACGTGCCGAAGGGCGGCGTCGGCAAATCGACGGTCTCGTCGAACCTGGCCAGCATCCTGCCGCTGATGGGTCTGAAAACGCTGGTCATCGACCTCGATTTCCAGAGCAACCTGACGCTGTCGTTCGGCTATGACAGCGAACTGTCCCGCGAAGAAGCAGCCGAGGATGCGGTGCCGGAAGAGCGCGTCGTCGACTATCACTTCGGTTGCCTGTTCGACCGCTGGCCGGAGAAACAGCCGCTGAGCAAGGTGTTGAAGAAGCCGTTCGGCGAATACGGACCGCACCTGATCCCGTCCGACGTGTCGCTTGACGGGCTGGATACGCTGATGACGTTCGAGGCGCTGGAAAACCGCAACTCGGTGTCGATGTTCGCCAAGCTGATCGCGGAAGGCCGCAGCGGCAAGAATCCCGATCTGGACCTGTCCAGCTACGATGTCATCCTGTTCGATGCGGCGCCGGCGAAGAACCGCATGACGCGCAGCGCATTGCTGGCCAGCGATTACGTGGTGGCCCCGATCAGCCTGGAAAAATTCAGCACCAAGGCCGTGTCCTACCTGTCCTCCGTGCTGACGGAACTGAAGGAGCAGTCGAACCGCTGCCCCGAGCTGATCATTCTGGGCAATTTCTTCGACCAGAACCGCACCCGCGTGCTGAACCAGCTGAGCATGATACGGCGCACGTACAACGATGCCTGGCTGTCGGCCGTCATCCGGCGCAGCGAGGATTTCCCGAAAACCCTGTCGTCGGACGCGTTCGAGCTGCCGCTGTGCCTGTCGAAACCGTCCAGTGCCGGCGCCGATGACCTGCGCAAGGTCGCGCAGGAACTGATGACGAAGATGGGAGTACTGTGATGGCCAAATCGAACCGTCTCAGCGAAGACGCGCTGATGAAGCACCTGCAGGCCCAGCGTGCCCCGGCGCAGCGCACCGACACAGGTGGCATGATCCTGCACACGCCGCCCACCGGGCCCAGCCTGAGCCTGGAACAGATGCTGGCGGCGGAAGCGGCAGCGGAACCTGCCGCCGCTGCGCCTGCCGCACCGGCCACGGTCGGTGCGACGGTCCCTGCCGCCGCCCCTGCCGTCGTTGCGTTCGACACGGTCGTCACGCTCGACCTGGCCAAGGTGGACGACAGCCCTTACCAGAGCGCTGCCGATGCCGGCAACCGGTACGATCCCGAGTCGATCGACGAACTGGCCCACACGATGGCCACGGCGGGCCAGGAAGAGCCGATTCTCGTGCGGCCGGTGGCTGGGCGCTATGAACTGATCGCCGGCCACCGGCGCGTGCGGGCTGCCCGTACGCTAGGCTGGTCGTCCGTGCGCGCGCTCGTCGTGCAGCGGGCCGACCGCGAGGCCCATCAGTCGGTGCTGGTCCACAACGAGGGCCGCAAGGACCTGTGCGATTACGGCAAGGCCAAGGTGTATCAGCGCGCCAAGGCCGAGGGATTCGTGACGACGCAGGATGAAATCGCGCGCATGTTCGCCACTCGGCAAAGCCATGTGTCGCAGCGGCTGGCAATGCTGAAGCTGCCGGCACCGGTGCTCGCCATGCTGGAAGAGAACAACGATTTGTTCAGCATGACGACGGCGGCAACCATTCTCGGCCTGCTGAAGGAATACCCGGATGAGGAAGCACTGTTGACGCAGGCCGTGCTGCGGCTGAAGGCGGACAATGCGCCGGAGAACTCCGTCCGGCCCTGGTTCCTGCAAGTGCTGCAAGCCCGTCTGCGGCCGCAACGGGCCGCGCGCCGCCGCCCGAAGGTCATCACGGATACGGCAGGGCGGCCGCTTTACACGGCTGCGCTGGACGGCCGGGTGATCACCGTTCGGCTCAGTGCGCAGGATATCGATGGCGATGCGCTGCTGGAAAACATGGTGGAATTCCTCAAGGCCAGCTCGGCGGAATAATAATAACTTCTTTAAAATCAATGGCTTACGGATTATCCAATTTGGATAAGGCCGGTTTGCCGGGCGATTTTATGATAACGTCGTGCAGTGCGCACGGCCGCGCGCCGCGCAGTCCATCCCTGATAGTTCAATACGAGGGGGCACCAGGCCCCCTTGCGTGTCTGCCGCCGGGCAGATGATCTGCTCGCCACTCGGCGTCTATCCCGGGCGGTGCGTGAAGCGGTTCAATGGAGGCCTTTCCACAACGGAGGTCCCCATGTCGTTCCCTAACCTGTCGCGTCCTGCAGTGCTGCCTCGTTCCTTGCTGGCCCTGGTCGTTGCCGCGCTGTGCACCACCGCTGCGGCGGACACCAGCAAGTATGCCGACCCGGCGAAACCCGCACTCCCCAATCCGAATATGCAGCTTGACCTGCCGCGTACGGCGCTGGTGGTCATCGATCCGCAGATTGATTTCATGAGTCCGAAAGGTGCGGCGTGGGCCGTCGTCGGCGAGAGTGTGACGGAGCAGAAGCTGATTCCGAATCTGACCAAGCTGTTCCAGGCATCGAAGGCGGCCGGCATCACCGTCGCCATCTCCCCGCACTATTACTACCCGCACGACCATACGTGGAAGTTCGGCGGCCCGGCGGAAATCTTCCAGCACCAGATCAAGATCTTCGATCGCAAGGATCCACTCAATGTGGACAATTTCAAGGGCTCGGGGGCCGATTTCATGCCCGAGTTCAAACCATTCATCGAAGATGGCAAGACCATCGTGGCATCGCCGCACAAGCTGTATGGCCCCAGCGCGAACGACCTGATCCTGCAGCTGCGCAAGCAGCGCGTGGACAAGATCATCCTGGCCGGCATGCTGGCGAACCTGTGTGTCGAATCGCATTTGCGCGAGTTCCTCGAAAACGGCTTCGAGGTCGCCGTGGTGCGCGACGCGGTGGCGGCACCGAAGCTGCCCGAGGGGGACGGCTATGCGGCGGCCATCGTCAATTACCGCTACATCGCCAATGGCTTGTGGACGACCGACGAGACGGTCAAGCGGCTGCAGGCAGGCCGCTGACCTGCGCGGCGAGGTCGATGCCGGCAGCGCAGGCATGATGGATGCGTTGCGGCTTGTGCGTCGACCAGGCCCGGTTGCTTGGGCGCGGTCGCTTAGTCCCGGTCAGCAGCAAGCGGTGTTGCCACCTGAATGTCGCAACCACGGCATCGCGCGGCGACCGGTTCATGCGTGACGACGTGATGCGCCCTTGATTGGCCACCGCCGTGTGATTGGCAACTGGGCGCGCGACGGCATGGTGCAGGCATGCGGCGTGTGGCGTGCCGGTCCCTGTGTTGCCTCACCTTGGCCGACGTCGTCAACCAGCGTGCTCCCTGTGCCGCCTCACCTTTGCCGTCTTTCATCCGCCCTTTTCGCCGTCGCACAATGACTGTGCTCGCATGCCGCTGGGCCGGAAGCCCCGTTGTATCGAGCGGGTCGGCACTGCGCGTCATTCCAGCGACACCAGCTTGCCAACGGTCACCGCTAAATATCCAATTTGGATATTGCGCCAGCTCCCCGCTCGCGCTCACCTTTGGATGATTGCGCGTGCCGGTATCGTTAACGCAGGATCGATCCTCACTCACTCACTCGACAATGGATTTTGTTCGCGGGTCTGGTCTCGCACGGATTATGAGGTGCACGGTCCGCTTGTGCCTTTTAGCAATTTCAACAAGCTCGGGGCACAGAGCTTTTGGCCCCGACGGGGACGGCGATCAGCACGGCCGAAATCCGCTGCCCGACGGCACTTTCAACAATCCCGGAGAACAGAGCAGCCGCTTTCATCGGCGCAGGATTTCGTGGCGCGGCATTATCCAACTTGGATAATGCCGCGCTGGACGAGCAATGGTTTGCCAGGACGGAACTGTGCATTGTTGTTCCATGCTGGAACTCAATAGCGTCGGAAAGATCACGTCTCGGGCGAAAGCGAGTTATCGTCCACCGATCGCCTTAAAAATCATGGACTTAACCGGTATCCAAATTGGATATCGAAGCGGGACGAATAATTGCGCGGCAGCTTGCGGACGGCCGGCAGTGGCCAGATAGCGGCAGCGCTGCGATGGCAGCGAGACTGCCCCTCAGCAGCAGCGAGAGTAGAGGACGGATGGCTGCGATAGTAACTGCCATCGGCAATGCCTGGCCGATGCATCGCAGGCCTATGCCCTGCGGGAAGAGTATAAAGGCACGCCCGACAGGTGTTATCGAGGCGAGCCGTGCACGGGCAAGACAAGCGGCCGTAGCGTGCTAAGTGGCAGGGGAATTACGGCTTGCGCGTCCAGAACAGCCCGGAAACCAGGCGCTGCACCTGCGCGTCTTCAAAGGGCAGTACCGGCTCCAGCCAGTCGTCGCCGAACAGCTCGATCGGATGCTGTGTCCGCTCCGACCCGTTGCCGCAGGCCAGAGCATCGACCGGGCAGTATTTATCGCATCCCCAGCAAATCCGCTCCGGGTGAAGCGGTTTGACGGGAAACTTCTTGGACATGATGTTTCTCCAGTTGCTCATGCAACCGTCATGCTACGACCGCGCTGCCGGCCGTGAACATGATGTATATCAAGGTTCCCCGTGACAGCGGGACAGCGCCGGCGGCCCGCTCGCCCACGGCCGGCCGCCGACGGTCATGCGCCAGCCTACGCCAGCACGGTCTGGATCGCCCGCGCGGGAATGTCGACGACCACTTCGGCGTTGTCGATGAACAGGCGATAGCGTTGCGCCTTCTCCGTCTTGTTCATGACGACCACGGCCAGCGTACCGTCGGCATTGCGCACGGCGGTGGCGTCCAGCGTGCTGCGGCTGGTCGATGCGGCGATGCGCCGCCCCTGCGGTTTGCAATAGCGGCTGAGGTGACCGATGTAGTGATAGATCGGCGTGAACACCAGCTCGCCGTCGTCGCTGGCATGCAGCGGTGCAAAGCAGAAATTGGCCTTGTGGTTCGGGCCGCCCCGCATGTCGAGCAGCAGGTTCCAGTCGATCCAGCCGCTGCTGCCCGCGTTCAGGTCGGCAATCATCTGGCTGCCGTAGCGCTCGCCGTTGGCCCAGTCCTGCAGGCGTGCCGCGTCGTATTTCTCGATGCAGCCTTCTGTCATCAGCAGGGTCACGTCCGGATAGGCTGCATGGACGGCGGCCACGTTGCGGTGCATCGCCTCGCCGCCAGCCCACGTTTCATACCAGTGATACCCGATCCCCCACACATATTGGCGGGCCTTGGGATCGGCCAGGATGTGCCTGGCGCGCTGCGGCAACAGGTCGCGGTTATGGTCCCACACGACGAGCTTGCGGTCGCCCAGCCCGGCCGCCTGCAGCGTTGGGCCCAGGTGATCGGCCAGGAAGCGCGTCTCTTCCTCGGCCGTGTAGTTCATCGATTCCCACGTCTGCTTCGCCATCGGCTCGTTCTGCACCGACAGGCCCCACACCGGTACCCCGGCCTTTTCGTAAGCCTGCACGAACTTGACGTAGTAGCGCGCCCACGCATCGCGGTACTCGGGCAGCAGGCTGCCGCCCTGCAGCATCGAGCCGTTCGACTTCATCCAGGCCGGCGCGCTCCACGGGCTGGCGAACACGCGCATGCCGGTGCCGTGCGCCTTTGACGCCGCCAGCGCTTCCCGCAGCAGCGGTATGCGGTACCGCATGTCGTGCGCGATGCTGAACGAATCCAGCGCGCGGTCGCCGTCCCGCACGTAGGTGTAAGTGTTGGTGCCGAAGTCGGAGCTGTGGATCGTTGTGCGCAGCACGTTATAGCCGAGGCCCTGCTGCGGATCGAAGCAGGCCGCGATAAAGGCCTGCTTCGCGGCGGGCTTCAGCTTCGCATACACCTCGGCGGTGGCATCCGTGACGGCACCGCCGAAGCCGAAGATCTCCTGGTACCGCTTGCCGCTGTCGACGAAGACGGCAATGTCGGTTTCCACCGGCTGTGTGGCCGCGCGCGGTGCCGGCAGTGCGGCGGCAACGAAGCGTGCCGCGCTGCCCCGTGCCGTGGTGATCACTTGCCACTGGCGCGCACCGCCGGCAGCTGTCTGCGCGGCGGGGCTCCCCGTGCCCTGCGGGGCAGCGGCCAGGGCCAGTCCTGCCGGTGCGGTAGCCATCGTGGCGGCGCCCAGCAGGCGCAATGCATCTCGTCGTGTGGTCACGTGTACTCCTTATCGATGTTCATCTCGTTGCGACGGCGCGCCGGCCCGCCTTGCCTGACAGGCCGGCCGCCATCTCGTTACAGCTTGTAGTTCACGCCGACCAGTACCTGGCGGCCGTAGGACGTGTAGCGCTCCGGTGCATTGGCACCGCTGGCAAACGGACTGCCCTGGCGGGTCTGGTAAGGCTCGTTACCCAGATTATTCACCTGGACCAGGAAGGACAGGTTCTTGTAGGTTCCCTGCTGGATCTCGTAGCCCAGCTGGACGTCGATCTGCTTCTCGGCCAGGATCTCGCTGAAGGCACGCTGTGCAAACAGCCCCGTCACTTCGCCGCGGAAGGCGGAACGGTAACGTTCGCTGACCCGCGCCGAGAAGCCGTGCTGTTCATAGAACGCGGTCAGGTTGGCCACCACGCCGGACAGGCCCGGCAGTTTTTCCGTCGTGTTCGGTCCGTTCGGGTGGATCGAGCTTTCCGTGCCCGACGCGCTGGCCTGGATGCCGAAGCCGTCGAGATAAGCGGACACCATGTTCAGCTGCAGCGACGCGGTCAGTTCAATGCCCCGCACGAAGCCGCCCTGGCCATTGGCCGGCTGGTTGATCGTGCCGATGTTCTGGATCGGGATCACCGTGCCCGAATTCGGGAAGCTGCTGAAATCGAACTCGCGCTGCTGGTTGTAGATATAGCTTTTCAGGTCCTTGAAGAAGTAAGCCGCCGACACATAGCTGCCTTTGCCCAGATAGTGCTCGAGCGACAGGTCATACGAATTGGCACGCCATGGTTCCAGCTGCGGATTGCCGCCGCTGCCGTTCCACATCAGCGTGGTCTGGCTGACACTGGCGGCAATGCCGGCACGCATGTCCGACATGCGGGGACGTGCCACAGTTTTGGCGGCACCGAAGCGCAGGTAGGTGTCGCCCAGGTAATTGCCCAGATCGAAATTCAGGTTCAGGCTCGGCAGCACATCGTGGTAGGACGCGCCGTCGCGCAGTGCGGTGATGACCCCATTGTTGACGGCCTTGCCCTGCGCCTGCTGGTTCACATGGACGTATTGCACGCCGGCGTTGCCGCGTACCGGGATCCGGCCCAGTTCCGTATCGATGCCGAAGCGCACGAAGCCGACGCTCTGCTTCTCCGTCACGGCCCAGTCCTGCTGCGCCACATCGGTATCGATCGGCATCTTGTCGTAGAAGCGGCCCAGCGCCGCCAGCGGATCGAAGCTCAGTACCGCCGGGATGCCGGCCCACGCCAGCGACGTGCTCGGCTGGATCAGGTCGCTCGGCACCGTCGTCAAGGCGCGGTCGTTCTTCAAGGCATAACGCTGCGAGATATCTTCGTGCGATTTTTCGCGGCGCGAATAGCTGAGGCCCGCCTGTACGTCGCGCAGGAAGCCGCCGTCGAATTCCCGTTTCAGGTTCAGCTTGCCGGCACCCAGCGTGTCTTCGACGATCGGGTGGTGCATCGTGGCGTCGTGGCCCCAGCCGCCCGGATCGGCCAGCTTGATGATGGCGGGATCGGCCAGGTCGACGCCCGGCGTGAAGCGGGGCAGGCCGGCGCCCGTCGGGATCTGGAAGCCGAAGTTGTTGTCGGCGGCGCCGCTGCCCGCGCGGCCCAGGCCGGCGTAGGTTTCGGCCGTCTCCTCCTTGCGTTTGGCGGACGAATACGACAGGTCGCCGTCGACAGTCCACTGGCTGTTGGCCCGCCACCGGGTGTTCCAGCCGCCGGCAAACAACTTGTCCTTGCGGTGGTTGGCATCGTTGCGGACGATCGGTTCCAGGTTGACCAGGGTACCGCCCGTCAGCATGCGGGTATTGCCGATGGTCTCGATGACGGGATCGCGGTAGCTCACCGTGTCGGCCGAATTCCACATCGCGCCGCGCATGATTTCCTTCTGGTCGAACTGCGAGTAGTACAGGTCGACGGTGGAACGGACATCGCGGTTCGGTTTCCAGTCCAGTACCGCCATCAGGCCATCGCGCTTTTGCTCGCGGGAGGTGGCAGTCACCTCGGCCCCCTTCAATGCGGTGACATCCTCGTTGCCAGGAGGCAGCTGGTTGTTCTGGCCCCACCACCAGGACTTGTATTCCTTCTGCTGGCCGGGCGAATCGAGGTGGGCATAGCCGACCGCGACGCCGAAAGTGTTGTCGAAGAACTGGTCGATGTACGACACGGAGAAGCGGCCGCCGTTGGCCGACCAGCCCGAGTTCAGGCCGCCGTTGCTGTTGTGCTCGCCGCGGGCATTGACGGCGATGGTCCGGCCCCGCCGGTCCAGGGGACGCACGGCGCGCAGGTCGATGGTGCCGGACAGGCCAGCCGACGTCATCGCCGCATCGGGCGTTTTATAGACGGTCACCCCGCTCAGCAGCTCGGACGGATACTGGTCGAACTCGGCGCTGCGGTCGTTGCTGGTACTGGTCTGTTCGCGGCCGTTCAGCAGCGTCAGGCCGAAGTCCGGCGCCAGGCCGCGCAGCGAAATCACCTGCGCGCGGCCGCCCACCCGCTGTGCCGTCAGCCCCGGCAGGCGGGCGATCGATTCGGCGATCGACACGTCGGGCAGCTTGCCGATGTCCTCCGCCGTGATCGCCTCGACGATCTGGTCCGAGTCCTTCTTGATGGCCGTCGAACTTTCGATACTGCCGCGGATCCCCGTGACGATCACGCGTTCGCCAACGGCGGCGTCGTCCTGCTGCTGGGCGAGGGCGCCGGTGCTGCACAGCAGCAGTGCGCAGGCCGTGGCGATCGGCGTCAGGGAGAGGGAAAATCTGCTGCCGGCTGCAGCGCGCTGAGTGGTCATGTTCAATGTCTCCGGGTTCATTGTTATCGTTGTTTTGGAAAGGTTTCCAATTTAAAGCAAATTTTTTTTGGCAAATCGGATCGAACGGCCAGTGCGGCGATCGCGGAAGCCTTTGCCTGTTCAACTGGCGCTAAAAATTGGAAACGTTCCCAATTCACGGCATTATTGACGTTTGTGAAATTGAATGTCAAGCGTGTTGGTGTGCGTGCAACAGTTCGGGACGCCAGTGCGATGCCGATTCAGGGGCAGGCACTGAATCGATGGATCGACTCAAGTGCCTGCGCCCGGTTCTCAGCCCGGGGTGGTCCAGGTAAACGTCGCCACGCTGCCGCCCGGCAGGCGATAGCCGAAGCTGCGCTGGCCGACACGCACCGAGAATGCGCGCGTTTCGGCCGCGCCGTTCGCTACCAGCAGGGCCAGCGAACCGTCGGGATTGCGGAAGGCGACGTTGGCCAGGTCTTTGTCGGCGGTATCGGAAGCGATGCGGTAAGCGCCCGGCCGCACGAAGCGGCTGGCGTGGGCCAGCGCATAGTATTCGACGTTGCGCGTGACGGCGCCGGTCCGCGAATCGATCGTCACGACACCGCGGCAGTCCTTGCAGCCGCCCAGTTGCGGGCCATCGTTCTCGTCCAGTGCCAGGTTCCACAGCAGCACGCCGCGGGCCCAGCCCCGCGTGGTGTCGATCATCAGCGTGCGCGTGAAGTACTGCAGGTTCTTCGCCCAGTCCGGTGCCCAGCGGCCGCCGGAACACTCGGTGAACCACGTGCTTTTCGACGGGAACAGCTCGTGCAGCCGGCCCATCGCCTTCACGTCGCCACCGTAGCAGTGCCAGGCAATGCCGTCCACGTAGCGGGCCGCCTGCGGATCGGACAGCACGATGGCGGGCGACTCCGGCTCGTCCCAGTTGTGGTCCCAGTCGAACAGCTTGATGCCGGGATGGTCGACCGCCAGGCGCGGGCCCAGATGGCCGCCGATCAGGGCCGCCCGCGCTGCGGGATCGACGCGCATGCCCGGATAGTCGGCCGGCTCGAAGTGCGGTTCGTTCTGCAGCGTCAACGCGAAGACGGGGACGCCGGCCTTGCCCATCTCCGTCACATAGCGGCTCAGGTAGCGGGCAAAGGCGCCATAGGCCTCGGGCTTCAGCTTGCCCTTGACGAGGCTGTCGCCGCTCTTCATCCATGCCGGCGCGCTCCATGGCGATGCCATCACCTTCAGCTGCGGATTGATGGCCAGCGCCGCCTGCACGGTCGGCAGCACCGTGTCGCGCTGCGGCGCCAGCGAGAACCGCTTCAAATCCGGATCCTGCTGGCCAGCCGGCATGTCGTCGAAGCTGTAGTGGGCGCGCGAGAAGTCGGAGGCACCGATGGTCAACCGCGTGAACGACAGGCCGATGCCGCCATCCTGCCGCCCGAACAGCTCGCGCAGCAGCGCGGTGCGTTTTGCCGGGTCCAGCCGCTGCTGGATCAGCCAGCCGGAAGCATCGGTGATGGCGGCGCCGAAGCCGGTCATCTGCTGGTAAGCGATCGCGGGATCGATGTCGATCACGATGGCCGCCGGCGCGGCTGTACCGAATGCAGCATCGGCCTCGCGGGACAGCAGTTTGCTCTGGTCGCCGGTGGTGACCCAGGCCTGTACGGCGGTGATTTCTGCGGCCTGCGCACTGAACACGCAGGCGGTCAACAGCGCGATGAGCGATGTCCTGTTCACTGATTTGTCTCCTCGTTGGCGACCGCGGCAGCGGTCCATCGGCTCTGTCGACCGGTTCGGGGCGCACCGGCTGCCGGTGCGTCCATGGAATTGGAAACGTTCCCAATTCGTGCCACTATAGCATCGAATGCAAAGGCTCTGTCACCCGACGTTGTTGAATGATCTGTGAAGGGGCTGCGCCGGTGATCAATGAAGCGATGCAGCCGGTTGCGGCACGATTGCCGCCACCAGAAACTGCTCCGGCGTCGCGATGCTGTGTGTATCGAGCGCGCGGCGCCAGCCGAGATAGTTCGGCAAGTACCGGCTGGC
>DKJA01000096.1 GCA_002454505.1 Oxalobacteraceae bacterium UBA6704
AACTACAACCCCGGGGACAGGCCCCTTTGGGGACAGTCCCCAACCTCCCTACGTCAGCTGCTTCTGCGTCTGATACAGCCGCGCATAAGAGCCGCCCTGCGCCAGCAGCGCCTCGTGCGTGCCGCTTTCGGCGATCGCGCCGTTGCTCATGACGACGATGCGGTCGGCGTTCTCGATGGTCGACAGCCGGTGCGCGATGACGACCGTGGTGCGGCCCTTCATCAGCCGCTCCAGCGCCGCCTGCACCTGGCGCTCCGACTCGGTGTCCAGTGCGCTGGTGGCTTCGTCGAGGATCAGGATCGGCGCGTCCTTGTACAGCGCGCGGGCGATCGCCAGCCGCTGGCGCTGGCCGCCCGACAGCCGCAGCCCGTTCTCGCCCACTTCCGTCAGGTAGCCCTGCGGCTGGCGTTCGATGAATTCGTGCGCGTAGGCCGCCCGCGCGGCCGCTTCGATGCGTTCCATGTCCGGCGCCGGGTCGCCGTAGGCGATGTTGGCGGCCAGCGTGTCGTTGAACAGCACCACGTCCTGGCTGACCAGCGCGATCTGGGCGCGCAGGTCGGCCAGCCGGTAGTCGCGGATGTCGGCCCCGTCGAGCAGGATGCGGCCGCTGCCCACGTCGTAGAAGCGGGGCAGCAGGCTGGCCAGCGTCGTCTTGCCGCTGCCCGAGCCGCCGACGAGGGCCACCGATTCGCCGGCCGCGATGTCCAGCGACACGCCGCGCAGCGCCGGTGCCGCATCGGCATCGTCGACGTTGTACTGGAAGCCGACCGCATCGAGCACGATGTGGCCGGTGGCACGGGCCAGCGGCCGCTTGCCGTCGTCCGTTTCCACCGGCGAGTCGATCAGGTCGAACACGGATTTCGCCGCCGCCAGCCCCCGCTGCAGCGGCTCGTTGATCTTGGTGAGGTTCTTGATCGGCGACTGCATCGCCATCAGCGCGCCGATGAACGACACGAACGCGCCGGCCGACAGCGCGCCGGCCTGCGCGCGCAGCATCGCGAAATAAATCACCGCCGACAGCGTGGCGCCCACCAGCAGCATGATGATCCCGGAGTTCATCGCCGCCGTCGCCGCGTGCTTGACGGCCAGGTGGCGGTTCAGCTTGACGACGTCGTCGAAGCGGTGCTGTTCGTACTGCTGGCCGCCGAAGATCTTGACGACGCGCTGGCCGCCGATGCTCTCGTCCAGCACGCGGGTCAGTTCGCCCATCGCCTGCTGGGCGCTTTCCGACAGCCGGCGCAGCCGACGGCCGGCGAAGATGACGACGCCGGCCACCAGCGGCAGCAGGCCCAGGCAGAACACGGCCAGCTGCCAGTCCAGCACGAACAGCGAGATCAGGTAGCCGACCGTTGCCACCGAGTCGCGCACGGCCACGTTGAGCACGTTCAGGCCGGCCTGCGACACCTGGTTGGCATCGAACGTCACGCGCGACAGCGTGGTGCCGGTGGACGACTGGTCGAAATAGCCGTTCGGCAAGCGCAGGATGCGGGCGAACATCCGGCCGCGCAAGTCGGCCTGCACGCGGTTGCTGAGCCAGGCGGCGCCGTAGTCGCCGAAGAAGCTGCTGACCATGCGCATCACGGCCAGCGCCATGATGATGGCGGGGATCGTCCACAGTGCCGCCGCGCTCGCATCGACGGGCAGGATCCGGTCGATCCAGCCCTTCACCGTCGCCAGCACGCCGCCGGCAGCTTCCGTGCCCGGCACGATGCCGTGCGGGTTCAGCGCATCGATGACATTCTTCAGCTGGCCGATCAGCAGCACGTCCGTCAGCGACGCAACGCCCACCGCCAGCAGGGTGGCCAGCAGCACGCCGGTATAGGGACGGAATTGCTGCAGCAGGCGAAGGTACAGTTGGCGGCTCGACACGTGGGCGGGAAAGGGCAGGTAAAGGCAGCATTGTACCGCCCTTCGCCGCCCCGGCAAAAGGCGGCCCCCGCCGCGCTGGCACCGTAACACTATTTACATCTGCTTACACATCACAGTTTGCCGGCACAGTCAATTGTATCGTGCGAGCTGCTCCATGTCGCATCGGCGCCACGCCGCAAACCCGCATGAATCCTCGGCTTGCATTTAGGAAATGACAATATCGTTGCAGTTTCGATACGAATCAAAAAAACATCGCCAATTGTAAGAATCTCCCTCTCAACGCGACAGTTATTGGTTCTATACTCATGTTGCAATTTGCAAAACTTTTGCCTCCTCCCACATCCGTAAATGGAAAGCGAACCAATGAAAACGTTCCTTACTCTTTTTGCCTCGGCTGCGCTGACACTATCGGCAGCGGCCCATGCAGAAACGCCGGTCGTCTCCCTCACCGAGGGCTTCGACGACGTGACCACGCTGAGCGGCTGGACCCTGAACGGCAGCGCCGCATCGTCCTGGTTCCAGGGCAACTCCGGCATCTTCGGCGCCTATGCCGGTGCCGCGTCGTCCTATATCGGCAGTAACTACGTGACCGGCGAATCGACCGGCAGCTTCGACAACTGGCTGATCACGCCGGAAATCGCCCTCTCCGGCGCCACCCGCCTGACGTTCTACACGCGTACCGCCGAAACAGGTTACGCGGACACGCTGGAAGTGCTGTTCGGCGCCGGCAGCGGCACCGCCGCCTCCGGCTTCACGACGACGCTGCTGTCGATCGACAGCGCCAGCTACGCCGACGGCTGGACCCAGTACACGGCCGAGATCACCGGCACGGGCACGGGCCGCTTCGCTTTCCATTACGCCGGCAGCTATGACACCGCCAACTACATCGGCATCGACAGCGTGGCCATCGCCGCGGTGCCGGAACCGTCGACCTGGCTGATGCTGGGCCTGGGCCTGGTTGGCGTGGGCTTCGCCGCCCGCCGCAACCGCCGCGCCGCCACCGGTGCCGGCCTGGCGCTGGCCGCACTGGGCATGTCCACGGGCGCCATCGCTGCCCAGCCGCAAAAAGCCCAGGACCAGGGCCTGGTCGTGGTGCGCGACGCCGAAACCGGCCAGTTGCGCGCCGCCACCGCTGCCGAGTACAAGGCGCTGGTGCCGCAAGCCGTCCGCGAGGCGCAAGTCACCCGCGGCGTGCAGCCGGCATCGAAAGTGCTGGTCAAGTCGAACGGCACCAAGGTGCTGAACGTGGCCGACCGCGCCGTGTACGCCGTCGTCAGCCGCAATGCGGATGGCTCGCTGAACCATGCCGAAGCCGTCGGCGACAAAGCTGCTACGGCGGCACTGGACAATCCGCGTACCGCGCAAGCCAAGGAGCGCAACAATGAAGCGCAATAACATGAAGTCCCTGACCGCCGCGATCGCCCTGGCGCTGGGCGCAATGGGTGCCGCGCAGGCCGCCGCCCCGATCCAGATCGTCAACGCCAATGCCGCCGGCATCGGCTTCAACGACCCGACGCCGGCCACGCCGGTCGGCGGCAACACCGGCACCACGCTGGGCCAGCAGCGCCTGATCGCGTTCACCTACGCCGCCAATATCTGGGGCGCGAAGCTGGACAGCACGGTGCCGATCACCATCCAGGCCAGCTTCGAACCGCTGACCTGCACGGCCTCCAGCGCCGTGCTGGGCTCGGCCGGCACGCAGGAAATCTTCTCCGATTTCCCGAACGCGCCGAAAGCCAACACCTGGTACCCGTCCGCACTGGCCAATAAACTGTCCGGCGTGCGCCAGTCGGCCACCCCCGACATCCGCGCCCGCTTCAACTCGCGCCTGGGCCTGGCCGCCAACTGCATGCCCGACTCCGGCTTCTACCTGGGTCTGGATGCGGCAGCCGGCAGCAAGATCGACTTCGTCACCGTGCTGCTGCACGAAATGGGCCACGGCCTGGGCTTCCAGAGCTTCAGCGACGAGACCACCGGCGAGGAAATCGAAGGCCAGCCATCGATCTGGGATCACTTCATGACGGATAACCGCCTGAACAAGAAGTGGATCGACCTGACCGAAGAACAGCGCGTGGCGGCCGCCGTCAGCGGCGACGGCCTGTCGTGGGACGGTCCGAACGTCAACGCCGCCACCGATGCCGCACTGGGCACGCTGGGCGTCGTCAACGTCAGCGGCCCTGCCGCCGGTCCGGCTGCCGGCGACAAGGCCTTCGGCGAAGCGAGCTTCGGCGCCGTCGTCGGTTCCAGCACGGTCAGCGGCCAGCTGATGCCGGTCGTGGAAGCGAACGGTACCGGCATCGCCTGCGAACCGCTGTCGGCAGCCAATGCCAAGGCCGTCAAGGGCAATGTGGCCCTGGTCGACCGCGGCGTGTGCTCGTTCGTCATCAAGGCGGCCAATGTGCAGGCCGCCGGCGCCATCGGCATGGTGGTTGCGGACAACGCACCTGGCGATCCGGCCGGCATGAGCGGCGTCGATCCTGCCGTGACGATCCCGTCCGTGCGCCTGACGCAGGCCGACGGCAATGCGCTGCGTACCCAGCTGCTGACCCGTTCGCGCACTGCGTCCGGCGTCGTGGTGACCTTCAAGGCCGATCCGACCCGCCTGGCCGGTACCGACAACCAGAAGCGCATCCTGCTGTACACGCCAACCACGTTCGCACCGGGTTCGTCGGTGTCGCACTACACGACCGCAGCCCGTCCGAACCAGCTGATGGAACCGTCGATCAACAGCGACCTGTCGCATGAAGTGGAGCCGCCACGCGACCTGTCGCTGCCGCTGCTGCACGATATCGGCTGGTAAAAAACTGATCAGGCCCGCACAGGGTCCATGATAAAAATGCCGGGCTTGCCCGGCATTTTCCTTTGGTGGCGCCGTCGTTCAGGAAGCCTGCGGCAACCGGCCCAGCGCCTGCCGCAGCACGCCATGCGCCATCGCCACTTCCGGCGCATCCTGCAGCAGCGCCAGGTAGCGCTTGCGGAAATCCTCGTCGATGGCCGGCCGCGGACCGACCAGCTGTTCGAACGCCGTGCGATAGCTGGCCGCCACGCCGGCATCGACCGGCTGCTCCTTGTCGTCCAGCCGTTCGTCCAGGTCCGCCATCAGGCCGGACAGTTTCAGCAGCCATGCGAAGTGCGGGTGGGTCGTCACCAGCTGCAGGTGCTCCAGCACGCCGCCGACGGCGCCGAAATACTGCGTCTCCACATCCAGCATGGCCTTGTGCACGTGCCGGGCGCTCGTCGACAGCGCGCGCAGGGCTTCGCTATGGGCATTATTCTCTGTCATGTCGTCTCCCCGCTCAGATGGTGTCGGCGGTGCCGCCATCCACGCGCAGCGCCGCGCCGGTGGTGGCCGAAGCCTGCGGCGAGCAGACGTAGACCACCATATTGGCCACCTCCTCCGGCAGCGCCACCCGCTGCAGGATCGAGCTGGCGCGGTGCTCGCGCACGAAGGCGTTGGCCTTTTCCAGCGCCACCTCGACGCTCTCGCCGGGCGCCACCATGTCCTGCACGCCTTCCGACAGCGTCGGCCCCGGCAGCACGGAATTGACGGTGATGCCCGTGCCGGCCAGGCTTTTCGCCAGCCCGCGGGCGACGGCGATATTGGCCGTCTTGGTGAAACCGTAATGGATCATGTCGGCAGGGATATTGATCGCCGATTCGGACGAGATGAACACGATGCGGCCCCAGTTCTTCGCCTGCATGCCCGGCAGCCAGGCGCGGCTGGCGCGCACGCCGGACATCACGTTCACTTCGAAGAAGCGGGTCCATTCCTCGTCCGGGATCTCGGCAAACGGCTGCGGGCCGAAGATGCCGACATTGTTGACGAGGATGTCGCATGCCGGTTCCGCGGCGTGCAGCTGTGCGAAGCCGGCCGCATTGCCCAGGTCCACGGCGTGGCCGCGCACCCGGGTGCCCGGCACGTCGGCACGCAGCCGGGCCAGTGCGGCGTCCACGTCGGCCTGCTTGCGGCCGGTGACGACGACGGCAGCGCCGGCGCGGGCCAGTCCCTGCGCGATGGCATAGCCGATGCCGCGGGTGGAGCCGGTAACGATGGCGGTCTTGCCGGTGAGATCGATGTGCATGCTGCCTCCTGTTGAAAGTCAACCCCTACTCTAGCGCGCCCCGGCGAATCCTGCACGCGGCAGGCCATGGCCCTCCCCGAAAGACGGTATCCAGGACTCCCCGACCGGGATACACTTGCGCAATATTCCGGCAAGTACAGTAAGATTGCCTTCTTGATACTCGACGCCCTCCACCGCATGCGATTGTCACTGCTGCCGGCCCTGCTGGCCGGTACCGTTGCGTCCGCGGCGGCGCCCCATGGCGAGCCGGTGGCCGTGCTGTATCCCGACATCGGCGAGCCTTACCGCAAGGTCTTCGCGGAAATCGTCGGCGGCATCGAACAGCAGGCGCGCGGCAAGGTGCTGGCCATTCCGGTCGATGCCGGCCAGGAGGCGGCCGAACTGCAGGCCTCGCTGCGCCGCGCCGGCGCACGCACCGTCATCGCGCTGGGCCGGCAGGGGCTGAAAACCGCCAGCGGACTGGACGGCATCGGCATCGTCGTCGGCGGCATCACGTCGCTGCCCGAGCAGGACCGTTGGCGCGGCATCGGCCTGATGCCGGATCCCTCGCTATTGTTCGACTGGCTGAAAACGCTCGTGCCGGGCGTGAAGCGCGTCATCGTCGTCTACAGTCCGCAGCACAGCCAGGCCGCCGTGAAGCTGGCCCGCGACGCCGCCCGCAGCCACGGGCTGGAACTGGTGGCGCTGGAAGCGCACGACCTGGCCGAAGCCGTGCGCCGCTACGAAGCGGCATTTGCCGGTGCCGACGGGCGCCGCGATGCCGTCTGGCTGCCGCAGGATGCCGTCACCGTCGATGAGGCCACCGTGCTGCCCCTCGTGCTGCGCGAATCGTGGAACCGGAGCGTGCCGCTGTTCTCCAGCAGCATGCTGCACGTCAAGAAAGGCGCGCTGTTCGCCCTGTATCCCGACAACGCCGGCCTCGGCCGCGATCTGGCCGTGCTGGCCCAGGCGCCGGCGGGCGGCGAAGCGGCGCGTCCCGGCCTGCAACCGTTGCGAGCGGTCAGGGTGGCCTTCAACACCCGGACGGCCGGCCATATTGGTTTAGGTGTGAACATTGAGCAACACCACTTCGACGCAGTCTTCCCCTGAAACCGTGTATTTTAATGCCACCAATAAATTTATTTCTTGTCAGTTGTTGCTGCGCATATACTAGGTAGGTGAGACCGACAGGCCGACCTCGGCCTGCGTTGAAAGACATTGATGATCCGTACCCGAATTCGTACCCGATTCCGGCGCGTGGCCGGGCGCGCCGCTGTTGCTTTTGCATGTTTCTGCACGCAGGTGCTGGCCTCGCCGACGATCGATCTGCCGGGCGAAGCGGCGCTCGCGCGCGACACGGTGGGCGCGCTGTTCGAGCGGATCGACGGCGGCATCGCCACGCTGACATGGCCGGCCGACGTGCGGCCGGTGACCATGGCCCAGCTGGAAGACCAGCTCAAACGCCCCGAACTGCGGGCTTCGATCGGCAAGGGCGGCACCATCGCGGTGCTGTACCCGAATGTCGCGCAGCCGTTCCGCGCCGCCTTCACCAGCATGATCCAGGGCATCGAGGAACGCACCGGCCTGACCGTGCGCAGCTATCCCGTCGATGCCAGGCTCGATGGGGCCGAACTGAACGCGATGCTCAGGCAGAACGGCACCAGAGTCGTCATCGCGCTGGGCCGGCAGGGCCTGGCCGCGACGGCGGCGCTGGACCGCGACATCAATGTGCTGGTGGGCGGCGTGCTGCTGCTGTCGGACAGCGACAACGTCGCCGGCATCAGCCTGACGCCCGACCCGGCGCTGCTGTTCGCCCGGCTGCATGCGCTGCTGCCGGAGCTGAAACGCGTGATCGTCGTCTACAACCCGAAGAACAGCGACTGGCTGATCCGGCTGGCCCGCGAGGCGGCGCGCGCCCAGGGCCTGGAACTGGCCGCCTACGTGGCCGGCGACATGGCCCGCGCCGCCCAGCTGTATCCGGCGCTGATCGGCGCCGCCGACGGCCGCCGCGATGCCGTCTGGCTGCCGCACGACAGCACCACCGTCGAGGAAAGCACGATCCTGCCGCTGGTGCTGCGCGAGACGTGGAACAACGGCGTGCCGCTGTTCTCGTCGAACGTCCAGCACGTGAAGAAAGGCGCGCTGTTCGCGATGGTGCCGAACAATGTGGAAACCGGCCGCACGCTGGCCACCTCCGCGCTGGGCATGCTGAACGGCGCCGCCCGCCGCGCCAGCCTGGCGCCGTCGCGCACCTTGCAGACGGCGATCAATGTCCGTACCGCCAGCCACGTCGGGCTGCAGCTGGGTTACCAGCAGCAGCGCAACTTCGACTTCGTGTTCCCCCAACCCTGACGCCGCCGCCAGTCATGACCAAGCGCCTCTGCCAGCATGTTCGATAACTATCTGCGCCGCACAGGCTTCGGCCGGCAACTGACCGTCATCGCCTCGGTGGCGATCCTGGGACTCGCGCTGTTCTCCTCGCTGATGAATTCGATGCAGGCCAGCTCGCGGCTGCAGGATTACTTCATCGTGCAGGGCCAGCGCATCGCCGAGACGTTTGCCCGCCAGAGCACGCTGGCGCTGCTGTTTCATTCGCCGGAAAACGCCCGCGACGTCGTCGGCAGCACGCTTGCCTTTCCCGACGTGACGGGCGTGCAGATCACCGATGCGAAGCACCGCGTGCTGCTGACCCAGGCCCACGGCGGCAAATGGCTGCTGCCGCCGCAGCCGGGCGAGGCGCCGCCGCGCGCCGTGCTGCTGGCCGAAAACGGCGATGCGTGGCTGTTCGCCGCGCCCGTGCTGGGCGGCCAGGCGGAAGCGTCGCCGTTCGACATGCAGGACCGCAAGCCGCAGCTGCTGGGCTATGTCCACGTGCAGGTCGGCAAGGGCACGCTGAACCGCCTCACCTGGTCGCTGCTGGTGGGGAACCTGGCCGTCACGCTGTCGTTCGCGGTGATCCTGCTGGCGCTGGTGCGCATGCTGACGCTGCGCATGACCCGGCCGCTGCAGGCGCTGTCGAACCTGATGCGGCGGGCCCGCGCCGGCGAGGCGAAGCTGCGCGCCGACGCGGCCGGCCCGCGCGAACTGATCGACATGGCGCATGCCTTCAACCAGATGATGACGGTGCTGGAACAGCGCGAGGAAGAGCTGAAGGAATCGCGCGACGCGGCCGTCAACACGGCGCAGTTGAAGGCGCAGTTTGCCGCCACCGTGAGCCACGAGGTGCGCACGCCGCTGAACGGCGTGGTCGGCATGCTGGACATGCTGCGCGAAATGCAGCTGACGGCGCGCCAGCAGGAATGCGTGGACGTGGCGTGGAACGCGTCGCGCACGCTGATCGAACTGATCAACAATATTCTCGACTTCTCGAAAATGGAAGCGGGCAAGGTGGCGCTGCAGGAGTCCGATTTCGAGCTGGCCCGGCTGCTGGCGGAAACCATCGAGCTGGTGGCCCGCGCCGCGCAGCAGAAAGGCGTGGCGATCGGCTTCGACCTGGCGCCGGGCGTGCCGGGCGCCATCCACGCCGACGCGCTGCGGCTGCGCCAGATCCTCATCAACCTGCTGGGCAATGCCGTCAAGTTCACCGAGCACGGCGCGGTCACCGTGCAGGTGGACATGCCGGATGCCGACACGCTGCGCTTCGAGGTGCGCGACACGGGCATCGGCATGAGCGAGGAAGTGCAGCGCCTGCTGTTCGAATCGTATGTGCAGCCCGACCCATCGACGACGCGCCGCTACGGCGGCACCGGCCTGGGCCTGGCCATCAGCCGCCAGCTGACCACGCTGATGGGCGGCGAGATCGGCGTCACCAGCGCGCCGGGGGAAGGCACGTCGTTCGTGTTCACGATCCGCTGCAAGGCGGCCCAGCTGCAGCCGGAACTTGCGCTGGAGGACCTGACACCCGCCCTGCCCCCGCCGACGGCGCCGTACCGTGTGCTGGTCGCCGAGGACAACCGCACCAACCAGATGGTCGCCGCCGGCATGCTGTCGCTGCACGGCTGCGTGTGCGAGTTCGCCTCGAACGGGCGCGAAGCCGTGGCCGCCGTGCAGGCGCAGCGCAACCGCTTCGACCTGATCCTGATGGATTGCAGCATGCCGGAACTCGATGGCTACGATGCCACCGCCCAGATCCGCGCGCTCGAACAGCCGCTGGGCCGCCACACACCGGTGGTCGCGATGACCGCCAATACGCAGCGCGGCGACGCGGAAAAATGCCTGGCCGCCGGCATGGACGATTACCTGGCCAAGCCGATCACGCTGGTGGAACTGCGCCACAAGCTGGAACGGTGGCTGCCGCAGGGCGATGCCGATGCGCGCACGCTGCCGGTGCTGCCGCCGGAGACCGCGCCGGCACCGGATGGCGACGGCACCATCGACCGCGCCGTGTTCGACAAGCTGCGCGACATCCTCGGCCCGGCGCTGCCGCACGCCGTGGCGCCCTTCCTCGAAGATGCGCCGGTGTATCTCGCCGAGTTGTCGCATGCGGTGCATGCCGGCGATACGCCGACGGCCCGCTCGCGCGCCCATGCGCTGAAAGGCGCCGCGGGCAATCTGGGGGCCACCACGCTCGCCGCGCTGGCGCAGGAAGTCGAGCAGTTCGCCATCGCCGGCCGGCTCGATGCGATCGCACCGCTGCTGGCGCCGCTGGCCGCCGCCCATGCGGCCGTGGCGGCGCTGCTGCATGCGGAAGTCGACGCACCCCATGCGGATGGCGCCGCGCCCGCGATGGAACAGGCCCACGTGCTGATCGTCGACGACGACCGCAGCACGCGCACCACGCTGCGCCACACGCTGCAGCGCGACGGCTTCCTCGTCGAGGAAGCGGCCGACGGCGCGCAGGCGCTGGCGATGCTGCCGAGATGCCAGCCGGACGTCATCCTGATGGATGCCGTGATGCCGGTCATGGACGGCTTCACCGCCTGCGCGAAGCTGCAGGACCTGCCGGGCGGCCGCGCGATTCCCGTGCTGATGATCACGGCGCTGCAGGACAACAGCTCGGTCGAACGGGCGTTTGCCGCCGGCGCGTCCGACTACATTCCGAAGCCGATCCACTATGCCGTGCTGTCGCAGCGCGTGCGCCGCATCATCGAGGCGAACCGCGCCGAGAAGCGCATCCGCCACCTGGCCTACAACGACCTGCTGACGGGACTGCCGAACCGCACGCTGTTCTTCGAGCTGCTGGCGCAGGGCATCGCCCACGCGGCGCAACAGGAGAACCAGCTGGCCGTGCTGTTCATGGACCTGGACCGCTTCAAGTACGTCAACGACAACCTGGGCCACGACGTGGGCGACCGGCTGCTGGTGGCCGTCGCGCAGCGCGTGCGGCACAGCGTGCGCAACGTGGATGCCGTGGCGCGGCTGGGCGGCGACGAATTCACCGTCGTGCTGGGCGACCTGGATGGCCCGGCCGGCGCCGCCTCGGCCGCCCACGCGATCTGCCACGCGCTGGAAAGCCCGTTCCAGATCGACGGGCACGATATTTTCGTCACCAGCAGCGTGGGCATCGCGATGTACCCGCACGACGGCACGGATGTGGCCACGCTGGTTAAGCATGCCGACAGCGCGATGTACCGCGCCAAGCGCACCAACACGGGCTTCAAGTTCTACGAACCGTCGATGGAACAGTCGATCTCTGAACACGTGCGGCTGGAAAGCGACCTGCGGCGCGCGCTGGAACAGGACCAGCTGGAAGTGTTCTACCAGCCGCAGGCCACCGTCGACGGCGGCCGCATCATCGGCATGGAAGCGCTGGTGCGCTGGCGCCACCCGACGCGGGGCATGGTGCCGCCCGCCGAATTCATTCCGCTGGCCGAAGAGACGGGCCTGATCAATCCGCTGGGCCACTGGGTGCTGAAGACCGCCTGCGCCCAGCTGCAGCAATGGATCGCCGACGGGCTGCCGCCGCTGCGCGTGGCCGTCAACCTGTCCGTGCGCCAGCTGCTGCAGCGGGGCTTCGCCGACACGGTGCAGGAGGTGCTGCGCGAGACGGGCCTGCCGGCCGACCTGCTGGAGCTGGAAATCACCGAGAGCACGCTGATGGAAAACGCCCAGGACACGCTGGCCGCGCTGCATGCCTTGCGCGACCTGGGCGTGCGGCTGTCCGTCGACGATTTCGGCACCGGCTATTCGTCGCTGTCCTACCTGAAGCGCTTCCCCGTCGACATCATCAAGATCGACCGTTCGTTCGTCCGCGACGTGCCGCAGGACGCCGACGACGCGGCGATCGTCACCGCCATCCTGGCGCTGGCCCACAGCCTGCGGCTGGAAGTGGTGGCCGAAGGCGTGGAAACGGAGGCCCAGCTGCGCTTCCTGCAGGCCCGCGGCTGCGACCTGATGCAGGGCTACCTGCTGAGCCCTCCCGTGCCGGCCGCGCAGTTCGCGCAGCTGGTCGCCGACCGCGAGAATCCGCGCGCCAGGCGCGCCTGAGGCCGGGGACTGTCCCGGCACGGGACTGTCCCTTCGGTTGCATTTGACTTTACTGGATGATCAGGCAACGTCAAGGCTCTGTCACCCAACATTGTTGAATGATCTGCGGGAGCCTGCGCCGGTGATCATGAAGCGATACAACCGGTTGCGGCACGATCGCCGCCAGCAGAAATTGCTCCGGCGTTCCGATTCTGTGTGTATCGAGCGCGCGGCGCCAGCCGAGATAGTTCTGCAGATAACGGCTGGCCACACCGCGGAAACGCGCCAGCCAGCCCTTGAAGCGGCTGTGATAGCCGTTGACGTTCTGCAGGTGATAAGGCCCATCACTGCGCACGCCGGCCCGCTGATTGAGCGGCTTGTGGGCAATACCGGCATCCTGCGTGAACCTCCGGTACGCCATGGCGCCATCGGTGACCAGCACGGCATCCCGTGCCAGCACGGGGCGCAGGCAGCGGCCGGCCTGGTACGCCGATACCGGCCCACGGCCGGTGACCCAGTCCAGCGTATTGCCGGCCCGGTCGCGGGCCACGAGGATGCAGTCGTGCTGCTTCGTGTTACCGCGCGTGTCGGCGACGCCGCCCCGGTGGCGCGCCGGCCGGGTCAAATTGCGTGACCCCTTCTGCGATTCGAGCAGATACGTCTCGTCCGCCTCGACGATGCCCTGTACTTGCGCTGGCCGTTGCTGTTGCGCGCCCAGCAGAAAGCGGTGCCGCCACCGAAAACTCGTGTTGCGGTGAATCTCAACCGTCTCGGCTGCCTTGCGCACGGTCTGCGAATCGAGCATGCATGCGAGATACGGCAGCCATTTGCCGCGCAGCCGCAGATGGGCCAGCGGCGTGTTGGTCAGTGCATTGTAGGTGCGGCAGCAGTCCCGGCAGCGGTAGCGTTGCAGCCCTGACGCGTAGCCGTGCCGGTAGATGCACGTGCCGTGACAGTGCGGGCAGCCGGGATGGTCGCGGCCATGCTGTTCGATCGTATCCAGGCACAGACTGTGTGCTGCGAAGGCGGCGGCCAGGTCGCGCACCGTGGCGACCTGCTTGCGCGACAGGCACGCCAGCTGGCGGCGCAGGCGTTCGACGAACTGGTTGAAGGACGGTGTTTTCACGGCTGCCTCCGTTGTCGGTGATGGCCATATCGGCTGGTCGATATGGTTCAGACAACGCAACCGCAGGAAAGTTCAGGCCGTTTCAATAAGTTCGGGTGACAGAGCCAACGTCAATCGCAACAGAGGGGACAGTCCCTTGCTTCGCAGGGACAGTCCCCGTCCCACCGCTGATCCCCCTCAATATTTTTTTGATTCTTGGTAAACAATGTTGGTGAGAATGCGTTAGAATTGCGCACCGCACCAAACTTGCTCTTAAACAATTACCGTTTCCATAAAGCTACAGACTCCCTGGGTGTCGCGTAGCTGATTACGCACATCGAGAGGATTCCAGCATGTTCGACCTGACCGTCGCGCCGCAGCAGCTCATCGGCCAAAACCCGCGCTCCAGTAGCACCGACAGCCCCTTCGACCAGGCCGACCTGCTGGTGGCCTACCTGGAACAACTGGGCATCGATTACGTGTTCGGCGTGCCTGGCGGCGCGATCGAGCCGCTGTACAACGCCATCGCGCGCAACCTGCGGCGCGGGGGCAACCTGTCGCACATCGTGGCGCGGCACGAGGCCGGCGCTGCGTTCATGGCCGACGGCTATGCCCGCGAGACGGGCAAGATCGGCGTCTGCGTCGCCACGTCCGGACCGGGCGCGACGAACATGCTGACCGCGGTGGCCACGTCCTATGGAAACGACGTGCCGCTGCTGGTCATCACGGGCCAGCCGGCCCTGCCCTCGTTCGGCCGCCACGGCCTGCAGGAGTCGGCCTGCACCGGCATCGACGTGATGGCCATGTTCCGCCCCTGCACGCGCTACAACACGCTGGTATCGCATGCGATGCAGCTGGAATGGAAGCTGGTTACCGCATTGCAGCATGCAATGCGCTCGCCCCGCGGGCCGGTGCACCTGTCCGTGCCGGTCGATGTGTTCCGCACGCCGGCGCTGCAGGCTGCCCCTTCCTATGACATGAATGCGCTGCTGCGTCCCGCCGAACTGGTGGACGAAGCGGCCATCGGCCGGCTCGCCACGATGCTGGCGGCCGGCCGCAAGGCCGTGCTGCTGATCGGCGGCGGCTGCGGCGAAGCCATCGACGCCATCCTGCACTTCGCCGCCCGCACGGGCACCACCTTTGTCACGACGCCGGACGGCAAGGGCCTCGTCGACCCGCGGCATGCGCTGTACCGGGGCGTGTTCGGTTTCGGCGGCCATGCGGCAGCCGAACTGGCGCTGGCCGATCCGGCCGTCGACATGATCCTGGCCGTCGGCTGCAGCATGGGCGAATGGAATACGGGCGGCTGGAATGCCAGCCTGCTCAACGCGCGCCTGGTGCACATCGACGAATCGGAAGAGGCGCTGGCCCGCACGCCGATGGCACGCAGCCACCTGCGCGGCAGCCTGGCGGCGGTGTTTGCCCGCCTGGCGCAGTTCGCCCACCGGCCCCATGCCGTGGCTGCATGGCCGGAACCGGACGCGCTGGTCGATTCGGCCGATGCGTTCCACAGCGAGGCCACGCCCGTCAAGCCGCAGCGGCTGATGCGCGACCTGGCGCGCCGCTTCCCGTCCAACACCCGCTTCCTGGCCGATGCCGGCAACAGCGTCGCCTGGGCCGCCCATTACCTGCAGCCGGGCGAGGCCCGCCACGACGAGCCGCGGCCGGCGGGCCGGCGCCGCAGCACGGGCGGCTGGCTGCGCCTGACCTGCCATTTCGCGCCGATGGGCTGGGCGATCGGTGCCGCCGTCGGTACCGCCGCCGCGAATCCGGACGTACCGGTGGTCTGCATCACCGGCGACGGCAGCATGCTGATGAGCGGCCAGGAACTGTCCGTGGCGGTGGCCGAGCAGCTGTGCGTGGTGTTCGTCATCCTGAACGACGCGGCGCTGGGCATGGTCAAGCACGGCCAGCGCCTCGGCGGCGGCGAACGGATCGGCTATGCGCTGCCGCCGACGGACTTCGCCATGCTGGCCCGCGCACAGGGCGGCCATGCCCACACCATCCGGACGCCGGAAGACCTGGCGGCGCTGGACATGCACGCCATCTGCAACCACCCCGGCCCCACCCTGCTGGACGTGTACATCGACGGCGAGGAAGTGCCGCCGATGGCCAGCCGCCTGCGCGTGCTGCTGGACGAAGGCAACTGACATGCGCGATACCCGAGAAGCGGCGGACGGACCGGCGGCCACGGCCGGCAACGCACCGTCGCCGCTGGACCTGGTGCACACCCGCATCTGGCGCGAGGAACCCGAGCCGGACAATCCGTTCGTTGCCCGCACCGCCTCGTGCCGCGGCTACGACGTGTACGGCACACTGGCCGGCAATGCCCGCTGGATCGACATGCTGGCGCTGCTGCTGCGCGACGAGCCGCCCGCACCCGTGCAGCTGCATGCGCTGGAAACGCTGGCCGTGGCGCTGGCCAATCCGGGGCCGCGCGACCCGTCCGTGCATGCCGCGATGTGCGGCGCGGTCGGCGGTTCGGCGGCTGCCGCCTCGCTGATCGCCGCGCTGTCGGTCGGTGCCGGCCGCGTCGGCGGCGCGCGCGAAGTCCACGATGCGATGACGATGTGGCTGCACTGCGGCCGCGATCCCGTCGCCTGGCAGTCATGGACCGGCGCCGAGCACCCGATCGAGACATGGCCGCAGCGCGAACACGTGCCGGGCTGCGATCCGCACGGCGTCTCGACGCCGCTGCCGGTGCGCCAGCTGCTGGCGGCGGTGGCCGGGGCCGGCGGCAACGCCTGCTGGCTGCGCGATCACGTCGAGCAGGTGCGCGCCGCGACCGGCTGCCCGGTATCGTTCGCCGGCGTGGCCGCCGCCGTCTTCCTCGACCTGGGCTACACGCCGGCCGAAGGCGAGATGCTGTATCTGCTGCTGCGCCTGCCCGGTGCGGCCGCCCATGCGCTGGAACAGTCGGCCGGCGGCTTCAAGCGTTTTCCTTTCTACTCGATCGAACTGGAGACAGCATGAGCGGTCCGGACACGCTGCGCCGCTACGCCGGCCGGCTGAGAACCCGCGTCGGCGCCTGCTATCCGGGCAGCCATGCCATGTTCCGCGGCCACGACCTGCACCGCGACCTGCGCCATCTGGACTGGGTGGACCTGTACGTGTTCGGCATCACGGGCCGCCGGCTGGCGGCCGGCCAGATCGAACTGCTGCACGCCATCTGGGTCAACACGAGCTACCCGGACGCGCGGCTGTGGAACAACCGCGTGGCGGCGCTGGCCGGCAGCACGCGCAGCAGCGCCAACCTGGGCATCGTCGCCGGGCTGGCCCTGTCCGAGGCGCAGGTGTATGGCGGCGGCGCCGGCTTGCGGGCCATCGATTTCCTGCAGCGGGCCGTCATCGAGCAGGAGCGGGGCGGCGACCTGGAGACCATGGTGCTGGCCGAGGCGCGCCAGCGGCACATCTACGGCTACGGCCGCCCGATCAATTCGACGGACGAGCGCAACCCCGTCGTGCTGGCCATTGCCGCGCGGCTGGGGCTCGACCAGGGCCCGCATCTGCGCGCCGCCTATGCGACGGAACGGATCCTGCTGCCCCACTGGCCGCAGCTGCGGATGAACTACGCGGCGCTGCACGCGGCGCTGATCGCCGACATGGGCCTGACCGCCCGCGAATACCAGCTGTTACGGATTCCCACCTTCCTGGCCGGCATGCCGCCATGCCAGGTCGATGCGGCGCAACGGCCGGCGGGCACCACGTTCCCGACGCCGTGCAATGGCGTCGCCTACTCTGGCGTCCCGGACAGGACGTGGCCACCGCGCCGCACCCCCACCTGATATTTATGTGCATCGCGTGTTGCTCCGGCTACAATGCCGAGGTAATATTTGGTAGTTGATCAGCGGTAAGTGATAACGGTACCAAGGCCTCAAGTCGGACGCAGTCAAGGAGCAGATTACGTGAATTCGTCGCACCGTTTCACCCTGAGCACGGGCGCGTTGTGCATCGCCGCCCTGTTCGCGTTGCCCGCCGGCGTGGCGTCGGCCCAGCCGACCACGGAGGAAGAGGAGCTGAGCCTGGTCTACGGCGACGGCGACAGCGTCAGCATCGCCACGGGCACCAGCATGACGCTGCGCCGCGCGCCGGGCGTGGCGACCGTCATCACGGCGGCCGACATCGCGGCGATGGGCGCCACCGATCTCGATCAGGTGCTGGAGACCGTTCCCGGCCTGCACGTGAACCGCAGTGCCAACAATTACACGCCACAATACGCCGTGCGCGGCATCGTCAGCCAGTTCACGCCGCAACTGCTGGTGCTGCAGAACGGTGTGCCGGTGACCACCGCCTTTGTCGGCAGCAAGGGCAATCTGTGGGGCGGCTACCCGGTCGAGCACATCGCCCGCATCGAGGTGATGCGCGGGCCCGGCTCGGCGCTGTACGGCTCCGATGCGTTTTCCGGCGTCATCAACATCATCACCAAATCCGCCGCCGACACGCCGGGTACCGAGTTCGGTGTCCGTGCCGGTTCGTTCCACACCCGCGACGGCTGGGTGCAGCACGGCGGCACGCTGGGGCCCGTGCAGGTGGCCGCCTATGTCCGCCACGGCAAGAGCGACGGCTTCCGCAGCATCATCGAGGCGGATGCGCAAAGCCGCAACGATTTTTTGTACGGCACCGATGCCAGCCTGGCGCCGGGGCCCGTCAACGTGGGCTACACGGCCACCGATGCCAACCTGGAACTGACGTATAAACTGTGGAAGGCCCGCTTCGGCTACAAGCTGCGCGACGACCTGGGGACGGGTGCCGGCATCGCGTCGGCGCTGGACCCCACCGGCAAGCAGCGCAGCGAGCGCTTCACGGCCGGCCTGACGTGGGCCGATCCGCAGTGGCGCCGCGACTGGGGCCTCGGCGCGGCCGTCAACACGCAGGAATATTCGCAGGAATTCCCCACCGACCTGGTACTGCTGCCGCCGGGCACGAAACTGCCGACCGGTACCTTCACCAATGGCATGGTGGGCGGGCCGGACGAATGGGAGCGCATCGTCCGGCTGTCGGCCTGGGCCGACTACAACGGCTGGGCGGGCCACCACGTGCGCATCGGCGTCGGCCACGACGACCTGGACATGTACCGCACCCACGAAAGCCGCAACTTCAACTATGCGCCGAACGGCGCGCCGATCCCGCTGCCGGCGGTGATCGATTTCGTCGATACGGATCCGTTCATCCTGCCGCAGCGCCGCCGCATCGACTATGTCTACCTGCAGGACGAGTGGCGCCTGGCCAAGGACTGGAACGTGACGGCCGGCGTGCGCCACGACCAGTATTCCGACTTCGGCGGCACGACCAACCCGCGCGTGGCCATCGTCTGGGATGCAACGTTCGACCTGACGGCAAAACTGCTGTACGGCCGCGCTTTCCGGGCGCCTTCGTTCAACGAAAGCTACAGCATCACCAATCCGGTGGCGTTGGGGAACCCGAACCTGAAGCCGGAAACCAATAACACCGTCGAGCTGGCGTTTGCCTGGCAGGCGCAGGCCGACGCGCAGCTGAACCTGACGCTGTTCCGCTACGATATGCGCGACATCATCCGCACCGTCGCCAACCGCATCCCGAACACGGGCGCCACCTATGCCAACACGGGCGACCAGGTGGGCCACGGACTGGAACTGGAAGGCAGCTGGAACGCCAGCCGCGCCCTGCGCCTGCTGGGCAATTACGCGTGGCAGCGCTCGGTGGACAAGGCCACCGACCAGGATGCCGGCTACGCGCCGCACCACCACGTCAACGCCCGCGCCGACTGGCAGTTCGCCGACGGCCTGATGGCCAGCTCGCAACTGAACTGGGTGGGCGAACGCAAGCGCGCCGCCGGCGACCTGCGCGCGCCGCTGGGCAGCTACACGGCAGTGGACCTGACCTTGGCCACCCGCAACGGCCGGCCCGGCTGGAATTTCACGGCGTCGGTGCGCAATCTGTTCGATGCCGACGTGCGCGAGCCGAGCCTGGCGCCGGGCCTGTCGATTCCGCATGATCTGCCGATGGCGCCGCGGGCGTTCACGGTGCAGGCGATTTACTCGATGTAAATACCGGGGTCGGCATTTGCCTACCCTCCCCTTCCGTTTTTCTGCCGTTTTTGACCTGAATCAAAGGCAGCGGCAGTTCGCCCCTCCTACACTGGATTACCGCCGCACCGAGCGGCCTTTCCAAGAGGAGCAAGCCATGTACAAGACGATCGTGGTGCACGTGGACGACGGCCCGCAGCTGGCGTCCCGCCTGGCAGTGGCGGCCTGGCTGGCCCGCGAACACGAGGGGCACCTGGTGGGGTCGGCCGTCACCGGCATCTCGGAGCGCGATTTCCTCGTGCTGGGCACGTCGCCGATGGCCGCGCTGCCGGACGGCGAATTCGAGCTGCTGCGCGAGCGCGCCGGCGCCACGCTGCAGGGCTTCGCCGAGAAAGTGCAAAGGCTGGGCGTGGATTCGTGGGAGCAGCGTCTCGTCGAGGACGATGCCGAACACGCGCTGCTGCTGGAATCGCGCTATGCCGACCTGATCGTGCTGAGCCGCGGCGTGGCGGCCCGCTCGCGCTTCCGCCTGGGCACCGACCTGCCCGAATACGTGGTGCTGCACAGCACGCGGCCCGTGCTGCTGGTGCCGGAAAACTATGGCCACGAGGCCGTCGGCCGCAGCATCGTCGTCGGCTGGAACGGCAGCATGGAAGCGACGCGGGCGATCACTGCCGCCCTGCCGCTGCTGCGCCGCGCCGCGTCGGTGCTGGTGGCCGTGATCGACCATGACGACGTCTACGACCGGCATGGCGAACAGCCTGGCGCGGACCTGGCGCTGTATCTGGCCCGGCATGGTGTCAAGGTGGACGTGGTGCGCGAGCGCAGCGATGCCGGCGCGGGGCCCGCACTGCTGGGCATCGCCAAGGACGCCAACGCCGACCTCGTGGTGGCCGGCGCCTATGGCCACAGCCGCTATCGCGAGTGGGTGGCCGGCGGCGTCACGCGTGCGCTGCTGGACGGGATTTCAGTGCCGCTGCTGATGGCGCACTAAGACGGCAGCACGTTCGCGCAGGCCGAACCGGCCTGCCAGCAGGCGAGATTGTCGAAGGTGATCGCGGCGATCTCGCGCAGCGCCTCCACCGTGAAGAAACCCTGGTGGCCCGTGATCAGCACGTTCCGGAACGTGGTCAGCCGGCCGAACACGTCGTCGGCAATGATCTCGGACGAATGGTCGCGGAAGAACAGCGCGCTTTCCTGCTCATACACGTCGATGGCCAGCGCGCCCAGATGGCGCGCTTTCAGCGCTTCGATGACGGCCTGCGTGTCGATCAGCGCGCCGCGCGAGGTATTGACCAGCATCGCGCCCGGCTTCATCCGCCCAAGCGTGGACTGGTTGATCAGGTGGCGTGTGGCCTCCGTCAGCGGGCAATGCAGCGTGACGACGTCCGACTGCGCCAGCAGTTCGTCCAACGGCACCATGCTGCCCAGCGCGGCGAAATCCGGCGACGGGAAAGGATCGTGGCCCAGCACGCGGCAACCGAAGCCTTTCAGGATGCGCGCCGTGGCAAGACCGATCTTGCCGGTACCGACCACGCCGGCCGTCTTGCCATGCAGCGTAAAGCCCAGCAATCCATCGAGCGCAAAATTGCCTTCGCGGACGCGCGCCCACGCCCGGTGCGTATGCCGGTTCAGCGTCTGGATCATGGCCAGCGCATGTTCGGCCACGGCCTCCGGCGAATACGCCGGAACGCGCGCGGCAAACATCCCGAGGCGGGCCAGCGCGGCCAGATCCACGTTGTTGAAACCGGCGCAGCGCAGCAGGATCGCGCGTACGCCGAGACCGTGCAGGCGTTCCAGTACGGCGGCATCGAGCACGTCGTTGACGAACACGCAGACGGCCGCGCAATCCTGCGCCAGCACGGCCGTCTCGATGTCCAGCGTCGTGTCGTGGTAATGGATGTCGAGCGGCGCCGCCCGCTCTGCCAGGGCCTCTTCAAAAAAGCGGCGGTCGTAGGGCTGGGCGGAAAACATCGCCACGCGGAGTCGGTCGGCCTGGGTCATCGCGGTCTCTTGCTTGAATTTCGACGCGGCCATTCTAACAGTTCAGCGTCTCGCTAGAACTTCACGGTGGCCCCCAGCGTCACGGTGCGGCCCCACGTTTCGAAGCCGGCCAGCGCATCGCTGCGGCCGCCCAGGTTGGCGCGGTAGACGGCATCCGACAGGTTTTTACCCTCGATGAACACGCTCACGCTTTTCGTCAGGTTGTAGGCAACGGATGCCGACACCCAGCGCAGCGGCTCGGCGACTTTCGACAGGCCGCCGTAGGAATCGCGCACTTCGATATTGCGGCCCGTGTAGTCGATGGCGATCTGCGCATTGATCCTGTCGTCTTCATACAGCAGCGCCGCCGATTGCGCGGAACGGGGCACGCCTTCCAGCGGGCCGGCATCCTCGCCGTCGATCTTGGTCTTCGTTTTCGTGTAGCTGTACTTGTAGTTGACGCCGAAGCCGTTGGTGAACAGGTGCTGCAGGCCCAGCTCCAGGCCGCGCACGCGGGCACCGTCGCCGTTGATCGGGTGGATCACCGCGTACAGCTGGTCCGGCACGCCGATGTCGACGCCCTCGTCCCGTTTATACGTGACGAAATTGCTGATGTTCTTGTAGTAGACGGCGGCCGTCAGCATCGACCGGGGGTTGTAATACCATTCCAGCGACAGGTCGCCCTGGTTCGCTTCCACCGGTTTCAGGTGGGCGTCGCCCTGCACATTGACTTCCCAGATGCGGCTGACGGAGCCGTCCGTCGTCAGCGGCGCGAGCTGGTCCAGCGACGGGCGCGACATCGCCTTCGATGCGGCGGCGCGGGCCAGCAGGTCGCTGCGGATCCACCAGCCGAAGTTCGCCGACGGCAGCAGCTTGCTGTACTTGCCGCTGACGTTTTCCGGCGTCGGCTCGCTGCGCGTGACGGTGGGGCTGGACGTCGGGTCGTTCGGCGTCAGGTCGACCACGGAGATCACGTTGCGCACGGCGCTCGACGAATTGGTCCTGGTGCGCACCCAGCGCACGCCCACATTGCCGAACCAGTTGTCGCCGTTCAGGTCCGCCGACAGGTAGGTGGCGAAGGTTTTTTCGGTGACATCGTAGGAAGATGTCGGGCTGAACACGGGGTTCATCTTCGACGAGTCGTACACTTCGCCCGTCGGATTGCCCAGCGCGTCGTAGACCGGCTTGCCGTCCAGCGCCTTCAGCGAGGCGAAGTAAGCGGGAATGTCGAACCGCGCCATCGTGGCCGGGTAGCTGCCGCCCGCGTTGCGCATCAGCCGCGCCGGCGTGAACGTGCTGATCACATTGGCGCCCAGGTCGGCAAACGTGTACTGGTAATTGCAGTAGTTGCAGGCGTTGTCGAGGTTGTCGACGGTGTCGCGCGTCTTCGAACGTTTCGTGTTGTTGACGCCGAACTGCAGCGACGACAGCGGGCCGACATCGAGCTTCAGTTTGCCGGCAATCGATGCGCCATCGACGGTGTCCTCGATATTCGTGCCGTCCAGCTGGGCCCAGTGCAGCGCATAGTCGCTGTTGCCCAGCGTGGGGCTGGCGGCGGCCAGGTCGCGGCCATCTTCCAGCGTGACGCGGATATTCGGCAGCCCGTTCGTCACGCTGTAGTAACCCGTGTGGTCGCCCGGGATGCCGGCCACCACCCAGCTGTTCTTGCCGCCCGAATTGCGCTTGGCCTTCGAGCGGTACACGTCGCCCGTCAGCTTCAGGTCGTCGGTGACCTTCCATTCGCCGTTCCAGCCCACCTGCCCGCTGTTGACGACGCGGTTGTCCGTGCGGTTGATGATCTCCGGCGTGATACCGTGGATCGTCATCGACTGCACCAGGTTGTCCTTGATGACGACGTCGGACCAGCGCTGCTCGGCGTAGTCGACAAAATAGGCCTGGTTGTAGCCGTAGGCCGGCGCGTCGAGGCGCGTGGCCAGCACGTCGAACACCATGCGCACATCCTTGTTCGGCTTCCATTCGACCGCGCCGGAAACGGCCGCGCGCTTTTTTTCCTGCTCCAGCGTGCCGAACGAGAAGCAGCATGGCGCGATCAGGTCACGCCCGTCGCTGGACGCCACCGGATTGCCGCCCGCATCGAGGCTGCCGGGAAGTACCGTGTACGAGAATTCGTTCAGCGTATCGGAACGCGTCTTGCTGCGGCCGTAGACGACGCCCAGTTGCAGGCCCACGCGGTTGTTGTCGAACGTGTCTTTCACGACGCCGGAGATCTTGCCGCCCCATTTACGGGACAGGTCGTTGTAGTCGCTCTCGATGCGCCAGTTGGAACGGAAGCCGGGCGTGTCCAGCGGACGGGCCGAGCGCAGGTTGATGGCGCCGCCGATGCTGCCTTCCAGCTGCGACGCGTCGGCGGATTTCATCACGTCGGCGCCGGAGATGGTTTCCGACGGCAGCACGTCGAAGGCGAATTCGCGGCCGTCGCCGTCGGTGGCGAGGATGCGGTTGTTCAGCGTGACGATGCTGTAGGCGGGGCCGAGGCCGCGCACGTTGACGTACTGGCCTTCGCCGCCGTGCGTGCGGGTAACGGAAATGCCGGAGATGTGCGACAGCGAGTCGGCCACGTTATCGTCCGGGAAGCGGCCCAGGTCTTCGGCCGTGATCGAGTCCATGACGATGGTGGCGTCGCGCTTGCGTTCGCGCGACTTCGCCAGGCTGGCGCGGGTGCCGGTGACGACGACAGTGGAGGCACCGAAAGCACTTTCTTTTTCTTTCGATTTTTCAGCGTCAGTTTGAGCTGCAACGGATGCCGCCTCGACGGCTTCCTGGGCGGATGCGTGCCCGTACAGCGCCAGTTCGATCGCTGCCACCAGCAGCGTACGGGTGAACATGTTTCCATTCCTGAGTTTCATCGGCCAGACCCCTCGGTAGGTGAACAGATGAATTCAGGTTATCGAAATCAAAACGAAAGCACAAGAAACTTTCGTTTGCTTTCGCTTTTAAGTGTATTTTCTTATGACTATTATCGTTTTATGTTGCTCAATGGTGACAACCTGATGACAACCGACTGGTAGCGCTGGGGACTGTCCCCGCAGGGGCCTGTCCCCGGGGTTGTTTTTGTCCTCAGCGGAGTGCATGCAAACTGCAACCCCGGGGACAGTCCCTTGCAGGGACAGTCCCCAACCTTCACTTCACCCGCTGCTTCTCCAGCTTGCGGGCCAGCGTGCGCCGGTGCATGCC
>DKJA01000102.1 GCA_002454505.1 Oxalobacteraceae bacterium UBA6704
GCTGGCTGGCGCGGTTTCGTGGTGTGGCCAGCCGGTACTTGCCGAACTATCTCGGCTGGCGCCGCTCGCTCGATACACACAGCATCGCGACGCCGGAGCAGTTCCTGCTGGCGGCGATCGTGCCGCAACCGGCTGCATCGCTTCATTGATCAACAGCGCCGGCTTCCGCAGATCATTCAACAACGTCGGGTGACAGAGCCAAAAAAAGCCCCGCATTGAGCGGGGCTGGAAATGTCCCGTGGGATGCGGGACGGGTGGTTTGCCCGGAGAGTCAGGGTGTCAGTTCCTCGAGCCCGCGCTGCAGGCTGGAGATGCTGGGGTTGTCGATGTACACGCAGCGCTTGCCGGTGCGCTTGCAGAAGTCCTTCACGCGCCAGTAGGCGCTGTGGCTGATGCAGCCCGTCTGGCAGATGACCAGGTCGGCCGCGGCGAGGCTCGCTTCGAGCTTGTTGGCGTTGTCTTCCAGGCCGCCGTCGTGGTGGGCGAACTGGGCGCCGGCACCTTCGATCAGCGCGCGGTAGGTGGCCACATTGCCGCTGCGGCCGCCCACGCACAGGATGCTCTGCTCGGTCAGCCGCACCGGCATGCGCATCACGTGTTCGACCGGTGGCCGCGGTGCCGGCACCTCCTCTTCACGGACCGCTGCCGGGGCGGTGGCCAGTTCGCGGCGCAGCTCGGCAACCTGTTCGCGCAGCGCGCGCTCCCGTTCGTCCGTCTGCTGCAGGCGTTGCAGCAGGCGTTCGCGTTCCGGCAGGCCGGGAATCGTCTGGCGCAGCTGTTCCAGTTCCTGCCGCAATCCGTCGATCATGCTGTCGCGGCTGACAAGTTGCGCACGCAACTGCATCAGCGCGCTCGCATGGCGCTCCTGTTCGGTCGTGCGTTCCAGCTGCATCGCCGCGCTTTTCTGCTGCAGGCGGGCCTGCTCGCGCGTCAGCTGGGCATTTTCCTCGACGACGGCGTTGAAGCGGTGGATGTCGGCCCGCGCGCAGGCGCCGGCCTGGTGCTGGATCATGTGCAGGTCGCGGCACATCCGCTCTTCCAGCTCCGGTGCGCAGCGGGCATGCGTGAGGCCGGCCCAGAAGGCGCCGGCGACGTCGCCGCCGGCCACCGCGCTGCGCCACAGCTCCGCCACCTGCTCGGTGGTGCGGGCGGCGCGGTAACGCTGGATCACGGTGGCATAGCGGCGTTCCAGTTCCTTCTGCAGCGCTTCGGACAGCCGGTTGCGCGTGCCGCATTCGCTGACGGCGCCCACGTGGATCTCGTAGTCGTCGGCCAGCACCTTGCCGCCGGTGACCTTGCCGACCAGCTTGCGCAGCACCGCCAGCGGCAGCGAGACGCCGATCAGCGGGCAGTGGCAGGTGTGGCCCAGTTCCCAGATGCGGCGCCGGCGCGAAGCCTGTGCTTCGTGTGCTTCGGCGGATGCCATCACGGCATGTTTGTCGCACATGTCACGCCACCTGGGGAGCAGGGCGGCCGCGTGCCATCAGCCGGGACAGGAAACCGTCGTCCTTCTTCTGCTGGGGCGGCAAGGTCTGTTCGACCACCGTCGCCCACTGCTCGGACAGCTGCTGGCACGTGGCGGCCAGTACCGGCGCCAGGCCGGGCAGCGAGGCCAGCGCCTTCAGGTGGCGCTCGATGACGGATGCGAGCTTGACGCAGCCCTTGCCGTCGGCCGTGTAATGGGACATCAGG
Source organism: Oxalobacteraceae bacterium UBA6704 (assembly GCA_002454505.1). GTDB lineage: Bacteria > Pseudomonadota > Gammaproteobacteria > Burkholderiales > Burkholderiaceae_D > Rugamonas. The sequence goes on from DKJA01000102.1 coordinate 1,693, forward strand.
TGCAGCACGGCAGAGAGCATCAGCTCCGGCTGCTGCCCGCCTGCGGCAGGTGCCAGGTAGATCGGATCGGTGTGGTCGATAGCCATCGAATTCTCCTCGGAACGAAAGCAGCTGGCGACGGCTGGCTGGGAAGGCTGGAAAGCTTGATGGTGAGATCAGGCGGTCAGGATCAGCTTGTTCAGTTGCGTGATGCGCAGGCGATAGATGCGCCCGGCGTGCTCGATTTCCACTTCGCGCTGGTCCTGCATCAGGCCGGCCGTGGTCAGGCGCTTCACGGCGACGGGCTGGGTTTGCCGGGTGGCAGCTACTGGCTTGGATGGGTTCGCTTGGGTTTGCATGTTTTCGCCTCAAATAAGAATGATTCGCATTTGCATTATTGGGCAGTGCTGCCGGAAATGCAAGCAGTTTTTCATCGATGTCAGGCGGAACAACAGAAAAGCGGCCGCGCCAAAAACAGTTGTTTCGTGCGCACCGCGCGGCCCCCTGCCGCGGCACAAAAAAAGGCCCGCCGAAGCGGGCCCAAGCTGGGTGAGGTAAAGCGGTTCGGCGCCGTCGTGTCAGACGGCCGCCACCAGTTGCACCGGCGGCTGGACAGGCGCTGCCGGGGCGGCTTCGGCAACGGCCTTGTTGCGGTTGGCCGGCGACTTGGCCCGCGAGCGGGACGGCGGCAGGCGGCGCAGCGTCTTCAGCGCATCGGCGTCCTTGATGCCGATGGTGCGCTGGTCGACGGTGATCAGGCCGATCTCGTTGAAGGCGGACAGCGTGCGGCTGACCGTCTCCAGGGTCAGGCCCAGGTAGCTGCCGATCTCGTGGCGGGTCATGCGCAGGTTGAACAGCTTGCTGGAGTAGCCCATCTGGGCGAAGCGTTCGGCCAGCGCGACGAGGAAGCGGGCGACGCGCGCTTCGGCGCTCAGCGCCCCGAGCATGCCGATCATGGCCTGCTCGCGCACCAGTTCGCGGCTCATCACGCCGTACATCATGTTTTCCAGTTCCAGGTGGACGCGGCCCAGTGCCGTCAATTTCTTGAACGGCAGCAGGATCAGGTCGCAGTCGGACAGCGCGACCGCTTCGGACGAATAATGGCGGCTGTGGATACCGTCGACGCCCAGCATGTCGCCCTTCATGGGGAAGCTCAGCACCTGTTCGTTGCCGAATTCGTCGATCAGCACGGTTTTCAGGAAGCCGGAGTTAACGATGTACAGCGTGTCGAACGGCTGGCCGATCGTGTGGATGCGCTGGCCGGTCTTGAACTGGACGTGCTGGAACAGCAGTTCATCGGCATTGACGCTGCACGCGGCGGGAATGTGCAGCAGGTCGCACACTTCCTTCAAATTCGACCAGAGGCGCCCCTGGCGCTGGCGTCCAGCCTCCATGGCAGGCGATTGGGCGGCCGGTGCAGCGGCGCGGATGTCGGACATTTGCGTGGGGAGCATGCTGATCTCCTGGTTTCAGGTCATTTGAATTCGGACTGCCGATTTAAGACGCCGATTTAAACCGTTTTGTGCGTTTTATTCGACTACCGGTTTTTATGGTGTCGCCTGCAAACCCTCATGGCTATGCGGCAACTTGATTTGGAATGGTTTCAGTATGCCAACTAGGGGGAGCGATTGATATCGGCAAGCGCTGAATATGCGCGTAGGAGCACACTGCAGCCTGTAGGAGGATTCCTACTCAAATTTGCCGGATAAAACAGGAATGCAGAATGAGAAAGAGAATGTGGCCGGCGTGGGACGGGCCGGCGCGGAATCAGGTTTTAAACGGCGAAAGCAGCTTATGCGCCACTGCGTATTGAACCATTTCAGACAGTGAACTCATCCCCATTTTTTGCATGATGCGCGTTTTATGGGTACTGACGGTTTTTACCGACAGGTGCAGGCTATTGGCGATTTCGGTAATCGATTTACCGGAAACGAGCAGCGAGAAAACCTCGAATTCGCGGTCGGATAACTGTTTGTGCAGCAGGCTTTCATTCGGCATCATGATATTGAGCGCCAGCTGCTCGGCCACCTCGGTACTGATATACGGGCGGCCCGATGCCACCTTGCGGATCGCGCCCACCAGCTGCGTGCCGGCGCTTTCCTTGGTCAGGTAGCCCTGCGCGCCGGCGCGGATGGCGCGCACGGCATATTGTTCCTCCTCGTGCATCGTGAGGATCAGGATATTGAGTTTGGGGGCTTCGCTGCGAATCTGGCGGATCAGGTCGACGCCGCTGCGGCCCGGCATCGACAGGTCGAGCAGCAGCAGGTCGAAACCGCCCTGGCGCACATGCCGCAATACCTCGAACCCATCCACCGCTTCGCCGACGATGTCGATATCGGGGGCGCCATCGAGAATGCGCTTGAGGCCTTCGCGCATGATGGTGTGGTCGTCGGCGATGACAATTCTGATCATGGGGTGGATGTAAAAAATCTCCGGTATTGCGACTATAACCGAGCCGTTTGCAACGATGTTGTCTTAAGGCATTGCGCTGCGACTGGCACATGACCCATGGTCACGGACCATCGGACAGCGGGGCGGTTCACTCCGGCAGGGGTTCTTTCAGCAGGCGATGCACGAGCACCGGGATCTTCGAATGGGACAGCACCTTGTTGGTGACGCTGCCCAGCAGCAGCTGGCCCCAGCCGCTGCGGCCGTGCGAGCCGATGAAGATCAGGTCGCAGCCGTTCTGCTCGGCGATGGCGACGATCTTCAGGGCCGCGCTTTCCGAAAACGCTGTCATGCTCTCGCACGGGACGCCTTTTTTCGCGCAGGAATCGACAATCGACTGCACGTGATCGCGGCCGGCCCGCTGCATCGCGGCGCGGTACTCCTCTTCGCTCGGGTAGCTGGGCGGGATGATCTCCACGTAGATCGGATACTGATATTCGGGCGCGACGAACAGCGCCAGGACCTGCGCGCCCATCTGCTGGGCAAACGAAACGCCGGCGCAGGCGGTCATCCGCGACACGGCCGAGCCGTCGGTGGTGATCAGAATTTTCCGATACATGTCTTCTCCTTTGGATGAAAGAAGAGTAGGGTCCAGACTCCTATTCTAGTCTGGATTACTGCTCTTGTCTGGTTGTAAAGACTTGATATTTATCAAGAAACCCATGAGCGTGGCGCAAGCTTGCTTCCAGGATCATGTTTGTTTATGACAAACGCCGGGAACCCAAATACAACAGAAAGGGGAAGCTTTTGCTGCCCCTGCACATCTTTTGCGCCGGCCGAGATTGTTCAAGCAGGTGAGCGCCTGCTACACTCGCGGAAGTGCGTTAATATTGCCGAGCGTCATCATGACAGGACTTCAGGCAGTTGACGGGAAGCAATTTATTGATTATGGAGAAGCAGGGATATGACCGACGCCGCAGATGATTTCGATGCCTTATTCGAGGAAGTGTCCGCGCAGCGCGCGACCACCGCCCCGGCACCGGCCCCGGCCCCCGCGCCGGCCGCGGCCGCCGCGGACGACCTCGAAAGCCTGTTCGACGAGATCGCTTCGACGCGTGCTCCGGAACCGGCAGCCGCTGCACCTGCGCCCGCAGCCGCAGCCCCCGCGCCGGCCGCAGCCCCCGCGCCGGCCGCCGACGATGCGCCGCAGGACGGCACGATGTTCGAACGGCTGGGCGGCATCGTCCGCCTGCTGCACGACTCGCTGCGCGAACTGGGCTACGACAAGGCGCTGACGGAAGCATCGTCGCAGATCGTCGATGCGCAGGACCGGCTGGAATACGTGGCCTCGCTGACCGAGCAGGCCGCCAACAAGGTGCTGAACACGCTGGACGAGGGCATGCCCGAGCAGGACGTGCTGTCGAAGAAATCGAAGGCGATGGAAGACCGCTGGGCCGCGCTGTTCGAGGGCAAGCTGAGCATCGATGAATTCAAGGCGCTGGCCGGCGACTCGCGCGCGTTCGCGCAGGCCGTGTCGGCCGCCACCGAGGCGGAGAAGGCGCGCCTGCTGGAAATCATGATGGCCCAGGACTTCCAGGACATCACCGGCCAGCTGATCAAGAAGGTCGTGATCATCACCAAGACGGTCGAAACGGAACTGGCCCAGCTGCTGAAAGACAATGCACCGGCCGACAAGCGCGAAATGATTGCGCAGAAAGAGGCCCTGGAGTCCGAGCTGATGAGCGGTCCGTCCGCCCCGTCGGTGGCGCTGAACCAGGACAATGTGGACGATCTGCTTGCCGACCTGGGGTTCTGATGGACGATATGCTGAAGGAGTTCGTCGTCGAGGCGATGGACCTCGCGGTCAACGTCGAGGAGCACCTGCTGCGCCTCGAACGCGACCCGGACAACAAGGAAACGCTGAACGCCGTGTTCCGCTCGTTCCACACCATCAAGGGTGGCGCGGGCTTCATGAACCTGGGCGCCCTGGTGTCGGCCTGCCACCTGACCGAGAACCTGTTCGACGCGCTGCGCACCGGTGCCGCGCCCGTCACGCCGCTGTCGATCGAGGCGGCGCTGCAGGCGTCCGGCTTCGTGGCCGACCAGCTGGCCGAACTGAACAATGGTGCCGCGCCTGACAGCATGGGGCCGATGCCGGCCGACCTGGAAGCGATCCTGACGGACGCCATCAACGGCAAGGAAACGTCGGCCAAGCCGGCCGCCAAGGCGGCGCCGGCACCCGTTGCCGCCGCGCCAATCGCCGTGGCGGTGGCTGCCGCCGCGCCGTCCGCCCCGTCCGCCGATGGCCTGGACTGGGAAGGCATGTACGAGGCGGTGATGCCACCGGGCAGCTACACGCGTCCGGTGGCTGTCGCCGCTGCGGTTGCCGAACCGGCAGCGCCTGCGGCTGCCGTCACGGCCGCACCGGCTGCCGACGCGGCACCCGGCAAGAAATGGGACGGCGTCGAGCGCCGCGACGAAAAGGCCGCGCACGCCGCGCCGGCCAAGGAAGAAAGCATCCGCATCGACGCGGTCAAGCTGGACGCGCTGCTGGAAGTGGCCGGCGAATCCGTGCAGGCCGCCAATCAGGCCGCCGTGCTGCTGGAGCGCCTGCAGCAATTCAAGTTCGAAGGCCAGGCCGCCACGCTGATGTCGGCGCTGACGGAAACCCTCGAGCGCGCCTCGCGCTATTCCACCGAACTGCAACGCGCCACGCTGGCCACCCGCATGCAGCCGGTCGGCCGCCTGTTCCAGAAATTCCCCCGCCTCGTCCGCGAGCTGGCCAAGGATCTGGGCAAGGAAGTCGAACTGGTCATCGAGGGTGCCGAGACGGAAGTGGACCGCGTGGTCGTCGACAGCCTGTATGATCCGCTGGTGCACATGCTGCGCAACGCGCTGGACCATGGCGTCGAAGGCCCCGATGCGCGCATTGCCGCGGGCAAAGGACCGAAGGCCACGATCCTGCTGAAAGCGTGGCAGGAAGCGAACAGCGTGATGATCGTGCTGCAGGACGACGGCAAGGGCATGGACCCGATCGCGCTGCGCCGCAAGGCCGCCGAGAAGGGCCTGATCTCGCCATCGGCCAATATGGGCGACGACGAGTCGTACCAGCTGGTGTTCCTGCCGGGCTTCTCGACCAAGGAAGTGGCGTCGTCGGTGTCCGGCCGCGGCGTCGGCAT
>DKJA01000101.1 GCA_002454505.1 Oxalobacteraceae bacterium UBA6704
CGCTGCCGCCATCGCCTTTGCCGTCGCCTTTGCCTTCGAGGCGGGCTGGCCGCCTGAAAAAAAATGGTGACAGGCTCCGATTTTGCCGTGCCGCGCCACGTCGGCCAAGGCTGCAGTAAGGCATTCGGGGACTGGCCTCAGTCGGTACGCTGGAACCGGTGCAGCACTATGTCGCCGGCACCTGCCGGCATCTGCCCGCGCAGCATCTGCATGTCCGCCTCCAGCCGCTTGCGCATGCCGCCCAGCAGTGCACGAATGAATTGCGACATCGGCTGCGCCGACGGCCACACCGTCAGCGCGGCGAAATCGAGGCGCTCCGAGAAAGGCCGGAACACGAGGCCCGCCTGCACGTAGTCGCAGGCCGTGATGGGGTTGACGATGGCGATGCCGATACGGTTGCGTACCAGTTCGCAAAGGCTGATCGTGTACGGGCTCTCGGCCACCGTCTGCAATTGCACGCCATGCGTGCGGCAGATGGCATCGAGCCGCACGCTGACGGCATCTTCCGGGTTCAGCGACACAAAGGGGTAGCGGGCCAGCTGCTTCGGCGTGATCACATGGCGCGCGGCCAGCGGATGCCCGGCCGGCAGCGCGACAACGCCGAAGTACTGCGCGAACAGCGCGTGTTCGAGGCCGCTCACCGACACGTCGTCCGCCACCAGGCCGAATTCCGCTTCGCCGCGCAGCACGCGGTTGCGCACGTCCTGCGAGCCCATGATCTGCAGCGACACGAGGCTGCGTTCGCGCTCCTTCGCCAGGTCGGCCAGCACGCGCGGCAGGAAACCGACGCCGAGGCCGGGGAAACTGGCGATGCGCACGCGCCCGGCGCCGAACTGCTGCAGCGTGCGCAGCCGATGCTCGATGACTTCCATCCCCACGAAGTGCCGCTGCACCTCGACCAGCAGCGCCGTGGCTTCCGGCGTGGGCAGCAGCTTGCCGCCCGTGCGCAAAAACAGGTCGATGCCGGCATGCTGCTCGAGCCGCCGCAGCGACAGGCTGACGGCCGGCTGCGACAGCCCCAGCAGCCGCGCCGCCTTGGTGGCCGAGCCGGCGGTCATCACGGCACGGAAGATCTCGATTTCGCGGGTGAGCATACGTGTCTCCTTGGGGACTGTCCCCAACGGGGCCTGTCCCCGGGGTTGATTTTGATGTTTCGGCGCGTAGCAACCATGTTCGCTGAATTCTCTGTACTGGACCGTAAAGGCACCCCGGGGACAGGCCCCTGCGGGGACAGTCCCCATCCACCATTCTATCCCGCACCCCATAAACGCGACTTATGGACCGATCACGACATCCATGATATTCGCCCAGCTTCCATGGCTATACTCGATCATCGACAAAGCCACGGAGCGCACCGCATGACCACCTTCCAGCAACGCAGGAGATCCCTGCTGCACAGCGCGGCCGGCCTCGCGCTCGGTGCCGCCATCAGCCAGCCGGCACGAGCCGCCGCAGCGCCGGTGTCGGCTTCAGCCAAGCCGGACTGGGAAGCCCTGGCCGCCAGCTACGATATCGCGCAAGACTTCGTCAACCTGGAGAACGCCTACTACGGCATCATGCCGCTGCCGGTCGCCGAGGAATTCAAGCGCAATATCGATTACCTGAACCGCTACAACTCGCGCTACATGCGCCGCGATTTCGACCGCGAGGGCATCGAGGCGATCCGCGCGCAGCTGGCCGCGCATGCCGGGGTGCCGACGGCGGAACTTGCAATCACGCGTGGCGCCACCGAGTCGTTGCAGAACCTGATCGTCAATTACCGCCTGCTGAAGCAGGGCGACGTGGTCATGTACGGCAACCTCGATTACGACGCGATGATGTATGCGATGAACGACCTGGCGCAGCGCCATGGCGCCGGCGTGGTAACGGTGCGGATCCCCGAGCCGGGCACGCGCCAGGCGGTGATCGATACGTACGAAAAAGCCCTGCGCGACAATCCGCGTACGAAGCTGCTGCTGCTCACGCACATCAGCCATCGCACGGGCCTCGTGATTCCCGTCGCGGAAATCGTCCGCATGGCGAAGGCGCGCAATGTGGACGTCATCGTCGATGTGGCCCAGTCCTGGGGCCAGCTCGATTACAAGCTGCCGGACCTGGGGGCGGACTTCGTCGGCGCCAACCTGCATAAATGGATCGGTGCGCCGCTAGGCCTTGGTTTCCTGCACATCCGCGAGTCGCGGCTGCAGGATATCGGCGTGCACATGGCCGATGGCGATTACCCGGCCACCGACATCCGCGCGCGCGTGCATGCCGGCACGATGAACACGGCCAGCGTGATGACGATTCCGTTCGCGCTCCGCTTCCACGGGCAGATCCCGGTGGCCGAGCGGGGCGCGCGGCTGCGGTCCTTGCGCGACTACTGGGTGCACCGCGTGCTGGACGTAAAAAGCGTCCAGGTGCTGACGCCTGAAGAGCCGGGCGCCTATGGGGCGGTGACGTCGTTCCGCCTGCGCGACCGGACCAGTTTCGAAGCCAACGTGGCGCTGGCGCGCACGCTGTCCGACGACTACGGCATCTTCACCGTCGCCCGCAACGGTCCGGTGGGCGGCGCCTGCGTGCGTGTGACACCTTCGTTCTTCACGCGCACGCAGGACCTGGACCGGCTGGTGACCGCGATCCGCAAGCTGGCGGCATGAGCCTGCCCGCTACAGCTTCGCGATCTGGCGGTCGATCGCCTTTTGCGCCCGCTCATTGCGTTCGCTGTAGCGGTCCGTCAGATAATCGGTGCGCCCGCGCAGCAGCAGCGTAAACTTGAACAGTTCCTCCATCACGTCCACTACGCGGTCGTAGTAGGCGGAAGGGCGCATGCGGCCCGCGTCGTCGAACTCCCTGTATGCCATCGGCACCGACGACTGGTTCGGGATCGTCACCATGCGCATCCACCGCCCCAGCAGGCGCAGCGTATTGACGACGTTGAACGACTGCGAGCCGCCGCACACCTGCATCACGGCCAGCGTCCGGCCCTGGCTGGGCCGCAGCGCGCCCTGTTCCAGCGGGATCCAGTCGATCTGGTTCTTCATCACCGCCGTGATCGCGCCATGCCGCTCCGGGCTGCACCAGACCTGGCCCTCGGACCACAGGCACAGCGCGCGCAGTTCGACGACTTTCGGATGATCCTCCGGCACGCTGCCCACCATCGGCAGCGCGGCAGGATCGAAGATTTTCACATCCGCGCCGAAGTATTCGAGGATGCGCGCGGCTTCCTCCGTCAGGTAGCGGCTGAACGAGCGGTCGCGCAGCGAGCCATACAGCAGCAAGATGCGCGGCGGATGCGACAGGTCGCCGGCCGGGGCCAGCTTGCCGATGGTTGGGATGTTCAGCAGGTCGGTGCGGATATTGGGCAGGTCTTGCATGGTTCTCCAGTCAGTCGGTCATTGGTCGATGCATGAAGGCAGTCAGGCGCCGATGCCGCCGATGCGGTCCAGTTCCGGCTTCAGCGCTGCGGTGTCGTGCCGCAGCGCCTCCAGTGGCAGCGCGAGGACGGCCTGCGTACGGGCCAGGATGATGCCGCAGGTCCGCTCGAACGCCGCCTCGATCGCCGTATCGGTGCCGATAACATGGCCCGGGTCGTCGAGGCCCCAGTGCGTGCGCAGCACCGGGCCCAGATAGGCAGGGCACGTTTCGCCGGCGGCGCTGCTGCAGACGGTGATGACGATGTCCGGCGTCACCGGCAGCGCGTCCCATGATTTGCTGTAATACCCCTCGGTCGCGATGCCCCGCCGGTGCAGCGTTGCCACGGCACGCGGATGCAGTTGGCCGGTGGGCTGGCTGCCGGCGCTGATCGCCCGCAGGCCGGCTGGCGCCAGGTGGTTGAAAATGCCTTCGCTGAGGATGGAGCGGCACGAGTTGCCGGTGCAGAGGAAGAGGAGGTTCATGTGGATGAAGGTGCGCAGACAGTGCCGGGCGTGCAGGGAACGCCGCCGCAGCAGTTCTCGGTCAGGAAGCCGATCAGGCCATTCATCGCGCCGATGTCCGCCGCATAGATGACGAAGCGGCCTTCCTGGCGCGAGGCCAGCAATCCCGCGTGCGTCAGCTCCTTCAAGTGGAACGACAGCGACGACGGTGCGATGTCGAGATGTTCGGCAATCCTGCTGGCCGCCAGCCCCTCGGGCCCGGCCTGCACCAGCAGCCGGAACACGGCCAGGCGGCTTTCCTGCGCCAGCGCGCCGAGTGCGGAGAGGGCTGATTTGGTGTTCATGGGATTCGATATTTCGAGAAGTATGGAATTATCTTAACTGTTTGAATTCGACAATTCAAGGATTATCGAATTATCGCGTCGGCACGTGAAAAATCTGATCCCTTATTGGAACCACGGGTGCCAGGGGACGAGGCCAGGGCAGGCATGCCCTCGCCGGTCAGGCGGCATCAAAGCCGCGGCCACGCGCTCCCCGGCTCATGGCTGATGGCGCCGATGCGCCGGCTGGCGCCACTGGACAGTATCCGCGCCGCGATATCGTGCGCGATGCCATGCGTGGCCAGGTAACTGGCCGCCATGGTCGCTTCGCCCATCTGCCGCATGGCCAGCGCCCGGTCGATCAGCGTGGCGGTGCGCAGGTCGGTCCGCTTGTATGCATAGGTTTGCATCGTGTCTCCTGAGTTTTTTATCGAGTCCGGCCGCTTCCTGCAACGGCCGGCCGGGCCGCGCCGTTGACACGGCCACAGCGTGCGTGAGCTAACGGACGGTCCGGCCGTGCCGGCGCAAGCTGTTCCCATCGATGCGTGGGAGGACTTATGGACACAGGCTACATCAGGTCGGGCAACGAGGCGCCGACAATTGCGCGCGGCATCCGCACAAGCGCCGATCTGGCTTGCTGGACGGCGCTGGTGCACGCGTGGGACGATATCGAGGAAGCGCTCGGCGAAGCGGTCGCCATCCCCAGCCTCGCCGACGCGGAAAAGGCCGAGCGGCCGCCGGTGCTGGCGGACGTGCGCCCGTTCGGCTGACGGCCGGGCCGTCAGCTTTCAGCTCAGCGTTGCGCCTGCACCTGCACCTGCACCGGCGCGGGGGCCGCGCCACGGAACAGCTCCAGCGGCACCGCGTTCGCCATCGCCTGCATGCCCAGGTCGTTCGGGTGCAGGTGGTCGCCGCTGTCGAAGGCGGGCAGCATGCGCGCCGGCTGGTCCGGGTCGCGCACGGCGCGGTCGAAGTCGATCACGCCGTCGAAGGCATCGCCGCTGCGGATCCAGTGGTTGACGGCCTGCCGCACTGCTTCCTTGGCCGGCGTGTAATAACCGGGAAAGGTGGTGCCCTCGAACGGCGTCAGCGTGGCGCCGAAGACCATGATGCCTTTCGCCTGCGCCCGCGCGATCACCTGCCGGTAGCCGGCGATCAGGTCCTCCGGCGTCGGCGCCTCGCTGGCCGGGGCCGACCCTGTGCCGGGGTGGCCGATATCGTTGATCCCGATGAGCAGCACCATGTACCGCACGCCGCTGGTGGCCAGCACGTCGCGGTCGAAGCGCGCCAGCGCGGCCTTGCCGAACAGCGGCTGCGTGCCCGGATCGCGCAACAGCCGGTTGCCGCCGATGCCGCGGTTGACGATGCCCAGCCGGCCATTCCATTCGATCAGCGGCGGCGTCTCCGTCGCTTCGGCGTTGCTGCGCGTGGTCTGCAGCCGCTGCGCCAGCAGGTCCGGCCAGCGGCGGTTGGCGCCCGTTGTCGTCACCGAACCGTCCGTGATCGAGTCGCCCAGCGTGACGATCGCCGCGCCGCCCGGCGCCACCACGTCCACCGCCGTCAGGAACGGCCATGAATTCAGCGTGCGCTGCGTCGGGAACGCCGCGGCGGCCGTGTGGTTGCCTGGTTCGGACACGTAATTGACCTGGAAGGCGGAGCCGTGGATCGTCGTCGCCTGCGCGGCCTCCGGCAGATGCAGGCTGATGGCCAGGTCCGATAACGCCGGAACATCCAGGCTGACGGGATCGGACAGCATCGGCGCACCGGCCGGTATCACGGCGAACGGCCGGCCGCCGAATGTCAGCGCGCGGTCCGAGCCGGGCACCGTGTCGGCGCCGCTGCCGCGCAAGGCGATGCGCGCCTCGCCGATGCGCAGCGGCGTCGACCCCAGCTCGTTCGACAGCCGGATGCGCAGCTGGCCGCCGCCGATGCTGGTGTGGACGATCAGCCGCACCGTCTGGTCGGTGAACGTCTGCAGCGCGGCCGGGAGCGGCGGGCCGGCCGGCGCGGTGCCCCAGGTGCCGACCCATGTCTTGGCCGGATCGAGCATGCGTGGCGCCTCGGCGGCGGCGGGATTGAACGCCAGTCCGCCCAGCGCGAATGCGGCGGCGGCAAGCAGCGCGCGGCGCGACGGCGAGAATGCAGGCAGGTTTTTCATCGGAGTCTCCTCGTTGTTTTGGGTGGCGGACAAATCCACTGTAAGCAGCGCCGACGGCCTCAACAAGAGAACGCCGAGCGCGGAGTTTGACATGGATTGAACCTCGTCGGCGCTGCCGCGGGACTTTGCTGATCGCTGCGCGGGCGTTGTTGAAAGCCGACACCCATGGGCAGTTTCGTGCAGAAAACTGGCTCAACGGCTCAACTCGGTGAGTGATTGACAGTCACGGACACTATCGTAAAAAAACTCGTCCTAAGATCGAAGCGCCCGGTGAACAGGGCGACGACACAAGAAGAGAGGATGAGACATGCAACGCAAACACGAGAAGCGCGGCCTGCAGCCAACACTGCTGGCGCTCGCAATATCCACGCTGGGGGCCAGCGCCTACGCGCAGCAGCAGGGAGAGCAGCAAGTACCGAACGAAGCACAACAACAGGCAGCATCGCAGCAGGCGGCAGCGGAGCAGCCACCAGCGCCTGCACCCGCAGCATCGAAGGAACAGCCGGCCGACGCCAACGTGGTCGTCGTCACCGGCTTCAGGGCGAGCCTGAACAGCGCGCTGAACACGAAGAAGAACTCGGACGGCATCGTCGACGTCATCAAGGCCGAGGACATCGCCAAATTCCCCGACGCGAACCTGGCCGAATCGCTGCAGCGCGTGCCCGGCGTGGCGCTGGCGCGCGGCGACGGCGGCGAAGGCAAGCAGATCACGGTGCGCGGCCTGAACGCGGGCTTCACGCGCGTGCGCATCAACGGCATCGAAGGCGTGGCGGCCACCGGCTCGTCCGACATCAACGGCAGCACGAACCGCTCGCGCGGCTTCGACTTCTCCGTGTTCGCCTCGGAGCTGTTCAACAGCCTGGAAGTGCGCAAGACGTCGGAAGCGGCCGTCGAAGAAGGCTCGCTGGGCGCCACCGTCGACCTGCGCACGGCGCGGCCGTTCGACTTCAAGGGCCGCACGTTCAGCCTGGGCGCGCAGGAGTTCTACAACGACCTGTCGAAGAAAACCCAGCCCCGCATCACGGCGCTGGCGTCCGACCGGTGGGATACGCAGTTCGGCAAGGTCGGCATCCTGGTCTCCGGCGCCTACGCGAAACGCCGCGCGCAGGAAGAAGGCTATGAGGCGGTCGACCTGCTCAGTGCCAACGTGGACAACGGCTTCTGCTCGCCGGTGGGCGTGTCGCCGCAGAACCCGGCCAACAGCGCCGTCAAGGGCATCGACGCGCAGAACTGCGGCTTCGGCGTGCCGCGCACGTCGGACCTCGCTGCGTGGAACGACGTGATGGGCCGCACCGACAACAACGGCGGCACGATCGCATCGCCGGCCGCCGGTTCGGGCGCCTTCCATCCCCGCATTCCCCGCTACCGCCGTTCGATGACGGACTACAAGCGCACCGGCCTGACGGGCGCCGTGCAGTGGAAGCCCAGCGCCGATACCGACATCAACCTCGATCTCATGTACGGCAAGTTCGAGAATCTGCGCTACGACAATTACATCTCGGCGATCTCGTTCGGCCGCGCGCTGGCCACCGCCAACGGCAAGGCGCAGACGTCGATCGTCGAATCGCACTTCAACGAGAACGGCAGCTGGGACTACGGCAAGTTCAACGGCGTGGACATCCGCACCGAGGGCCTGCTGGACGTGTACACGACGACGTTCAAGCAGCACGTGCTGTCCGGCGGCCACCGCTTCAGCGACCGGCTGAAGGTCAACTTCCTGCACGGGATCTCGGACTCGGAGCTGGACGAACCGATGCGCGCCACGGTGCAGCTGGACGCGCCGAACGTGGACGGCTTCTCCTTCGACTTCCGCAACAACCGCAACGTGCCGGCGCTGAACTTCGGCATCGACGTGTCGAACCCGAACAACTTCTCGTTCGCACCGCAGGAGGCGGACGGCACGCTGCACGGCCAGTTCGTCGGCCGCTACCTGAACACGCGCAACAAGCTGAAGACGACGGAACTCAATGGTGCGTTCGAACTGAACGACCACCTGACGCTCAAGGCCGGCTACTCGGCGCGCAAGAACACGTGGAGCAATGTGGAAATCGGCTCGGGCGGCAACGGACTGGCGCTGCCGGCCGGTACCTCGATGGCCGATATCACGCAGCAGGTGTCCGGCTTCGGCAAGGGCCTTGGCGGCAGCGGCGTGCCGTCGTCGTGGGCCGCCATCGATCTCGACAAACTGCGCGCCATCTACGACATCGAGTGCCACTGCTCCGCGGTACCTGGTTCCGAATATGCGTTCCTGACGCAGGCCAACCGCGGCGTCGAGGAAAAGATCGACGCGGTATTCGGCATGGTCGACTTCAACTACGACTGGGGCGGCATCGGCTGGCGCGGCAACGTGGGCGTGCGCGGCGCGGACACCAAGTCCACCGCGATGGCGCTGATCAATGTGGGCGGCGTGCTGCAGCCGAACATCGTCACCAAAAAATACCGCGACTGGCTGCCGGCGCTGAACCTGACGGCACAGCTGCCGAAGGACGTGTACCTGCGCTTCTCGGCCGGCAAAACGCTGTCGCGGCCGGAGTACGTGGACCTGGCGCCATCGGCGACGGTGTCCGGCCAGTCCGGCACGGTCAGCATCGGCAATGCCAACCTGGACCCGATCCGCGCCAAGACCTACGACCTGCAGGCGGAATGGTATTACGACCGCGGCGCGATGGTGTCGGTGGGCGTGTTCCGCAAGGAGATCGACAGCTTCATCCAGACCGTGTCGGACCGCGTGCCTTACAACACGCTGGGCATCCCGAACGAGCTGCTGATCTTCAGCGGCTGCTCGATCACGGGCGGCACGCCGGGCTGCCCGACGCTGCCGGGCGATTCGGTGGTGGTCAGCCGCAAGGTCAACACGCCGGGCGGTCCCCTGAACGGCGCGGAGTTCAACCTGCAGGCACCGTTCAACTTCCTGCCGGGCGTGTGGAAGAACTTCGGCCTGCTGGCCAACTACACGTACGTGAAGTCGAAGATCACCTACATCACCCGCGTGGACAACCCGACGACGGCGGCCAACGAGCAGCTGACGGTGACCGCGAACTTCACGGGCCTGTCACCGCGCGCGCACAACCTGACGCTGTACTACGAGGATCCGAAGTTCTCGGCGCGCGTGTCGGCGGCGCACCGCTCCAGCTACATCCAGTCGGTGCTGGGCGACGTGCAGGGCCACGACTTCACGATGGTGAACGGCATGACCAATATCGACGCGAGCATCTCGTACAACATCACGCCGAACCTGCGCGTGTCGCTGGAAGGCCAGAACCTGACCGACGAACCGCTGCGCTACGGCCGTGACACACAGCGCAACGACACGCTGCTGTATGTGCATTCGGGACGCTCCGCGGTGCTGGGGCTGACGTACAAGTTCTGATCGCCAAAGCCGAGCCTGTGTCCACTTTTCCACCTCTGGTGTCAGACACCGACATGGACACGGGCTCAACCATTACGCGCAGCCGAGCTCGTGTCCACTTTTTCAACCCTGGTGTCAGGCACCGACAACGACACGGACTCGGCCGTCAAGCACTGTCGAGCCCGTGTCGTTGTCGGTGTCTGACACCAGGGTCTTGAAAGTGGACACGAGCTCATCAATCACTCGGCAATGGCGTAGCGCTCCAGCCAGTGCGCATACGGCGCCGGCAATACCCACGATGGCTTATCCAGCTTCAGTTCCTTCGCGGCGCGGTAAGGGTAGTGCGGGTCGGCCAGCATTGCGCGGCCGATCATGACGAGGTCCATCTGGCCGTCGGCCACCACGCGGTTGGCGATCGGCGGCGAGTCGATGCCCCACGATGCGGCGACCGGCAGGCCCGCTTCGCGGCGCACGCGTTCGGCGATCGGCGCCAGGAAGGCGGGGCCCCACGGGATGTTCACGTCCGGCGTCGAGAATCCCACCGAAACATTCAGCAGATCGAGGCCGCCGGCCTTGAAGCGGCGCGCCAGTTCGATGGACTCGGCCAGCGTTTCTTCGTCGCGGCCATCGTATTCGATGACGCCCATGCGTGCCGTCAGCGGCAGGTGTTCCGGCCAGACTTCGCGCACGGCGGCCAATGTCTCGAGCAGGAAGCGGCTGCGGCCTTCGAAGCTGCCGCCGTAGGCATCGGTGCGCCGGTTGGCGTCGACATTGAAGAAGCTCTGGCCCAGGTAGCCGTGCGCGAAGTGCAGCTCCAGCCATTCGAAGCCGGCATCGCGGGCCCGCCGTGCGGCGTCGACGAAATTCTGCTTGACGCGCGCGATGTCGTCCAGCGTCATCGCCAGCGGCACTTTCGGCAGGTCGCCGCCGAACGCGATGGCGGATGGCGCGATGGTCTGCCAGCCGCGCGGATCGTCGTTCGGCACGTGATCGGCGCCTTCCCACGGCCGGTTCGAACTGGCCTTGCGGCCCGCGTGGCCGATCTGGATGCCGGGCACGGCGCCGGCGGCCTTGATCGTCGCGGCGATGCGGGCCATGCCCACGGCCTGCCCGTCGTTCCACAAGCCCGTGCAGGCATGCGTGATGCGGCCTTCCGGCGACACGGCCGTCGCTTCGACGATCACCAGTCCCGCGCCGCCGCGCGCAATGCCGGCATAGTGGGCGGCGTGCCAGTCGTTGACGTAGCCGTCTTCGGCCATGTACTGGCACATCGGCGGCACGGCGATGCGGTTGCGCAGCGTGACGTCCTTCAATGCAAACGGGGTAAACAATGCTGTCATGATTTCTGCTTCTGATAGGCGCCGGCCGAGTAGGTCAACTCGTAGCTGTGGCTGTAGATTTCCAGGATATTGCCGAACGGGTCTTCCATGTACACCATGCGGTAGGGCTTCTCGCCCGGGTAGTACTCGCGCACCGGCATGCGCTGCTTGCCGCCCGCCGCGACGATCTTCGCCGCCAGGCCTTCCACGTCCGGGTCCTGCACGCAGAAGTGGAACACGCCCGTCTTCCAGTATTCGAAGTTGTTGTCCGGCCTGGCCGCATTCCTGAACTCGAAGATCTCGACGCCGATCCGGTCGCCCGTGGACAGATGCGCGATGCGGAATTTCCGCCAGCCGGCGCCGAAGACATCCGTGCACATCACGCCGATCGCGCTGCTGTCTTCCTCGATCTGCGTGGGCGGCATGATCAGGTACCAGCCCAGCACCTCGGTATAAAACTTGACGGCGGCATCGAGGTCGGTCACCGACAGGCCGATATGGGAAAAGCTGCGGGGATAAGTCATGGTTATGCCTTCACGATAAACAGCCACTGTAAGGCTGGGCTGGCATCATGTAAACTAATGGTCCCTTATGGTTGTGATTAGAATCGCTTATGCATAATCCCCAATGGCTGCTGTCGTTCGCGGCGCTGGCCGGCACCGGCAGCTTCACGAAGGCGGCCGACCGCCTCGGCCTGACGCAGGCCGCCGTCAGCCAGCACGTGCGCCAGCTGGAGGACCGGCTCGGCCCGCTGCTGATCCGCCGCCCGCGCGCCATCGAACTGACGCCCGCCGGTGCGGCCTTTCTCGCCTACTGCGCGGAAGTGGAGGAGGCGGACCGCCGCCTCGCCGCGCGCCTGGCCGATGCGGAAGTGTGCAGCGGCGAAGTGGGCCTGATCACGCCGGGCAGCGTGGGCATGATGCTGTATCCGCTGCTGCTGGATTTCCAGCAGGCGCATCCCGGCGTGGCGATCCGCCACCGCTTCGCGCCGGACCGGGAAACGCTGGCGCAGGTGCTGGACAAGCACTACGACCTGGGTGTGGTCACGCTCAAGCCCGACGATCACCGCATCGCCGCCGAGCCGTTCACCGAAGAGGCGCTGGAGCTGGTGGTGCCGGCCGGTGCGCGCATCGACGGCTGGGACGACCTGGCGCGGCTGGGCTTCATCGACCATCCGGATGGCCGCGCGATGGCCACGCGGCTGTTGAGCCGCGCGTATCCGGGCAACCCCGGCATCGCCGCCATTCCCGTCCACGGCTTCTCCAACCAGATCGGCCTGATGCTCGAGCCTGTCGCACGCGGACTGGGCTTCACCGTGCTGCCCGCCTACGCACGCCAGGCCTTTGCCCGCGCCGATGCCATCGACGTGATCGGCTGCGGTGCGCCCGTGGTCGATACGCTGTGGCTGATCCGCCGCGCCGAGTGGCCGCTGTCGGCGCGGGCCCGCAAGGTCGTCGAACACCTGCGTCAGCACATCGATACCGCCGCCGGATAGCGCTGTCCCGCTACACCTGCGTACAAACTGGCGACAAAGCGTGACAGACAGCGTGCGCACGCCGGCGCAGCATCGGTGGCTGACCGTTCGGACCGGCCCCGCCCCGCTGCCTTCCCGTGTCATCCCGACCGCGCATCCGCACAGCTCCCGCCGCAGCAGGCACCGCCAACCGACACCGGTCAGCGACCACAGGAGGCACTGTCATGCATCACGCTCTCAAGCATCAGATTTTCGAACGTCCACCGAATCCCCGCCGCCGCAGCGCCATCGTGGCGGCGGGCTGCGGCCTTGTGCTGCTGGGGCCGGCGGCCCGCTACGCGCAGGCCGCGCCGGCCCAGGGCGCCTGGCGCTACTGCCGCAAATGCCATGTGATGTTCTTCAACGGCTATCCGGCGAAAGGCACGTGTCCCGGCGGTGCCGGCCACGAAGCGGCCGGCTACACCTTCGTGCTGCCTTACGATGCGCCCGAAACGGCCGGGGCGCAGCGCAACTGGCGTTTCTGCCAGAAGTGCAATGCGATGTTCTTCGACGGCTTTCCCGCCAAGGGCGCCTGCCCGGCCGGCGGCGGCCACGCGGCGGCCGGCTTCAATTTCGTGCTGCCGCACAGCGCGCCGGAAACGCCGGTGGCGCAGGCCGGCTGGCGTTTCTGCGACAAGTGCAACGCCATGTTCTACGACGGCTATCCCGACAAGGGCCTGTGCAAGGCCGGCGGCGGACACCGCGCCAACGGCTTCAACTTCGTGCTGAGGCATACGACCGACTACCCGGCCAAGGTGGCGCACCTGACGACGGCCGGCGCGCCGATGCTGAACGTGCTGCAGATCATGTGGCGCGACCAGGGCCGCCGCGTGATGGGCGAGGGCATGCAGCAGGCCATCAACGGCCGCCGCTTTTCCGACGGCGTCAACGGCTACGACACCGAGGCCAATATCGGCGACATGGTGCCGACCATCCGCCCCGCGGGCGAGAACCGCTTTGCCGTCGAGATGAATGCGCCCGGCAACAACATCAAGTTCCACGCCACCACGCCCACGATCTTCGGCGCGGCGATGGACCCGGCCTTTCGCGTGGGCTTCGGCATGCTGGTCAAATTCGAGATGAACGTGCGCAATGCCCGCCCGGCCATCGATATCGCCAGCGTGGATGCCAGCTTGCGCGATGCGAGCGTGCATGGCGCGAATGCCGTCGGCACGCTGGTGGAAACGGTGGGGGACTTCTTCACGGGCGGGGACTTCAGCCGCAGCATCACGGAGCGCATCAACGGCGATCCCGCCGCGCGGGCGCAGCTGTCGAAAGCGGTGGCGGCCGCGCTGGACCAGGTGTTCTAGAGAACCGCTGATTTATTCATGGCGGCGATCTTAGCCGCGAGAAAACGCGCCCAGCGGCGCCGCAGATGCCCCGTCATACCCCGGTATGACGGGGCATCTGCGTCTTGCCGGACACGTTTTTCGCGACTAATCTCATCCACCAGCAATAAATCAGCGCTTCCCTGGCGGGCGCAAAAGGACCTGCAACGGTCATCAACGTGAGTGAATGACGGCACCGCGTTGACACGCAATCGGGCGCTCCCGATACTCGTGCGCAGCCGGTGCTGCCGGCCATCCACGGTCCGGGCGCGGTGGTGCATGAGCTTGAGCGCTGGCGGTGGATCCGTGCGCCTGTCTCGAGAGGCGCTGCCACCTCATCCAACCTGGTGAAACCATGACCCGATCCTTTGCATCTTCGGCGCTTGTGCTGTTGCTGGCGCACGCGCCGTTCGTTTTCGCCCAATCGCAGTTCACTCCCGCGGCCCCCGGCAAGCAGATGGAAAAGCTGGACCGCGGCGTCGTTGCAGTCTTGGCCAACAGCGGCGTCTTCGTCAGCTGGCGCGTGCTCGGCACAGATGCCGCGGGCACGCGCTTCAACTTGTACCGCGACGGCGTGAAGGTCAATGCCGCGCCGCTCGAAGCAAGCAATTACGCCGATGCCGCGGGCACTGCCGCCGCGCGGTATGCCGTGCGCACTGTCGTCAACGGCCGCGAAGCGAATCCCGCCGAAGCCGCCGCGCCGTGGAGCGAGCCATTCCTGCGTATCCCGGTTCAGCAGCCGGCCGGTGGCGTGACGCCGGATGGCGTGGCTTACACGTACGAGATGAACGACGGCACGGCCGCGGACCTCGATGGCGACGGCCGCTACGAGCTGGTGGTCAAATGGCAGCCGACAAATGCCAAGGACAATTCGCAGTCCGGCTACACGGGCAATACCTATATCGATGCGTACCGGCTGGACGGCACGCGGCTGTGGCGCCTCGACCTGGGCCGCAACATCCGCGCCGGCGCCCACTACACCACCGTCATCGCCTACGACCTCGATGGCGACGGCAAGGCCGAAGTGATGCTCAAGACGGCCGACGGCACGGTGGACGGCAAGGGCACCGTCATCGGCGATGCGAATGCGGATTACCGCAATACGGCCGGCTATGTGCTGGCCGGGCCCGAGTTCCTCACCGTCTTCGAAGGCAGCACCGGCAAGGCTCTGGCAACGACGAACTACCTGCCGGCACGCGGCACCGTGGCGTCGTGGGGCGACAACTACGGCAACCGCGTCGACCGCTTCCTCGGCGGCGTGGCCTACCTGGACGGCAAGCGGCCCAGCGCCGTGTTCTCGCGCGGCTACTACACGCGCGCCGTCGTCGCCGCGTGGGACTGGCGCGACGGCCAGCTGACCAGCCGCTGGGTCTTCGACACGGATGCGGAAGGCGCGGCGGTGCGCGGCCAGGGCGCCCACTGGTTCTCGGTGGCCGACGTGGACAACGACGGCCGCGACGACATCGTCTACGGCGCCGCAACGATCGGCAGCGACGGCCATATGCTCTACAGCACGAACCTGTGCCACGGCGATGCGCTCCACGTCGGCAAATTCGATCCGTCGCGCGACGGCCTGCAGGTATACATGG
Organism: Oxalobacteraceae bacterium UBA6704; assembly: GCA_002454505.1. Classification (GTDB taxonomy): domain Bacteria; phylum Pseudomonadota; class Gammaproteobacteria; order Burkholderiales; family Burkholderiaceae_D; genus Rugamonas. Next base: position 15,431 of record DKJA01000101.1, read on the forward strand.
TGCATGAAACTCCGTCCTGCTACGGTGCCAACGGCGCGGAAATGCACGATGCGGCGACCGGCCAGATCCTGTGGGGCGTGGCGACGAACGGTGCGGACGTGGGCCGCGGCGTGTGCATGGACGTCGATCCGGCCTATCCGGGTGAAGAGTGCTGGGCTTCGCGGGGCGGGCTGATGAGCGCCGCCGGCGTCGAGATCTCCACGGCGCGGCCGGGCCAGATGAACTTCGCCAGCTGGTGGGACGGCGACCTGCTGCGCGAACCGCTGGACGGCGCGGCCATCTACAAATGGCATCCCGAATCGGCCACGTCGGAGAAAATCCTCGACGGCGCCCTGGCCGGCGCCGCATCGAACAACGGCACGAAGGCCACGCCGGTGCTGTCGGCCGACCTGCTGGGCGACTGGCGCGAGGAAGTCGTGTGGCGCACGGCCGACAACAGCGCGCTGCTGCTGTTCACCACCACCGCGCCGACCACGGTGCGCATCCCCACGCTGATGCACGATCCGCAGTACCGCGTGCAGGTGGCCGGGCAGAACGCCGGCTACAACCAGCCGCCGCATCCTGGCTTCTATCTGGGGCACGGCATGAGCGCGCCGGTGTGGGCGCCGATTTATACGCGATAGGGTGAAACCGGGGGCCTGCCCCCGGTGCACGACGCCGCCGCCGGCGCCGGCATGCTATCGTCCGGGATCGCATTCCATCCCGTGTTACATCCCATGCAAGTGCTTGTCCGCTTACTTCTCGCCATGCTGCTGCTCGCATCCTGCACGTTCACCCGCGCGGCAGAGCAGGAACCCGCCGCGCCGCAGGTGACGCCCGTACCGCTGGTATTCGCCAACCACACCATCTTCGTGTTCCGCGCGCCGATGTCCGGCTATCCCGCGCAGGACCGCGCCGATGCCGCGCTGAAGCGCATCGAGCGCGCGCTGGCGAAAGGCGGCGCGCACCAGCCGGCCACGCGTTCCATCAACGAAGGCACGCAGGTGCTGCTGGACGGCGCGCTGCTGTTCCTCGTCACGCCGGCCGACATCAATGCACTGGCGGGTGACAGCACCGACGTGGCGGCCGCCGAAAGCGCCGCCGCGCTGGGCCGTGCCTTGCAGGCGAAGCGCGACCAGACGGACCCGCACTACCTGGCTGTCGCCATCGCGCTGTGCGTGGCGGCCACCGCCGCATGGGTCATCGTGCTGCGGCTGCTGGCGGGCCTGCGCCGCTGGGCCGCGCACCGCTTCGAAACGGCGTTCAGCCACCACGTGGAGCGCATCCGCTTCCGCAACGTGCGGCTGCTGGATGCGGAACACTACATCCGCTTCATGCGCTCGGTCAGCACCTTCGCCATCTGGACGCTCGGTATCCTGCTCACCTACCTGTGGCTGACCTTCGTGTTCGGCCGCATCCCGTATTCGCGCGGCTGGGGCGAGCAGCTGCAGAACCTGTTCCTGGACACGGCCGCGAAGATCGCCGACAGCGTCGTCGGCGCGATTCCCGGCCTGCTGGTGGTGGCTTTCATCGTGGTGCTGACGCGGCTGGCCACCGTCACGCTGGCGTCCGTGTTCAAGCGGGTGGAAAGCGGCGAGCTGTCGCTGGGCTGGCTGGACCGCGACACGGCCGTGCCCACCCGCCGGCTGGTCAGCGTGGTGGTGTGGCTGTTCGCGCTGGCGATGGCCTATCCCTACCTGCCCGGTTCGCACACGGCGGCGTTCCAGGGCGTGACGGTGCTGGCGGGCCTGATGGTGTCGATCGGCGCGTCGAGCATCGTGGGGCAGGGCGCGTCGGGCCTGATCCTGATGTACACGCGCTCGTTGCGCAAGGGCGAGTACGTGAAGATCGGCGATGTCGAAGGCACCGTCGTGGCACTGGGCATGTTCGAGACGCGGCTGCGCACCGGCCTCGGTGCGGAAGTGTCGACGCCGAATGCGTGGGTGCTGGCCAACCGCATCGAGAATTTTTCGCGCGCCCACCCGGGCAGCGGCTACATGATCGACACGGTGGTCACGATCGGCTACGACACGCCATGGCGCCAGGCGCAGGCCCTGCTGGAACAGGCCGCGCTGGCCACCGAGGGCATCTCGCCGACACCGCCGCCATACGTGATGCAGACGGCGCTGTCGGACTTCTATATCGAATACAAGCTGGTGGTGTACGCCACCGTGGAAACGCCGCGCAGCCGCGTCGAGGCCTTGAACCAGCTACACCAGAATATCGTGGACGTATTCAACGCGCACGGCGTGCAGCTGCTGTCGCCGCACTTCATGCAGGAACCCGCGCAGTCGCACGTGGTGCCGCGGGAGAAATGGTTTACGGCGCCGGCGAAGCAGCCGCAGGATGGCGCCTGACAGCCAGTTTCTCAAGCATCCACGCGTGCGTGCGAGTCTGCACGATGCCCGCCATGCGGGTAGGGAAGCGGATGAACCCGTGCGGCGCTTCGGGAACCAGATGGGATTCGGCATCGGCCACCTGACGCCAGCGCTGCGCCATCAGCAGCGTGTCGTCCCGCAGCGGATCGAGCGTGCCGGCAAACAGCAGCGCCGGCGGCATGCCCGCGAGGTCGCCATATAGCGGCGACAGAGGCGCCGTGCGGCGGGCGGTTTCGTCCAGCCCGGGCGCCAGCATGGCCATCGCGGACGCCATGTCGGGCCCGTGCAGCACCAGTGTTTCCGGGCCGGCGCTGCGCACGCTGGGCGTGCCGGCGAGGTCGTACACGCCGTAGTACAGCACTGCGCCGGCTATCCGGTGCAATAGTGCCGGCCATGCCTGCAGCCGCTGCAGCGTAGCCGCTGCCAGGTGGCCGCCGGCGGACTCGCCCATCACAAAGACTGGCAACCCTGCATACTCCGGCAGTCCGCCACCCAGCAGCCAGCGTGCCGCCACCAGGCAGTCGTCCATCAGGCCCTGCAGCGGCGTGGCGCCGAACAGACGATATTCCACCGATACGACGGCCACGCCGCATGCGGCAATCATGGCGGCGTTCAGGTCATCGTCCATTTGCGCATTGCCGATCACCCAGCCGCCGCCGTGGATGTCCAGTACAACGCCGCGCACCGGCCCTTTGCCGCGCAGGATACGGACCGGTACGGTGGCGCCGTCGGCATGCGCCGTCTGCCACGCGACGTCGATGCCGGCGCGGGCCATTTTACGGTCGCCGCCCAGCTGCGACAGCCGCAGCAGCCCCTGGATCAGCAGTGGCGTGACGCGGTTGCGGATGCGGAAGCGGGGTGCCCACGCCAGCTTGCGGTTGAAGCGGCGCGCTTCGTCCAGCGCGGATGCGTCGAAATGCAGCGCCGGCATGCATGGTTGTCCTGTGAATGTCATCGGGACGATTGTATCGGTCGCGCGCCTGCCGGCGACTTTCAATCGTGCGCAATGGTCAAATCGTTGATCGTTTCAGCCTTGCCAGTGTCGCGCCAACTGCCTACCATCGGTCAGGCCGCATGATAAATTCCACGCATGGCGGCCAGACCAATAACAGGGGACAAAAGCATGGACGACAAAACCAGCGGCGCGCGCCGCACGGTACTGAAGGCGGCCGGTGCGGCCGGTTTGATGATGGCCACGGGTGCTTACGGCGCCAATGCACCGCGCAAGCGCTACGCGGTGGTGGGCCTGGGTTCGCGGGCGCGGATGTTCACCGGCGCGATCACCGGCAAATACCGTGACGGCAACGAGATCGTGGCGGTGTGCGACAAGAACGTGGGCCGCGTCGCGCTGGCCGTGCGCAAGATCAGCGAGACGGGCGCCAGCCAGCCGAAACCCTATGCGGCGGCCGACTTCGAGAAGATGATCCGCGAGACGAAGCCACAGTACGTGATCGTCACCACCGTCGATGCCACGCACGACGACTATATAGTCCGCGCACTGGAGGCGGGCTGCGACGTCATCACGGAAAAGCCGATGACGACGACGGCGGCCAAGGCGCAGCGCATCCTCGATGCGGTCAAGCGCACGGGCCGGAAGATCCGCGTGACATTCAACTACCGCTACTCGCCGCCGCGCACGCAGGTGAAGGATATCCTGATGAGCGGCGAGATCGGCGACGTGCTGTCGGTCGATTTCACGTGGCTGCTCAATACCGTGCACGGCGCCGACTACTTCCGGCGCTGGCACAGCAACAAGGCCAATTCCGGCGGCCTGATGGTGCACAAGTCCACCCACCACTTCGACCTGGTGAACTGGTGGCTGGGCGCGCAGCCGGAGCAGGTGCATGCCTTCGGCTCGCGGCAGTTCTATACGCCGGAGACGGCCCGCCGCATGGGTTTGCAGGGTGCCCACGAGCGCTGCCTGACGTGTACCGAAAAGGCCAAGTGCAGCTTCTACTTCGATCTGGCCTCTGATCCCGGCCTGAAGGCGCTTTACCTGGACAACGAGAAGTACGACGGCTACTACCGCGACCAGTGCGTGTGGCGGCCCGAGATCGACATCGAGGACACGATGAACGTGATGGTCCGCTACGACAACGGCACGCAGCTCAAATATGCGCTGTCCGCTTATGATGCGTGGGAGGGTTATCACATCGCCTTCAACGGCACCAAGGGCCGGCTCGAACACAGCATCGTCGAACAGGCCGGTGCGGCCGGCGCGAACGAGGTGCAGAGCAAGAGCGAGGGCGTGAAGATCCGCGTGATTCCGCTGCGCGGCAACCCCCGCGACATCGAACCCTGGACGGGCACCGGCGGCCATGGCGGCGGCGACGACGTGATGCTCGACGAGATCTTCGGCACTGCGCCGGGCGACAAATACAAACGCGTGTCGGACGAGCGGGCCGGCGCCTACTCGATCCTCGTCGGCGTGGCGGCCAACCGATGTTTCGAGACCGGCCAGTCGGTGAAGATCGCCGACCTGGTCACGGGCCTGACGCCGCCGGACCGGGCGCCGATGCCGGATCATACGATACCGGTGCCGATGCCCCGGCGGGTAAAGATTCCCTGACGAGGAAACGCCATGGTGAAAACGCACCGCATCGCGCTGCTGTTCAACGCCAACAAGGTATTCGACCGCGAGGTCCTCACCGGTATCGCCGGATACCTGGCCAGCACGCGCACGGCATGGGACCTGTTCATGGAAGAGGACTTCCGGCTGCGGCTGGCCGGCATCGGCCAGTGGCAGGGCGACGGCATCATCGCCGATTTCGACGATCCGGCCGTCGCTGCCGCGCTGGCGGATACGCCACTGCCGCTGGTCGCCGTCGGCGGGTCGTACGAAGACCCGGCCAGCTACCCGGCCGGCGTGCCATACGTGGCGACCGATAATGCCGTGCTGGTGCGGCTGGCGTACGAGCACCTGATCGAAGCGGGCCTGCGGCATCTGGCGCTGTTCAGCCTTCCCGCAGCGCCCGGCAATCGCTGGGCGCAGGAACGCGAGCACGCGTTCCGCAAACTGATGGTGCGGGACAAGCTGGAACCCGTCGTCTACCGCGGCGTGGCCACGTGCGCGCCGCAGTGGAGCGAATCGGTCGACCGGCAGATCGCCTGGCTGCAAAGCCTGCCCAAGCCGGTCGGCATCATTGCCGTGACGGATGCGCGGGCACGCCAGTTGATGCAGGCATGCGCGCTGGCCGGCATCGCCGTGCCGGAGCAGGTGGCCGTGATCGGCATCGACGACGATCCGCTGGCGCGCATGCTGACGCGGATTCCCATGAGCTCCGTGATGCAGGGCGCGCAGCGGATGGGCAGCACGGCCGCGCAGCTGCTGGACCAGATGCTGCACGGTGTGCGGCTGCCCGAGACGCGCATCGTCGTACCGCCCGTCGGCGTGAATGCGCAGGCGTCCAGCCGGCACGAAAGCGCGAAGCACCCGCACGTGATGCGGGCGCGCCACTTCATCCGCCAGTATGCCTGCCAGGGCATCAAGACGGACCAGGTGGCCGAATACGTGGGCATCTCGCGCTCGTCGCTGGAGTGCTGGTTCCGGCAGGAGCTGGGCTGCAGCGTGCACGACGAGATCCTGCGGCTGCGGCTGGAAGCGGCCATCGGCTTCCTCGCAAGCCCGGACTGCAACCTGGCGGACGTGGCGCAGCGCTGCGGCTTCACGTCCAGCCAGTACCTGCATTCCGTGTTCAAGCGCGAGCTGGGGTGCACGCCGCGGGCGTGGCAGCAGCGCGCCCGCGGCACGGCGCACTGATCATGCCTCACTGATTTTCATTACAAGGTTTGGTGGATTTCGCAATTGCCGGGGCGTGCCGGATGTCGGCAGAATCGGCTGCAGAAGATATAACAACGATAACGGGACAGGATAGACAGAGTCATGCGAAAACGTTTTCATGCGCTGCTCGGTGTGATGTTTGCGTGGACGACGCAGGCAACTGCCGCAACCGACGCGGTGCGCGTCTTCGATGGCAGGCCGGCTGCCGGCTGGCAGGTTACCGTCGCCGATCCGGAGCACAGCGCGCAGCTGACCGGCAGCGCGGCCGTCGTGCCGAAGTCGGTCAAGCAGCCGGACAGCGTGGTGCGCGCCGCTGTCGAACGACGGCAGGGCGGCGATGCCGTCACGCTGACGTGGGAGGGCACGTGGTACGCCAGCCTGCGCATCGCAGGCGCGGGCGAGCCGCCGGCCGCGCGCGACCTGCGGCCTTACCTGGACGGCGTGCTGGCGTTCGACCTCGATGTCCGAAAGATGGACAAGGGCGGCATCGGTTTCCAGATCGGCTGCGGCAAGGACTGCGAACGGCGCGTGCCCTACGTGCTGCCGGCGCGAGACGCTGCCGGCAAGGGTTGGCGCAGCGTGTCGTTTGCAATGCGCTGTTTTTACCGTGATGGCGACGACTTCAGCGCGATTGCCAAGCCCTTTTCGGTGGAGGCGAACGGCAGCGGCGAAGTGGCGGTCGCCAACGTACGATTCGAGAAAGCCGGCAAGGCCACCGAGGCGTGCCCGGACTATCGAACTGTGTCGGTCACGCCCGAACCGCTGAACGAATCGTGGTCGCTGGACTGGTGGCTGCCCCGTCACGAGCAGAAGCTGGCGGAGATCGCGGAGCGCACGGCCAAGCGCACCTTGCCGCAGCTGGTGTTCATCGGCGATTCGATCACCGAAGGCTGGCTGAAGGACGGCACGGCGGAGTGGAACAGGCGCTACGCGCGCTACCACGCGTTCAACCTGGGTTATGGCGGCGACCGCACCGAGAACATCCTGTGGCGTCTGCAGCATGGCGAAGTGGCCGGGCTCGATCCGCAGGTCGTCGTGCTGATGGCGGGGACGAACAACACGGGCCACCGGCAGGAAGATCCCGCCACCACGGCGGCCGGCCTCCGCAAGCTGCTGGACGAACTGCAGCAGCGGCTGCCGCGCACGAAGATCCTGCTGCTCGGCGTGTTCCCCCGCGACGGCGCGAGCGACCAGTCGCGCCGCCTCAATACCGCCATCAACGAGCGCATCGCGCGCTTTGCCGACAACCGACGCATTTTCTACCAGGATGTGACGGCAGCCTTCGTCGACGCACAGGGCGAACTGTCGCGCGACGTGATGCCGGACCTGCTGCATCCGAACGCGCGCGGCTACGAGATCTGGGGCGCGGCGATGGATCCGGTGCTGCAGAAGCTGCTGCAGTGATGCGCCATCTTGCCGCATTGCTGGCGCTGGCCGTCGCCTCCGTGCATGCGGCGCCGGACCTCGTGCTGCGCTACGACCGTCCGGCCGCCGAGACGGCGCAGGGCTGGGAGCGCGAGGCACTGCCGGTCGGGAACGGCCGCATCGGCGCGATGGTGTTCGGCCAGCCGGGCAGCGAGCACCTGCAGTTCAACGACATCACGCTGTGGACCGGCGACAAGGACACGATGGGCGCGTTCCAGCCCTTCGGCGATCTGTACGTGGACCTACCGGGCCACGAGAAGGTGCAAGACTACCGGCGCACGCTGGACCTCGCGCGGGCGCTGCACACGGTCAGCTATGAATACGCCGGCGTGCGCTACCGGCGCGAAGTCATCGCCAGCCATCCCGCGCAGGCCATCGTGCTGCGGCTGACGGCCGACCGGCCCGGCGCCTACACGGGCGCGGTGCGGCTGACGGACCGGCATGGTGCCCACATCAGCGCTTTCGAGAATCGTATCCGCGCCACTGGCTCGCTGGCCGGCTACGTGGTACCGCCGGAGCTGGGAAACAAGTGGACACCCGCGCAGCAACCGCTGTCGTCGAATGTCATGACCTACGCCAGCCAGGTGCAGGTGCTGCACGAAGGCGGCACGGTGACGATGGAGGGCAATACGGTTCGCTTCAAGGATTGCGATGCGCTGACGCTGGTGCTGGGTGCCGGCACCAGCTATGTGCGCGACCCCGCCGCAGCCTTTCAGGGCGAGCATCCATTGAAGCGGGTGACGGACCAGGTTACGCGCGCTGCCGCAAGCGGCTGGCCCGCGTTGCAGGCCGCGCACGAAAACGATTTCAGTAGTTTGTTCGGGCGCGTCAGGCTCAACATCGGCGATGCCGACGATGAGCGCCGCGCGCTGCCGACGGATCAGCGCCTGGCGACGTACACGGCACAAGGCAACGACCCGGAACTGGAAGCGCTGTTCGTTCAATACGGCCGCTACCTGCTGATCGCCAGCTCGCGCGGCCCGTTGCCAGCCAACCTGCAGGGCCTGTGGAACAACAGCCTGACGCCGCCGTGGAATGCGGACTACCACACGAACATCAACATCCAGATGAACTACTGGCCGGCGGAACCGGCCAACCTGGCCGAATTGACGGAACCCTTGTTCGGCTTCGTGCAGGCGATGGTGCCGGCCTACCGCCGCCTCGCTGAACGAGGCTGGACGGTGCGCACGGAATCGAACCCGTTCGGCTACACGGGCTGGAAGTGGAACCGCACGGCCAACGCGTGGTACGCGCTGCACTTCTGGGAGCACTACGCGTTCACGCAGGACCGTACCTTCCTGCGCCGCACCGCCTACCCGCTGATGAAGGAAGTCTGCGAATACTGGCTGCACCGGCTGAAGGCGCTGCCGGACGGCCGCCTCGTCGCGCCCGAAGGCTGGTCGCCGGAACATGGCCCCTTCGAGGATGGCGTCAGCTACGACCAGCAACTGGTGTGGGACCTGTTCAACAACACGGCCGAAGCGGCAGCGGTACTGAACCACGACGCGGCCTTTGCGCGTCGCATTGCGATTGCACGCGACCGGCTCGCGCCGCCGCAGGTGGGCAGCTGGGGCCAGCTGCTGGAATGGCTGGAAGAAAAGCGCGATCCCGTGCTCGATACGCCGGGCGACACGCACCGCCACGTATCGCACCTGTTCGGCGTGTTCCCCGGCCGGCAGATCACGCCGGACCGCACGCCGGCGCTGGCGAATGCGGCGCGGGTATCGCTGGCTGCGCGGGGCGATGCGGGCACCGGCTGGTCGATGGCGTGGAAGGCGGCGTTCTGGGCGCGGCTGCACGATGGCGACAAGGCATACCAGATGCTGCGCGGCCTGCTGGCAACGCCGGGCGCACGCGCCGCAACGCAGGCCGGGCCGGGCACGGAAGCCAACAACGCCGGCGGCGCCTACCCGAACCTGCTGGATGCGCATCCGCCGTTCCAGATCGACGGCAATTTCGGCGCCACGGCGGCCGTCTGCGAAATGCTGCTGCAGTCGCATGACGGCGTGCTGCACCTGCTGCCGGCGCTGCCGTCCGCATGGCGCACTGGTTCGTTTGCCGGCCTGCGGGCACGGGGTGGTTACGAAGTGGATGCGGTATGGCGCGATGGACAGGTGATGTCTGTCTCGGTCCGCGCAAAAGAAGGCGGCGGCACCGTGCGCTTACGCGCGGGCGACAGGACCGTCGAGGTGAAGCTGAAGCAGGGCGAGGTGAAGACGTTGCAATGGATGCGGTGACACATAAGAAACCTACCATCAGGAGACGCTAGTGAACCAGTTCAAGCTCACCGCGATTGCGCTGGCTGCCGCGCAGACCGCGTTCAATACCATTAGCGTGGCGCACGCGCAAACGGAAAACACGGCCACGGTCGTCGTCACGGGCCAGCGCGCGTCGCTGGAGAACGCGCAGAAGATCAAGCGGAACTCGGACGAGATCGTCGATTCGATCGTCGCCGAGGACATCGGCAAGCTGCCGGACCGCTCGGTGACGGAGGTGCTGCAGCGCGTGGTCGGCGTGACGATCGACCGCACGATGAGCCGCGCCGACCCGGAACACTATTCCGTCGAAGGTTCCGGCGTATCGATCCGCGGCCTGTCCTATGTGCGCTCGGAGCTGAACGGGCGCGACTCGTTCTCCGCCAACGGCGGCCGCTCGCTCAATTTCGAGGACGTGCCGCCGGAGCTGATGGCGGGCATCGACGTCTACAAGAATCCGTCGGCAGAGCAGATCGAAGGCGCTATCGGCGGCCTGGTGAACCTGCGTACGGCGCTGCCGTTCGACTTCAAGGGCCCGAAATTCAGCGTCTCGATGCAGTCGACGTATTCCGACCTGAAGAAGGGCAAGTGGTCGCCGTCCGCCTCCGTGCTGATGTCGAACCGGTGGAAGACGGGCTTCGGCGAGATCGGCGCGCTGGTCGACCTGGCGCACTCGGAAAGCGCGACGCGCACGGATGCCTTCCAGGTCGAGCCGTACTACCCGCGCACGGACGTGGAGCCGGGCCGCACCGTGTGGGTGCCGAAGGGCGCCGCGTGGCGCACGCTGAACTTCGACCGCACGCGGCAGGGTGCCTACGCGGCGCTGCAGTGGAAGGCCAATGCCGACCTGCGCTCGCACATTACCTACTTCAAGTCGAAGTACGAGATGCAGTGGGACGAGCAGGCGATCTTCGCCCAGTCGAACCCCTACAATATCCGCGTGGCGCCCGGTGCCACCTACGATGGCAAGGGCGCGCTGCTGACCGGCATGCTGTCCGACCCGGCCGACGGCGGCATCGAGTTCGGCGCGGACACGCGGCTGGCCGACCGGCATTCGCAGACGACGGACATCTCGTGGAACGTCGAATGGCGCGCCAACAGCCGCTGGTCGTTCACGTCCGACCTGCAGCGCATCAAGGCGAAGACGCGCAGCCTCGATTCGATCGTCGCCACCGGCATCCTGATGCCGGAGCAGGCGGTGGACCTGACGGGCAATGTGCCGCGGCTGACGTTCAGCGACGCGCAGCGCGCCTATTTGGCCGATCCCGCCAATTACTACTGGGCGTTCACGCAGGAGCACCTGGACCGCAGCGAGGGCGAATCGAAGGCGTGGAAGGGCGACGCAAAATACGACTTCGACCATCCGGTGCTGCGCGACCTGCGCTTCGGCGTGCGCTTCACCAAGCGCGATGCAACGACAGAGAACTCGAACCCCAGCTACAACTGGTCCGCCATCTCGCAGCGCTGGCAGCTGGGCTGGGACATCAACCAGCTGGCCTACCTGTCCGATCCCCGCTTCGGCGGCAACGTGCACCTGCACACGTTCGACAACTTCTTCAACGGCGGCCACGCGGTACCGTCGCTGATCATCCCGGACGTCGGCCTGGCGACGGGCTACCCGGGCACGTACGAAGCGCTGCACAAGTACCACGACATCCTGTGCGCCGAACGGGCCGCGTCGCAGGGCGCCGATCCGTCCAGCTGCACGCCGTGGAAGGCGGCCACGTATGGCGGCGACCCGGCCGGCATCAACGAGCAGAGCGAGAAGACGAAGGCGTTCTACACGCAGCTGCGCTTCGGCTGGGACAAGTGGCGGTATCCCGTGGACGGCAACGTCGGCGTGCGCTACGTGAAGACGGAGATGGATGCGCGCGGCTACACGGTGTTCACACGCGCGAACGTCACGATCCCGGACGGCTACCAGGTGTCCGGCCCGGCCATCCCGAACATCCCGGCCTTCGCGGGCCGCCAGGATTACGCGAATTCGTATCACAATGTGCTGCCCAGCCTGAACCTGCGGCTGAAGGCGCGCGACGACCTGCAGTTCCGCTTCGCGCTGGCCAGGGCAATGTCGCGGCCGGACTTTGAAAAGTTGCAGGCGTATGCCACGCTGGCGCAGGACGTCACCGTGACGAGCAATCCACTGACGCAGACCACCACCGTGGATTCGATGACGCTGACCGGCGAGGCGAAAGGCAACCCCATGCTGCGGCCCACGCTGGCGGACCAGCTGGACCTGACGGCCGAGTGGTATTTCGGCCGCGCCAGTTCGCTGACCGTCGGCCTGTTCCACAAGCGGCTGAAGGACATCGTCATCGCCCAGTCCTACCTGTATCCGCTGCCGGACGTGAACGGCGCGCCGCACGACTTCACCGTCACGGCGCCCGTCAACGGCGCGCGGGGTCGCGCCAGCGGCATCGAGATCGCCTACCAGCAGTACTTCGACCGGCTGCCCGGCGCGTGGTCCGGCTTCGGCGTGCAGGCCAACTACACGTTCGTCGACAGCAGCCAGAAGCTGTACCAGCCCGTCTACAGCGCCTACTGCGGCGGCGGCAACACGGTGGCCAACCTGAACCTCAACCTGAACGGCTGCGACACGGACGGCCGCACGTTCGGCGACCTGCCGCTGGCCTACCTGTCGCGCAATGCCTACAACCTGGCGCTGCTGTACGACCGCGGCCCGTGGTCGGCGCGGATGGCATGGAGCTGGCGCTCGAAGGCGCTGCAGGCCGTGAATGTCACCGGCACCAAGGGCGGCGACGGCACGGACACGAATCCGGACAGTGCCACGTTCGGCGAACACAGCGTGGGTTATGCGCTGCCCACGTGGTCCGACGATTATGGTCAGCTGGATGCTTCCCTGTTCTATCAGATCAATGAGAGGATGTCGATCGGCGTCGAGGCGCAGAACCTCACGGATGCCAAGTACAAGCAGCTGATGCAGCAGGGGATAGGCATGAAGGGGCGCGCGTGGTTCGTTTCCGGCCCGCGCTATACGGCGCAGTTGCGCTACGCGTTCTGAGGAGACCAATGAAAACAACCCGGAAACTGATGCTCGGCTGCCTGGCGGCCGCAATCACGTGCGTGTCCGCGGCCGAACTGCCGCGGCTCGTGACGAAGGACGGCCGCCACGCGCTGCTCGTCGACGGCGCACCCTACGTGATGCTGGGCGCGCAGGCCCACAACTCCAGCAATTACCCGGCCGCGCTGCCGCAGGTATGGCAGGCCGTCGCGGATGCGCAGGCCAATACGCTGGAAATCCCTGTCGCGTGGGAGCAGATCGAACCCGTCGAAGGCAAGTTCGATTTCAGCTATGTCGATACGCTGGTGGCGCAGGCGCGCGAAAAAAACGTGCGCCTCTTGCTGTTGTGGTTCGCCACGTGGAAGAACACGGGGCCGTCGTACATGCCCGAATGGGTCAAGTTCGACAACCGCCGCTTCCCCCGCATGGTGGACAAGGGCGGCAAGACCATCTACTGCCACACGCCGTTCGGCGAGGAGACGCTGAAGGCCGACAGGAAGGCCTTCGTGGCGCTGATGGAGCACCTGAAGCGCACCGACGGCGAACGGCACACCGTGATCATGGTTCAGGTGCAGAACGAGGTTGGCACCTATGGGACGGTGCGCGATTACGGCCCGGCCGCGCAGAAGGCCTTTGCGCAGCCCGTGCCGGCCGCCGTGCTGGCGAAGCAGAAGGCGCCCGTGCCGGGCAAATCAACTGGTACGTGGACGGAAGTGTACGGCGACTATGCCGAACAGTATTTCCATACCTGGGCCATCGCCCGCTACATCGAGGAGATCGCGAAGGCCGGCCGCGCCGTCTACGACCTGCCGATGTTCGTCAACAACGCGCTGCGCGATGCGTCGGTGCCGCTGGCGCCGTGGAAGGACAACTTCGCCAGCGGCGGCCCCACCTACGACGTGATTGGCATCTATAAAGCGGCGGCGCCGCATATCGACGTGGCCGCGCCGGACATCTATTCGCATGAATCCGTGAAAGTGGCGGCCACGCTCGACAAATTCCACCGTGCCGACAACGCGCTGTTCGTTCCGGAGATCGGCAACTCGGCCGACTTCGCCCGCGTGGCCTTCGCCGTGCTGGGCCGCGGCGGCATCGGCTTCGCGCCGTTCGGCATCGACTATTTCGACTTCAGTAACTACCCGCTGGGTGCCAAGGCCACGGACGGCACCATGGTCGAGCCGTTTGCGCAGATCTATGGCGTGTTCCGGCCGATGGCAAAGCAGTGGGGCCAGTGGGCGCTGGAGGGCCGCACGCACGGCACCTTCGAAGGCGACGACCGCAAGCCGCAGCAGATCGCGCTGCGCGGCTGGACGGCGACGGTGTCGTACCGCGAACGGCAGTTCGGCTCGCAGGCGGAGAAGGATCCGATGGAGGGCACGGACAAGCCGAACGGCGGCCTGGCCATTGCCCAAACGGGCGACAACGAATTCATCGTCGTGGCGCAGCGGGCCCGCATCAAGTTCGAGCCTGCCGGCCAGCAGGCCGGCAGGACGGCGCTGTATGCACGCGTGGAAGAAGGGCAGTACGACGGCAACGGCCAATGGGTGATGGCGCGCGTGTGGAACGGCGACCAGACCGATTACGGCCTCAACTTCGGCGCGCAGCCGCTGGTCCTGAAAATCAAAATTGGAACCTACCAGTGAAAACATCCCCAGTCAGAGAACTCCGGAACATAGTGATGATCGAATCCCCCAATCTGAAATCGATCGGCCTGGCCTGCGCGCTGCTGGCGGCGGGCCTGCCGGCATGGGCCGGCACCTTCCAGCAGACCGCCTCCGGCATTACCGTGCTGCCCGATGGTGGTGCGGCCAAGGAGGTGCGGCTTGAGCTCATGGCGGACCATATCGTCCATGTCGTCAAGACCGACCAGGCGGGCAAGCAGCTGACGCCTTCGCTGATGACGATCGCCAAACCCTGCGCCTGCACGTTCGACGTCAGGCGCACGGGCGATGCGGTCACGCTGACGACGAAGAAGCTGGCGGCCACGGTGTCGCTGGCCGACGGCCGCGTGCAGTTCGCCGATCCGGGCGGCGCCGTGTTCCTGAAACAGGATGCGGAGGATCTGAAGCCCGTAACGGTCGGCGGCAAACCCTTTCTCGCCGTGAAGCAGGGTTTCAATTTCGGCACGCGGGACGCGTTCTACGGCACCGGCCAGCACCAGAACGGCCAGCTGAACCTGAACGGCGAAGACGTGCAGCTGCTGCAGCACAATATGGATGTCGCCGTGCCGTTCGTCGTCTCGGACAAGAACTACGGCATCCTGTGGGACAACAACAGCATCACGCGTTTCGGCGACGCGCGGCCTTATGGCCCCATCGCGCGCGATCTGGCGCTCGCCGATGCGGAGGGCAAGAAGGGCGCACTGACGGCCCGCTACTATGTGGGCGGCAAGCTGGCGCTGACGCGCCGCGAAGACAACATCAATTACCAGTACCTGAAGGACGTGGCGCAGTTCTGGCCAAAGGAACTGGGGCCGTTGAAGGAACTGAAGGACGTGAAGGTGGTGTGGGAAGGCACGCTGGCGTCCACCAAAGCTGGCGTCCACAAGATGCAGCTGTATTCGTCCGACTACGCCACGCTGACCGTCGACGGCAGGCAGGTGATGGACGTGTGGCGGCAGGGCTGGAATCCTTGGTACCACAACTTCGACGTGACGTTCGCCGCCAACCGGCCGGTCACATTCAAACTGGAATGGAAGCCGGAAGGCGGCATGGTCCACGTGACGCACAACGATCCGCTGCCGGCGCCGGAGCGCCATTCGCTGCAGTTTTCGTCCGAAGTGGCCGAGGCGCTGAACTACTACGTGATCCGCGCCGGCAGCATCGACCAGGTGATCGGCGGCTACCGCACGCTGACGGGCATCCAGCCGCTGATGCCGAAGTGGGCCTACGGCTTCTGGCAGTCGCGCCAGCGTTACCAGACGCAGGAACAGCTGCTGGACACGGTGCGCACCTACCGCCGCGAGGGCTGGCCGCTGGACAGCATCGTGCAGGACTGGTTCTACTGGCCGGAAAACGGTTGGGGTTCGCACGACTGGGATGCGAAACGCTTCCCCGACCCGAAAGGCATGGTGGACGAGGTGCACCGGCTGAACGCGCGCATCATGCTGTCCGTGTGGGGCAAGTTCTACGAGAACACGGACAACTACAAGGAGTTCGCGGCCAAGGGCCATATGTGGACGAAGAACGTGGAGAACGGCGACCTCGATTGGGTCGGGCCGGGCTACAAGAACAGCCACTACGACCCGTACACGCAGGAGGCACGCGACATCTATTACCGGCAGATGCAGGAGAAGCTCGTCGGCCTCGGTTTCGACTCGTGGTGGCTGGACAACAGCGAGCCGGACGTCATCTCGAACACGCGGCTGGAAGACTTCAAGCAGCTGATCGGCCCGACGACGTATGGCGCCGGCGAGATCACGTTCAATTCGTACAGCCTGCCGCACACGCAGGCGCTGTACGATGGCCTGAAACGGGACCAGCCCAACAAACGGCAATTCATCCTGTCCCGCTCCGGCTTCGCTGGCGTGCAGCGCAACTACGTAGCCGTGTGGAGCGGCGACACGGTGGCCCGCTGGAACAATCTGTACGACCAGATCTCGGCCGGTGTCAGCTTCTCGATGTCCGGCATTCCCAACTGGACGCACGATATCGGCGGCTACGCGCAGGAGAAGCGCTTCCAGAGCGGCGACGTGGGCGCGGCGCAGGAAAACCGCGTCACCAGCACGGCGGTCGCCAAGCCGGAGGACCTGCGCGAATGGCGCGAGATGAACCTGCGCTGGTGGCAGTTCGGCGCGTTCACGCCGCTGTTCCGCTCGCACGGCGAAGTGGTCAAGCGCGAGATTCACAATCTCGCACCGGCCGGCTCGGCCATGCGCGACTCGATGGTGTGGTACCTGAAGCTGCGCTACCGGCTGATGCCTTACATTTATGCGTCCGCATCCGATACGTACTTCAACTCGGGCACGATCATGCGGGGCCTTGTGATGGACTTCCCGGACGATCCCGGTGCGAAGGACGTACGCGACCAGTACCTGTTCGGCCATGCCTTCCTGGTGGCGCCCGTTTATGAGTACAAAGCGCGCGAACGCAAGGTGTACCTGCCGCGCGGCGCGCAGTGGTACGACTTCCATACGGGCCAGCGTCATGAGGGCGGCCGGACTGTCGTGGTGAAAGCGCCGGAAACGCAGATGCCGCTGCTGGTGCGGGCCGGCTCGATCGTGCCCATGGGACCCGTGACGCAATATGTGGACGAGAAGCCCGATGCACCGCTGACGCTGAAGGTCTACACGGGCGCGAACGGCCAGTTCAGTCTTTACGAGGACGACGGCGTGACGGAAGACTACCAGCGCGGCGCGCACTCGCGCATCCCGCTCGCCTATGACGACAGGAGCGGCACCTTGTCGATCGGCGCACGCGAGGGTTCGTACAAGGGCATGATCGAGAAGCGCATCTTCCGAGTGCATTTCGTGAAGCCGGGTATCTCCAGCGCCGAGACATTCGATGCGGCCGACCGGGAAGTGACGTATGACGGCAAGGCCGTGATGGTGAAGCTGTGAGAGTGCCATTCTTGAAAGCGCTGTCCTGCGCGGTGGCGTTGACGCTGGCGGGAGCTGCCAACGCTGCTCCCGACGCAGGCGAGCGCGCGCAGGCGCTGGTGGCAAAGATGACGCAGGACGAAAAGCTGCGTCTCGTGTTCGGCTACTTCGGCGCCGAATTCAACGGCACGGTGCCGCCGAAGGAAGCGATACCTGCCACGGCCGGCTACATTCACGGCGTGCCACGGCTGAATATCCCGCCGCAATGGCAGACGGATGCGGGCCTCGGCGTGGCCAGCCAGCCGGCACCGTCGCCGCGGGCGCGCACGTCGCTGCCGTCCGGCCTCGCCACCGCGTCCACGTGGAATCCGCGGCTCGCATACGAGGCGGGCGCGATGATCGGCAGGGAAGCGCGGCTGTCCGGGCACAATGTGATGCTGGGCGGTTCCGTCAACCTGATGCGCGAACCCCGCAACGGCCGCAACTTCGAGTACGCGGGCGAAGACCCGCTGCTGGCCGGCGTGATGACGGGCGAGCAGGTGCGCGGCATCCAGTCGAACCAGGTGATCGGCACAGTCAAGCATTTCGCGTTCAACGACCAGGAAACCAACCGCACGACGATCGACGTGAAGATCGGCGAGGCGGCCGGCCGCATGTCCGACCTGCTGGCGCTGCAGATCGCCATCGAGCGGGGCAATCCGGGCTCGGTGATGTGCTCGTACAACCTGGTCAACGGCGTGTACGCTTGCGAGAACGACTGGCTGCTGAACAAGGTGCTGAAGCAGGACTGGGGCTTCAGGGGCTATGTGATGTCCGACTGGGGCGCTGTCCATTCGACCATTCCGGCCGCGAACGGGGGCCTGGACCAGCAGTCCGGCTGGCCGTTCGACAAGTCGCCATACTTCGGCCCCGCGCTGAAGGAAGCCGTCAACAACGGTCACGTGCCGGCGGCACGGCTGGACGACATGGCGCAGCGCATCCTGTGGGCGATGTTCGCGCATGGCGTGATGGATGCGCCGCCGCCGGTGGTCGAACCTGAAAAAATCGACTTCGCGGCGCACGCGCAGGTGAGCCGTCAGGCCGCGGAGGAGGGCATCGTGCTGCTGAAGAATGCGGGCGACCTGCTGCCGCTGGCGGCCGGTGTGCGCAGCATCGCCATCATCGGCGGCCATGCGGACGTGGCCGTGATCTCCGGCGGCGGCGCGGCGCAGGTGCATCCGCAGGGCGGCAGCGCGGTCAAGGGCGAGGGGCCGAAGTCGTTCCCCGGCCCGATCGTGTGGCTGCCGTCGTCGCCCAAGGATGCGCTGGCGGCGCGCACCAAGGCGCGTATCACCTACCACGATGGGAAATCGGCCGAAGGCGCGAAGCGCGCAGCGGCCGGTGCCGACATCGCGATCGTATTTGCCACGCAGTGGACGGCCGAGAGCATCGACACGCCATCGCTGTCGCTGCCGGAAAGGCAGGATGCGCTGATCGCCGCGGTGGCCGGCGCGAACCGCCGCACGATCGTCGTGCTGGAAACGGGCGGGCCGGTGACCATGCCGTGGCTGGATAAAGTGAGTGCCGTGCTGGCCGCCTGGTATCCCGGCACGGCCGGCGGCGAAGCGATCGCGCGCGTGCTGTCAGGCGAAGTGAATCCGTCCGGCCGGCTGGCCGCGACGTTCCCCGCATCCGAAGCCCAGCTGCCGCGGCCGAAGATCGATGGCGACCCGTCGAGCAAGGAAGGCCGCTTCAGGACTGACTACGATATCGAAGGCGCGGCCGTCGGCTACAAATGGTATGAGCGCACGAAGAAGAAGCCGCTGTTCGCGTTCGGACACGGCCTGTCGTACACCACGTTTGCCTATGGCGATCTGCAGGCGCGCGAGGAGGGCGGCAAGGTGATCGTCGAGTTCACCGTAACGAATACGGGCAGGCGCGCCGGGCATGCGGTGCCGCAGGTGTATGCCGGTTCGCACACGGGGAAATGGGAAGCGCCACGGCGGCTGGCCGGATGGGACAAGGTGCTGCTGCAGCCGGGCGAGCGCAAGGCGGTCAGCGTGACCGTCGATCCGCGGATACTGTCCGTGTATGACGCCGCTGCCGGCCGATGGATGCGCAGCAGTGGCGACATCGAGTTCACGCTGGGTGGCGCATCGGATGCGACGGCCGCGCGCGCGGTGCTGGGAATGAAGTGATGGCTGATCAGCCGACCGGCTGGTACAGCATCCCCTGCTGCATCTGCCCGATCACCTGTGCATGGTTCTCGGCGCTTTCGCTGAACGATACCAGCACGCCCGCCATCGTGGAGGCGCCGGAGTTCAGGATGTCCAGCCAGTAGGCCATGCCTTCCGCGTCCGGCGCGCGGTGCAGCACGTTTTCGTAAAGGCCGTTGACCAGCGCGGCATTGCCCGGGCGGCTGCCGTACAGGTCGCGGAACTCGGCGGAGGTGGCGAAGCCTTCGGCCACCGCGTCCAGGCTGAAGCCGTGTTCCATCAGGTCGATCCAGTAACCGAGGCCGCCCGCATCGGGCACGCGGTCGAACGCGGCCTGGTACAGGCGGTAGGCCTGGCCGCCGACGCCGTCGGTGTCGAACGCCAGGCCGAAATCGGCGAACTCCACGCGTTCCACGCTGACCAGCGTGTCGCGGCCATCGAGGCCCACGTGATCGGTGACGAAGATCCGCGCCCCGGACGCCACCACGTCATACTCCGCCAGCTTGCCTTCGTACAGGGCGGTATCGGTGCCATTGCCGCCGTCGAGCAGGTCGTTGCCGCCGGCGCCGATGAGGATGTCGTTGCCGTCGAAGCCATACAGCGCATCATTGCTGACGGTGCCCGTGATCGCATCGTCGCCATTGGTGCCGTTGCCCACCTTGACGGGCACCGTGTCGATGTCTTCGTAGATGCCCAGCGTGACGCCCCGGTTGGGCGCGGTGGAACCCTGCACCCACGACGCATCCACATAGTAGATGCCGGTATACGGGGCGACGAAGGTGACGCCGTCGGTGCCCGGCGCATCGGTGCCGTCGTCCTGCGCGAGGGGGCGGCCGTCGGCATCGTAGATGACCAGGTTGTCCGGATCGTAGTAGCTGGACGACGTGACCGTGTACACGGCGCCGGCCACGCCCGACCAGCTGTACAGCGGGAACCAGTCCGCGCCTGGCGCATTGCCGGCGACGACCGCCTCGTTGTCGTAGCTGTCGTTCGCGAAGCGGGGCGCGAAGTACAGGCGGTCGGCGTCGCGCATCTCTGCAAACGACAGCCAGCCCAGGGAAGTCAGGGGTAGGGACATCACGGCCTCCATATGATTTGCCAGCGGTGTCAGGAAGAATAGCCCGCTGCATCGTGCGACCGGCGCGCCGATTACACTTTGTTGCAATCCTGGCAGCAATGATACCGGAAGTCTGTCAACCGGTTCACTCGACCACGAGTTGCTCCCCCACGTAGATGCGGTAGCGCCGGATGCGGCCCGTCACATCGTTCGTTCCCTGCCGTGGCGTATAGCGCAGGCCGGCGATGACTGCACCGGCGCCGAGGTCGATCACGAGACGGTGCGGCGGCCGCGCAGTGACGCGGCTGTAGGCCGAATGCCAGAAGTCGGTGGCCTGGCCGTTGATCGCGTTGAGCGCGCCGCCGTCTTCCTTGGTTGCTTCCTCGCTGCTGGCATAGGCGATGGTCCACAGCGACTGGTTCAGCGTCTTGCCATCCTGGCCCAGCAGCGCCAGTTCGGCGATGGCGGCAAACGGCTTGCCGTCGAACGCGTCCAGCGCTTCGATGCAGAACTGCCGGCCCTGTGCGGGCTGCGCGAACGTCACATCCTGCGTCGCACCACCCGGCTGGAAGCTGCCTGTGTGGACGGGCCGCACGCCCTGCAACCGCAGGCGCGCCGTACCGGGCGGGCGGGGCAGGTCGCGTTCCGGGCGCAGGCGGTCGAGGATCGGTGCCGTCAGGCCGGCGATGCTGTTCTTTTGCGGACCGGTCAGGTCGAGCACGACGACTTCGTTGCGGCCGGCCTGCAGCCACGGGCCCGGCAGATACATCGTCTGCGTGGGACCGATGCTCCAGTAGCGGCCCAGGCAGCGGCCGTTGATCCACACGATGCCCTGGCCCCAGCTCGACATGTCGAGGAAGGTGTCGCCCGTTTCACTTGCCGTGAAGCTGCCGCGCCAGAAAGCCGGCCCCTTGGCCTTGGCCGTTTGCCAGGCGAGCGGCGGCAGCACGCCATCGGCATCGAAATCGATGGCGCGGATTTCCCAGTTTTCCAGCGCAACTGGTGCGGCGCCTTTGGCGCGCAAGGTGACAGGGCCATGCAGGCCCTTGCGGTCGTGAATCTCCACGCCGAAATTGACGCGGGCGATGGTGTACAGCAGGATCTCCAGCGTGGCAGGCTTCGAGCGGGCCGGCAGGTCGATGCGGAAGCGACGGTAACGCGTATCCAGCGTGCCGATTTCGCGGCCATCGACGTGGGCCCAGGCCAGGTCGCGCACCTTGGCTGCTTCCAGCGTGGCGGCCGGCCCGGCCGGCAGCGTCACCCGGTAGCAAACAAGTCCGCGGCTGATGTCGTACTGTTCGATCGGCCGCGGGCTGACGTCGCGGATCGGCTGTGCCGGCAGGTTCGCGAACACGCTTGCCGTTTCAGTCAGCGTGAAGGACGGCAGCGCTATGACGGCATTTTTCGGCGGTGGCGCCGGCAGCGTTTCGCCCGCATGCAGGTGCCGCGCGATGCCGGCCCGGTAAGCCGCGAACTTCTCGCCGATCCAGCCCGCCTCGCCGATCGGCGCATCGTAATCGTAGCTGGTCGTATCGGGCCGGAACGGCCGGTCGCAGCCGCCCCACAGGCCGAACGACGTGCCGCCGTGCGCCATGTACAGGCTGAACGAGCCGTTCGCGGCCAGCATCGCTTCGATATCGGCCACCGCCTTCGTCGCATCGCCCTTGCGGTGGGGCGAACCCCACGTGTCGAACCAGCCGGAATAGTATTCGCCGCACATCAGCGGGCCTTGCTGCACCGCCGCCAGCGCCTTGAAGCCGGCGGCCGGGTCGCTGCCGAAGTTCGCCACCGAGAACAGTTCGGGGATGTGCGTCTTCGCCACCGCATTGGTGGGATTGCACTGGAACAGGGGCACGTCGAAGCCCGCATCGAGCAGCACCTCGCGCATCGTGCGCATGTAGTCGAGGTCTTCGCCGAAGAAGCCGTACTCGTTTTCCACTTGCACCATCAGGATCGGGCCGCCGTGCGTGACCTGCTGCGGTCCCAGCACCTTGCCCACTTCCGCCATCCAGCGCCGCACCGGCTGCACGAAACGTTCGTCGCGCGTGCGCAGGAAGGCGTCGCCCGGTAGCTTGAGCAGCCACCACGGCAGGCCGCCCATCTCCCATTCCGCGCAGGCGTAAGGGCCGGGCCGCAGGATGACCCACAGGCCTTCCGCCTGCGCCAGCCGGCAGAACTCGGCCGCGTCGCGCTGGCCGCGCCAGTCGAATTGCCCTTCGCGCCACTCGTGGAAATTCCAGAACAGGTAGGCGCACACGGTGTTCAGGCCCATCGCCTTGATCGCCTTCAGCCGGTGCGGCCAGTACTCGCGCGGCACGCGGGCAAAGTGCATTTCGCCGCAGCGGATCTGCAGCGGCTGGCCGTCCAGCAGGAAATCGTTGCGGACGATCGTGAAGCGGGGCGATGCGGCGTGGCCCAGCGGCAGCAAGGTGGTGCCGACGGCGGCGGTACCCAGCAGCACGCGGCGGCGGCCGGGTTGGCGGAGGAAGGTCGTCATGGTGGTGTGGGACGAGTCAAGAAGATGGGCTGCAGCCGCGTCATGCACAGGAGGCACAGCAGCGAACCGGCGGCGCCGGACAGCAGCGTGAGGCGGTAATCGTGGCCGGACAGGTCGAGCACGGGCCCCTGCACGGCGCCCAGCACGATATTGCCGGCCACGACCAGCAGGTCCTTGGTGCCGTTGAACTGCACGAAGCGCTCGCGGGGGAACAGCGCCATCGGCATCGACGCGGCGGCCGTGAACCAGGCACCGGAGATGATCACGTGGCACAGATAGAACATGCGGAAGGCGGCCGTGTCGCCGACCAGCACGTAACCGCATGCCGCCGTGGCGCAGTACAGCGCCATCACGCAGGCGGACACGCGGATGGCGCCGCAGCGGTCGACCAGCCAGCCGATGCCGAAGGCCGAGGCGATCGAGATCGTATAGCCCAGCGCCGTCAGCATGCCCAGCGTGGACTTCGACAGTCCGCTGGCATGCGCGTAGAACTGGTAGAAGGTGTTGAACGGATTGAACGTGACGCTGGCCAGCACGAACACGGCCACTGCCCACCAGTATGGGTGGTGCGCGAAGCATTCGAGCAGGTGCGTGCGTTGCGTGCCTGCCGGCGCCGCGGCGGGCAGCGGCCCTTCGCGCACCATCGCGCACATGGCCAGCAGCGACGCGCCGAACACCAGACCCGTGCCGGCCAGGATCGCTGCGAGATGGTGATCGGTGAGCGCGAAGATCCACGTGTTGAAGGCGATGCCGGCGCCCAGGCCGACGATGCGGAACAGAGCGTAGAAGCGGCCCAGCCAGCCGAACGGCACCACATCGTTGACGAGGCCCGTGAACAGCGACAGCGCGCACAGCGCGGCGCAGTCGAACAATGTCCAGAACAGGCCGAAGGCGGCCAGCCGGCAGGCGCGCAGGCCAGGCGACATTGCACCCAGCGCCGCGTCGAGCGTCGCGCTCAGCGCCGGCGAAAACGCGAGGCCCAGCAGCGCCAGGCAGCCGGCCGGCGCGGCAACCATCAGGTAGGGACGGCGCCGGCCCCACCGGCTGCGGCAGCGGTCCGAGTGCCAGCCCACGTAGGGCACCAGCAGCATCGACAGCAAGGCCGGCACGGTGGCCAGCAGCAGCGACGTGGCGGTGTCGGATGCACCGCCGGCGCGCAGCATTTCCAGCCCGCCGGGCAGCGCCGCGCGGTCGCGCATCGCGATGCCCAGGTCGCCCAGCAGCAGCCAGCACAGCACGCCGGCCAGCGAGGCGGTGCCGGCCGCCCGCGCCAGCCGGGGCAGGGCGGCCGCGTCGGCGGTCATCTGTCGCCGGGAGCGGGGCCGGTCGACTGCCGGATCACCAGCTCCATCGGAAATGCCGTCTTGACGGGCGCCACGTCGAGGCCCTGGATCTGCGCCACCACGTCGCTGACGGCGCGCGCGGTCAGTTCGGCGAGCGGCTGGCGCATCGTCGTCAGCGGCGGGAAGATGTGGCTGGACAGGGGGATGTCGTCGAAGCCGATCACGGACAGGTCGGCCGGCACCTTCAGCCCGCGGCTGTGCGCCGCATCGATGGCGCCGTAGGCCATTTCGTCGTTCGCTGCAAAGATCGCGGTAGGGGGATCGGTGAGTGCGAGCAGCCGGCCGGCCGCGGCGTTGCCGCCCGTTTGCACGAACGCGCCTTCCACCACCAGCGCGGGATCGACGCCGATGCCGGCCGCCGTCAACGCCTCCGCATAGCCCAGCTGGCGCTCGGCGCTCTGGCCCGTGCCGGCCGTGCCGGCGATGAAGGCGATGCGGCGGTGGCCCAGCGCGAGCAGGTGGTCGACGGCGGCGCGGGCACCCAGACGGTTCTGCAGCGCGACGACGGGCAGCCGGACTTCCCGCGCATCGAAGTTCACCAGCACGCACGGTACCTTCTGCTGCTCGATCACGTCCAGGTAACCGTCCGCGCCATTGGGCATCGGCAGCAGCAGGCCGTCGCACAGCTTGCTGAGCATGTCGCACGTCTCGGCGCGGCCCGGGCGGTCGAAGCGCTCGGCATTGAACAGCAGGATGTCGTAGCCCCGCTCGCGCGCGGCGGCGCTGATCAGCCGCGTGATCTCGTGCAGCACCAGCGAGCCGTAGTTGTTGACGAAGACGCCGATCAGATTGCTCCGGTCGCCCCGCATGCGGCGCGCCAGCATGTCCGGCGTGTAGTTCAGCTGCGCGGCCGCCGCCATGATGCGGCCGCGCGCCGCTTCCGACACATAGCCCACGCCGCGGATGGCGCGCGAGGCCGTGATCGGCGAGACGCCGGCGATTTTCGCCACTTCACTGAGCTTGCTGGCCTTGCGCATGGTGGTCCGTTGGCGAAGAGATGGCCGACTGTAGCAGAGCCGCCGGCGCCGGTAATCGCCATGTGGTCACGTTACCACATGGCTTCGCCAGGGCTGTCCAGTCGCCGTCAATGAAATCAATGGCTTACCAGGTAAAAGGGAAACGCTCAAGTTGTTGATTATTGCTTTTTAGCTACTCTGGTAACGTGACCATACGGGAATAAACCAGGGAGGTGCAGCGACGGCAAAGCGGGGGATGACAAGGAGACGGCTTTACAAAACCAACAAAAAAGTGGAGACCCAATGAAGAAGAAAATTCTCGCATCGCTGCTGCCGCTCGCGCTGGCCGCGGCTTACGGACCGCACGCGCAGGCACAGGAAGCCGCGCCCCAGGACACGCCGCCGGCCGACGGCGCCAATGTCACCACCGTCGTCGTCACGGGCTTTCGTTCCAGCCTGCAGAAGGCGCTGAACCTGAAGCAGCAGGCAATCGGCGTGCGCGATTCCATCGTCGCCGAAGACATCGGCAAGTTCCCCGAGGCGAATGTGGCCGAATCGC
This sequence comes from Oxalobacteraceae bacterium UBA6704, assembly GCA_002454505.1. Lineage (GTDB taxonomy): Bacteria > Pseudomonadota > Gammaproteobacteria > Burkholderiales > Burkholderiaceae_D > Rugamonas. The sequence goes on from DKJA01000101.1 coordinate 41,415, forward strand.
TGCAGCGCGTGCCGGGCGTGATCCTGAACCGCGACGAAAGCTCGGCCGAAGGCCAGCGCATCTCGATCCGCGGCCTGCCCACCGAATACTCGGTGACGACGCTGAACGGCGCGCCCGTCAACACCACGTCCACCAGCACGATCGGCACGGCCGCGCGGGGCTTCAATTACGACGTGTTCGCGTCCGAGCTGTTCGGCCGCGTGGACTTCTACAAGTCGCCGCTGGCCGAGCTGACGGAGGGAGGCCTGGGCGGCATCGTCGACCTGCAGACGCCGCGTCCGTTCGACAATCCGAAGCGCACCATCCGCTACGGCATCACGGCGGCATACAACACGATGTCCGAGAAGACCGATCCGGCCGCGTTCGCGCTGTATTCGAACACGTGGGGACCGTTCGGCTTCCTCATCGGCGGCTCGCATTCGGGCAGCCGCAACAACCGGTCCGGCTTCGAGGCGACGGGCGGCTACAACAGCTCCTTCAACGGCAGCCAGACGCCCGTGAAAGGCAACTTCGCACTGACGCTCGATTACGACGACCCGCGCGCCAACCTGTCCGGCTACACGCGCGACCAGATCGACCGCGCGCTGCTGCCCCGCATCTACCGCTTCTACGGCTCGGCCAACGACCGCACGCGCGACGGCCTCGTGTCGTCGCTGCAGTACAAGAACGGCGCCTTCAACGTCAGCTTCGATACGCTGTATTCGAAACTGAAGAACAGGCGCGACGAGATGTACTTCGGCCTCCTGATCCGCAACACGAAGACGACGGACCGCAACGCGCCGGCCGGCCAGACCAACCACAACGGCCTGGTGCCGGTGAACGTGCAGATCGATCCCACGACGAACCTGCTGACCGGGACGTTCGCGAACACGTCGTACAGCAGCGGCGTGACGTACAGCGACGACGAAACGGAGTTCGGCTACGGCGCGCTTAACGCCCGCTGGGCCGCGACGGACAAACTGGTGATCACGGCGCAGGCCAGTGCCAACAACAGCAGTGCGCTGAGCTACCAGTCCACGCTGTCCGGCCAGATCTTCGGCATCGAATCGACGATCGGCTATGGCGACGACCATGTGTACCCATCGCTGTCGTCGCCGACCAGCTATACGGACCCGAACAACTTCCAGGGCTTCCAGATCGGCACCGGCTGGACCAAGGAAACCGATAAAGGCCGGCAGGCCCGCGTGGCCGCCGACTGGGACTACGACCTGCCGGCCGGCTGGACGGGCCACCTGAAAACGGGCCTGAGCTACGTGGACACGCAGAAGGAAATCGCCAAGCGCAACGGCACGTCGCTGGCCACCGCCAAGCTGAACGCGCTGGGCAATGCCGGCCTGCGTTCGGGGATGACGTCCACGCTGCCGATCGGGAACCTGGACATGGGCGGTGGCTGGCCGAACGCCTGGGGCACGTTTACGCGCGACTACACCTTCTCGGCGTTCAACCCGCTGGAATTCAACCCGCAATCGGCGTTCACGCCGGCGCAGAGCTTCGGCGCGCAGGAAAAGGTGTCGACCGCCTTCATCCAGTCCGACTTCAAGGGCCAGGTGCTGGGCCACGAACTGCGCGTGAATGCCGGCGTGCGCTATTCGGAAACCAGGACCTACATCGACAACTTCAAGCAGCAGGGCGCCAACCTGGCGTACCTGCCCAACGAGGAAGAAGGCAAGTACAGCAATACGATGCCGGCCATCAGCGGCGCGCTGGACCTGACGGACACGCTGATGTGGCGCGCCTCGTGGGGCAAGACGATCTCGCGCGCATCGCTGGGCATCATCGCCGCGCAGACGGTGATCCCGAACCAGTTCGACAACACGGCCACCGCCGGCAACCCGAACCTGAAGCCGCAGCAGTCGAAGAACCTCGACACGAGCCTGGAGTGGTACTTCAAGCCGGGCAGCCTGCTGTCCGCCGCCTACTTCCGCAAGGTGCTGACGGATGCCACCGTATCGAACACGACGATCGTGCCGTTCGGTTCCCTCGGCCTGCCCGATACGGCACTGGGCCCGATCTTCCAGGATGCGAACGGCCGCGTCGATCCGAACCTGGCGATGACGCTGCGCAGTTATACGAATGCGGGCGAGCAGACGCTGAAGGGCTTCGAGCTGGCCTACCAGCAGGCGTTCGACTTCCTGCCCGATCCGTGGAAGGGCTTCGGCGCGCTGGCCAGCTACACGCATATCTCGCCGTTCAACAGCGCGCAGTGGATCACCAATGCCGGCAAGGTGATCGAGGTGAACTCGGTGCCGAAGTACGCCTACAGCACCACCGGCTATTACGAGAACGGGCCGCTGGCCGTGCGGCTGTCCTGGAACTACAAGGGCCGCTCGCTGCATGGCGATAACCCGCGCAACCTGGGCGACGACATGATCCGCTGGCGCGCCGCGCGCGGTTACCTGGACGGCAATATCAGCTACCGCATCAGCGACAGGCTGGAACTGCGCATCGATGCGCTGAACCTGTCCAACACGTTGACCTACGATTACTTCGAGGATGCCAACGGCATTTACGGCAGCGGCAAGAAGACCCGCATGGATTACGCCAAGTACGACGGAAGGACGATCAAGATCGGCATCCGCGGCAAGCTGTGATGCGGGGTTTCTTCATAGGCTTGCTGGTTGCCGGCTGCGCGTCCGTTCCGCCGGCAGCGGACGTGCGGTTGATCGACGTGGCGCCGGGCTGGGCGGACAACTCCGCCAACGCGGTGATCTTCCGCCGCAATGCGCTGGTCACGCACGGCGATGTGCAGTACATCGCCTTCTACGATGCCGATGCACGCGTGGTGCTGGGCCGGCGCAAGTCCGGCTCGACTTCGTGGGCGCTGGCGCGCACGCAGTACAGCGGTAATGCGCGCGATGCCCACAACAGCATCAGCATCGGCGTGGACGGCAGCGGCGTGCTGCATGTGGCGTGGGACCATCACAACGGTCCGCTGCGCTACGCCCGCGCCACGGCACCGGGTGCGCTGACCTTGCGCGGCGAGGAGCCGATGACGCGCACGAACGAAGGCTCCGTGTCGTATCCCGAGTTTCACGCGTTGCCGGATGGCGGCCTGCTGTTCCTCTACCGCGACGGCGGCTCCGGCCGGGGCGACCTGGTCGTCAATCGCTATGCGCCGGCCACGGGGCGGTGGACGCGCGTGCACGACAACCTGATTGCCGGAGAAGGCGAGCGTAACGCTTATTGGCAGGCGTTCGTCGATGACGGCGGTACCGTGCACCTGTCGTGGGTGTGGCGCGAATCGCCGGACGTGGCCAGCAACCACGACATCGCCTATGCCCGTTCGCGCGATGGCGGCGTCACGTGGGAGACCAGCCACGGCGTGCGTCTGCCGCTGCCGATCACGGCGGCCAGTGCGGAGTATGCGGTGCGCGTGCCGGAATGCAGTGAGCTGATCAACCAGACGTCGATGACGGCCGATGCAAGCGGGCGGCCCATCATCGCCACCTATTGGCGCAAGGCCGGCGAGACGGTGCCGCAGTACCGGCTGGTCCACTTCGGCGATGGTGGCTGGCGCACGCTCGATCTCGCCTTCCGGCATACACCGTTTTCGCTGAGCGGGCAGGGGACGAAGGCGATCCCCGTTTCGCGGCCGCAGGTGGTGGCCGATGGCAGCAAGGCGGCGCTGGTGTTTCGCGACGAGGAGCGGGGCAGCCGCGTGTCGGCGGCGACCGTCGACCTGGCGCGCGGCAGCTGGACCTTGCGCGACCTGACGGCATCGCCCGTCGGCGCGTGGGAACCGGCCATCGATCCGGAACAGTGGCGGAAGAACCGCGCGCTGCACCTCTTCGTGCAGGACGTGCGGCAGGCGGATGGCGAAGGCATCGCGCACGGCGCCGCCACGATGGTCCGTGTGCTGGAATGGCAACCATGAGGAGTCAATGCATGAATCAACCACAGATCGCCAGGGCCCTGGTGCTGGTCTTCCTCGTCGCGCTGGCCGGCTGCGCCGTGCCGCCGAAGGACAGTCGAGAAGACATCGTCGCCATCATCGACAAGGTGAACGGCTATTGGCAGAAGAATACGCCGGCGCAGGAATGGGCCTTCTGGAACGTGGCCACTTACCACACGGGGAACCTGGCGGCGTGGCAGGTGACGCACAACGACGCGCAGCTGCGCTACACGCAGGACTGGGCAGAGCACAACCGCTGGATGGGCGCCCGGTCGCCGGACAAGGTGCAGTGGAAGTACACGTACGGCGAGACGGACGACCACGTGCTGTTCGGCGACTGGCAGACGTGCTTCCAGGTGTATGCGGACCTTTACCGCATGCAGCCGGATCCGGTGAAGATCGCGCGGGCACGGGAGGTGATGGAATACCAGATGCAGACGCCGAACGTGGATTACTGGTGGTGGTCCGACGGCCTGTACATGGCGATGCCGGTGATGACAAAGCTGTACGGCATCACGGGCGACCGGCGCTATCTCGACAAGATGCACGAGTACTTCGTCCACGCGAAGAGCATCATGTACGACGGCGACGAGAAGCTGTTCTATCGGGATGCCCGCTACGTCTGGCCGCAGCACAAGAGCGTCAATGGCCGCAAGGATTTCTGGTCGCGCGGCGACGGCTGGGTGTTTGCCGCGCTGGCTCGCGCGCTGGACGAGCTGCCGCAGGACGATCCGCACCGCGCCGAATACGTGGCGATGTTCCGCGACATGGCGGCGGCGCTGAAGCGCGTGCAGCATGCGGACGGCTACTGGACGCGCAGCCTGCTCGATCCCGCGCATGCGCCGGGGCCGGAGACGAGTGGCACGGCCTTCTTCACGTATGGCTACCTGTGGGGCATCAATCACGGGCTGCTCGATCGCGACGAATACCTGCCGGTGGCCCGCCGCGGCTGGCATTTCCTGACGACCGTGGCGCTGCAGCCGGACGGCCGCATCGGCTACGTGCAGCCGATCGGCGACCGCGCCATACCGGGCCAGGTGGTGGATAAAAATTCGACTGCCCATTTCGGCGTCGGCGCCTTCCTGCTGGCCGCCACCGAGATGGCGCGGTTGCAAAAAAATTAGTCGGCTGGGGACTGTCCCCATCTTTTCGGGGACTGTCCCCGGGGTTGCTCCTCGACTCAAGGAACCGCAATGAAACGACGTAACTTCATCCGCACGCTGGCCGCCGCCCCTGGCGCCTTCATCGGAGCCGATGCCGCAGCCCAGACGCCTTCCGACGCCCGCGCCTTCCAGCTCGACCTGATGACGCGGATGGCCGAACCTGTTCTTGTGAACATGGCGAAAGGCCAGCTGAAAAAAACCTTCCAGCTGGAGGTCAGCCCGACCTGGGATGGCCGCGACAAGGGCGTGACCTACCTGGAATGCTTCGGCCGCTTGATCGCCGGCGTTGCGCCGTGGCTGGCGCTGCCGGACGACGCCACACCCGAAGGCAGCTCGCGCAAGCGCTTGCGCGAGCTGGCGCTGCAAAGCTATGTGCACTCGGTCGATCCGAAAAGCCCGGATTACCTGCTGTGGCAAGGGCCGGGGCAGACGCTGGTCGATTCGGCCTACTTCACGAACGCGCTGATGCGCGCGCCGAAGGCGCTGTGGGAGCCGCTGGATGCGACGACGAAGCGCCGCATCGTCGCCGAGATCAAGGGCCTGCGCCGCATCGAGCCGCCGTACATCAACTGGCTGCTGTTCGCGGCGATGAACGAGGCGTGGCTGCTGTCCGTCGGCGAAGAGCACGATCCGATGCGGATGAACGGCGCGATCCGCAAGATCAACGAATGGTACGTGGGCGATGGCTGGATCAAGGACGGCGAGGCGTTCCACTTCGATTACTACGGCTCGTATGTGATGCACCCGATGCTCGTCGAGATCCTGGAAGTGGCGGCGCGGCACAAGGCGCCGTTCTGGAACGGCAAGCCGGACGAGTTGCTGGCGCAGGCGGTCAAGCGCATGCAGCGCTATAGCGAACACCTGGAGCGCTTCATCTCACCGCAAGGCACGTGGCCGCCGGTGGGGCGCTCGCTGACATACCGCACGGCCGTGTTCCAGCCGCTGGCGCTGCTCGCGTGGCGCAAGCAGCTGCCGCCATCGCTGCCGGAAGGACAGGTGCGCGCGGCGCTCGACGCCGCGCACCGCGCGATCTGGACGACACCGTCGAACTTCACGCCGGACGGCTACCTGACGATCGGCTTCATGGGCCATCAACCGGAGCTGGGCGACTGGTATTCGAACAACGGCAGCATGTATATCGCTTCGGCCGGGTTCCTGTCGCTGGGACTGCCGGCGACGGATTCGTATTGGACTGCGGTGGCGCAGGACTGGACGCAGAAGAGGGCGTTTGGCGGAGAAAAGTTTGCGAAGGATTATCCGGTGGCGTATTGATGGGGGACGGAGGAGATGAGCCTCGCGCTGCCTGCAATGGCGGTTTTGTCCACGGCGCGGGGCAAACCGTGAGCCGCTATTCGACAGCGGCGTGCTGGCTGCCGGACAGCTTGCAACCGCATTCTGTCGTACTGCCTTCGACGGCGACCGCAACGCCGCCGACCGTAAGCGTTTCGTGCGCCTTGATGATCTTGTTGATACCATGCGGTTTGCCGCCCGGGTAGACAAGCGGGCATGCGACCTTGTCTCCCAGCCTCGCGATGGCCTTGCCGTTGATCGAATGCGCCGGCGAGCCGGAGATCACGGTGCCGCCGTGATCGGTTTTATCGCCGACCGTGATAATTTTCAGGGTCATTGCAAAGCTCCTGGTTCAGTATGTCGGCGGGCCTTCGGGCTCTGGGTCGAGTGCGGCTTCGATGCCGTGCCATTCGGGTAGTTCTGCTGGGGGAAGCGGGAGAACCTTGTCCAGCCTGCCAAGTCGCAAGTCCGGATTGATTTTCAGCGCCTCCGATATCTCCATATATCTGTCGGCACGGTCCCGATCTGCAAAGATTCCTTCGCGGCTGAGTTCGTCTTTTTTTTCCTTCGATCGTCTTTCCCATATTTCAGAATAGAAAAATAACATCAGTGCAGCAGCACATTCTTCGCTTCCAAATTTTGTCCCCTGTTGATAGAACGCTAGCGCTTCTGCAAAGTTCTTACGCAGCCGGGCATAAATGGCCAACCGGTCGGCAGCAGGTCCATGGCCCTGCTGATAAGCACACATGAGCATAGCGCGTTCTTCATCTCGCCGTTTTGCCTCTCGATATGCGCTGGCCAGCGCCATTTGTGCCTCTGGGCTGCCCAGTTCCGCGGCCTTCAGGTAATAGGCCCAAGCGATCCGGTTGTCATAGGGTACGCCACCATACCCATGTTCGTATGCGACGCCCAGATCGTAATACCCCCATGGTTGACCAACGGCGGCGGCCATGCGTACCAGCTTGACGGCCTCTTCTGGTGCCGGATCAAGCGCGTGATTTGTATCGAGTGGCCCCAGTCCTTCACGATAGAACTGGGCCAGCAAGGCACGTGCGCCCCAGTCGCCACGCTCTGCCGCCAGGCTGACGTCGCGAACTATGCCCGATAGCTCTTCTTTCGTGAGCTGCCATTCTATTTTGCTTCGCCATAATTTGCGGGCTTCGATATATAGCCGGTAAACATCTGCATTGCGCGTCGTGGGCATATGCTCTCTCCAACGGGCGCAAGATGGCGGTGCACGTTGGACGTCAAATGAGACCAGACCCGCCGGAATCTTAAGAATTTTGGAATACCCGATCTGATGCCCATAGAGATGCGCACCGGCTAAAAACGCGGCAAGAAGCGCGGACCATAAAGCACACCAACGTAGCAACCACGCTTTTCTCATATCACAGGTGAACCAAACTTTCTCTCGACATCGGACGCGACCAATTTCCCATATGTTCTTAAGTCTTCGTTAGCGGATCTACTGTCTTGGGCTAATTCCGGCCCAGTTCGTTGTCATGCCCATGCTTCCAAATTGCGCAGGCCTTCCTTGCCTGAACATCAGCGAAAAAGTTCCTCCTGCCTTTGACGGTGACCACAACGCCGCCAACCATAAGCGTCTCGTACGCCTTGATGATCTTGTTGATGCCGTGCGGTTTGCCGCCCGGGTAGACAAGCGGGCACGCGACCTTGTCGCCCAGCCTTGCAACGGCCTTGCCGTTGATCGAATTCGCCGACGGGCCGGAGATCACGGTGCCGCCATGGTCGGTTTTGTCGCCGACCGTGATGATTTTCAGAGTCATTGCAAGCTCCTGGTTCAGTATGTCGGCGGGCCTTCGGGCTCAGGATCCAGTGCGGCTTCGATGCCGTGCCATTCGGGCAGTTCGGCTGGCGGCAGGGGGAGGATTTTGTCGAGGCGGCTCAAGCGTAGATCGGGATTGATCGCCAGAAGTTCTGATATCGTCCTATATCCGTCTGCCCGCGTTGAGTCAGCAACTATGCCTTCCTGACGAAGTTCATCCTTCTCCTCGTTCGATCGTTGTGACCAAATCTCGGCATTGAAAAATAACATCAACGCAGAGGCACATTCCTTGCTGCCGAATTTTGTTCCTTGCTGATAAAATTTTGCCGCTTCTCCGAAACGTTTATACAGTCGGGCGTAAATTGCCAACTGCTCGGCAGCAGGTCCGTGACCTTGTTTATAGGCGCACATGAGCATCGCATGCTCCGCCTCTAGCCGATCCACCTCCCCGTATGCGCTGGCTAACGCCATCTGTGCATCTGGACTGCCAAGCTCCGCGGCCTTCAAGTAGTAAGCCCAAGCAATATCCTGGTCATAGGGGATTCCCCCGTACCCATGTTCGTAAGCCACACCGAGATCGTAATAGCCCCACGGCTGTCCAGCCGCGACAGCCATACGAACCAGTTCGATCGACTTTTCCGGCGCAGGGTCGAGTACGTGATTGGTATCGAGTGGCCCCAGCCCTCTCAGGTAAAAATGGGCCAGCAAGGCACGCGCCCCCCAATCCCCTTGCGCGGCCGAGGTTTTCACCGCTTGCAGGATGCGCAGCAATTCGTCCCGTGAGTGCTGCCAAGCGATCTTGCTCCGCCATGCTTTGCGTGCGTCGATATAAAGCCGGTAGCTGTCAGCGTTGCGTGTCCTCGGCATATGATCCTTCCAACGCGCGCACTCAGGCGCTGGATCCTCGATCTTGAAAGCCCGCAGATCCAACGGAATCGTGTGCATTTGGGCATACTCCACATGACGCTGATAGAAGAGGGCCCCGACCGAGATTGTGGTCGAAGTCCCAGCCAACAAGCAACAGGCAAGTAAGTATCTCATCTCAGATAACCGGAGAGCTGGGCTTCCTGTCAACATGAAATGCCACAAGCTGGCCAGCCAGCCTCTCGGTACGGCGCATAGCCACTCTATTATTCTTAGCCAAATCTATCCATAGCTTAATGGAATCCTGCATATCACCAAATTGCTCAGGCCCTTCCTTGCCGGCACAACGTTGGAATAACTCTTTTCGCAAGCTAATAGCCACATCCAAGGCTTGGCTCAGTAAATTCAGTTCACTATCCAGAGCCATACTTCGCACGTTCAAATTTGCTGACCCGATAGTAAATGCGACATCATCCACAATTGTCACTTTGGCGTGGATATAAATTTCCTCGTAATCTCCACTAGAAGCTGGCTTCGCTGAACATGTCCACAGCGATCCCATCACCACGTTGATTCCACTTTCGCTCAATTGCTCGGCTGTGATGGGTAATGCCGCCTTTTTCTTCTTGGCCAGCTCAACAGCCTCTTTGTGCTCATAGACCATCGTAGGACTCTGCCCAAGTTCCTTGGCCACTTTATAGGTGGGCAAATCCATGCCATCGGATTCTGGTGTCGAAGTCAGAATGAAGACATTGATTGGCCTGGTGTAGCCGTCTTGGCGAAGCCGCTGTACGCACTCCTTCAAGTACGTGGCCCATTCTTCATACTGGATATATTGATTCTGGAAGAAAATATAGCGTTCCAGCTGTCGAGTCAGGTTCGCGTAGCACTCCTTGATGCCCTTTTCGCGATGCATCGGCTGCGTCCGTACCAGCTGCGCACTATGCCGGCCGTTCGGCAACGCAAACGCTGCGGGGACCAATTTCTTCCGCCGCGCGGCGAATCCTCCGTCGGGATCTTGGTAGACGGCTTCTTCCAGTTTTTTGTCCATGTTTTCCGGCATCGTCTTGCGCGCTATTTCTGCGCCCGGAATTGCCTTCGACACCAGAAGGCATTACGCAGCGTGGCATTGGCAAAGCGCGATTCCGACCACCCCTCACAAAAATTGTGGTTCAGGTCATGGAGGATCGGTCCTCGCACACGCATCGAGACGTCCTGGTAAGGCTTGGCTGTGAACGCATTCTGTTCCATGAATTTTCGGCGGCGGGCATCCTGCCTTGCTGCGGAGGGAGACTCGCCCCAGAGCGCCGCGCCCGACAAAAAATAGCCGGCATCGTCCAGGGCTTTATCGATCTGACTTCTCATTTCCTTCGGATTGGACCGATAAAAAGTCTCGCGAAGTGGGTCCTGGAATTTATGAGCGGCCGTGTCCCAGAAGTCTGTGATCGAGTTATGTCCCATGACGTAACCCACCGCCCGTGATGGAAGCTCGTAATCGATCAGTACCATCTTCTGATGATGTGTCGGGTACAGCGATCCCAGCCAGCCGGTGCTGTTAATATCGTAAATCTCGCCAGCGAGTGCCTCGTCCCGGTAACTTAGCGGCACCTCCCGCACGTGCAGACGAATGTTCTTGACCTTTTCAGAGAACATTTCATCAAACCATTTTGCGTTGAATCGTTCATGCGCCTCCCCCAGGAAGCCGGCAGCCGCCCCTATCGTCGGAAACCGGCTACTGTAGTAGCCGGGATTGTTCTTCATCTTGGCGTGCGAAAGTACGTCGTCGTGCCAGACAAGCAGCCGTACGATGACCGGATTCTCCGTACGAGTCGCGACCGCCTTGAGCAGATCGCCATATCGGATGCCGTTCTCGGCAGAGCCATTTCGAATGAGTACCATGCCTGGATCGAAGCCCCAGGTGATGATGTCTACGGTTTTCTGCGCACCTTCGATGTCGCGCTGAAGCTTGCCGAACACTTCTTCGCCGCAGTTCAGAACTTCCAGCTCGCAGTTGTGCCTGGGGTCGTATATCGGATGCTTCGATGTCTTGATCCACCACGGTTTCGACAGGCACTCGTATGGCCCGGTGGCCGCGTTGTAGCAGCGTTTCCTGGTATAGAGCTTCGCGTTGTCATGCATGCTGGCCATGCTGCTCTCCTGATAGATGTCTCAACACCCTAGGTTGCTCCGTGGCTGCCGCCGGGATTTTCCGAGTCCTCGTCTTCAGAACTAGGCCCCAGGGCAGCTTCTTCATCGGTGGCGGGAAGTGTGTAACGTTGACCGTGCGAGAGCTCGAGCTCATATTCCGCTCCGCTCTCCATCTCGTGTTCGAACCTGATATTCCCCTCGTCATCGAAGCTGCCTTGCTCCGTCAGTGCACCGTCCTTGTAAAGTCGCACAGGCAGTCCTGATGAAGCCATGCCGGAGGCCGAAAAATGGCTCCCGAGGTTGAACAATCCCTTTCCCTTCAGCTCCGCCTTGGGCGGCATGGCGACAGCGGCATCGATATTCTTCGGTCCCAGGAACTCATGCTTCGCCCCATGAAACACCATATTCCCCTTGCTTCCCTGCTCGATTCCGCCACTGGCCAGCTTGATGTAACTGCCGCCGCCATTGATCACGATCTCGTCCTTCGCGGTGATCGTGATGCGGCTGGCGCTCTGCGTGATGTTCAGCTTCGCCAGCAGGTTGATGCTGTTCGACAGCGCCTGCACATCGACGTCGCCCGCCGCAGCAATCAGCTTCATTCCCGCCTTGTGCACAAACATCCGCAACCCCTGCCGCACACTGGCAAACAATCCACCACCAGCCGTCACCGAGACGTTCGCCCCGGCAGTCACCGCCACCTGCTCGCCGCCAGCCAGATGCACCGACTGCGCGGACGTAGCAGCAATGCCGGCCGGGCTGGCAAGCACCAGGTGCGGCGCCGACAGCTCCGGGAATTTTTCGCCCGTGCCCTTGACGCCATCGTTCTGCTTCGCCACCGCTGCCGCCACATCGGCCTGCGCCGTGCCACCGTTCGCATCGTGCTGCTGCGCGAGATTGGCCAGCGCCTCGTGCTGCGAGTGCGCCTGGGCGAGACGCTGCACGGTTTCATTCATTGCCTTCACTGCTCCTGAACCGGCGCTGCGGGACTCGGTCGTCAGCAGCAGGCCACGTGCGGCCCGCGCCACCCCATGCCC
>DKJA01000100.1:0-1693 GCA_002454505.1 Oxalobacteraceae bacterium UBA6704
TACGGCTGTCCCCGGGGTTGAGGTTTGTCGGAACATATGGGAAGCGTAGAGCAACCCCGGGGACAGGCCCCTGCGGGGACAGTCCCCCGTACATCAGAACTTGTAGTTGTACGCCAGCCCCACCAGCGACATATGCGTCTTCCACGTGCCGCGCGTCGTTTCGCCGTTGCCGGTGCAGCTCGTCAGCGTCGGGTTGCACAGGTTCGTGTAGTTGGCGTCGGCATCCTTGAAGTCCAGGTAGCTGTAGGCCACGTCGATCGACGAGTTCGGCGTGACTTTCCAGTTCGCACCGAACGACAGCTGCACGCGGTCGGCGTCCGGCAGCGCGGCGTGGCGCAGCGTGTCGCTGCGGACCGGGCCGTCGTCATGCGCGATACCGGCGCGCAGCAGCACGCGCTCGTTCAGCTTGTAGTTCGCGCCCAGCGCCACGCGCACGGTGTTCTTCCACTGCTGGCGGATCACTTCGTCGCCTTCGGTGGTGCCGACGAACTCGATGTCGATGTTCTGCATGCGCGAGTTCTTCGTCCACGTCACGTCGGCCATGCCGGCCCACTTGTCGTTGAACTGGTGGAACGCGTTGACGGCCAGCGTTTCCGGCGTGCGCAGCTCGACGCGGGCAGCGGAATTGACGCGGTGCGAAGCGGCCTGCAGCACGCCGTTGACGACCTGGTCGGTCGTCACGCGCGAGAAGTCCCACGTGGCGCCGCCACGCAGCTCGTGCTTGATCGACGAACGGTAGGCGATGCCGAAGCGGGTGTTCTCGTCCGGCGAGTACATATAGCCCAGGTTGAAGCCGTAGCCCCAGTCCTTGCCTTCCACTTCCGCGTGGCCGTCGCCGGCCGTGCCCAGCAGCGCCGGATTGCCGCCCAGCGCGGCGATCTGGCGGACCAGTGCGGCACCGGTAGCGGTGGTGCCGGCAGCGGCGATCGTGCCCGGCACGTCGACGCCCTGCGCCAGGCGGGCCTTCATGAATTCGGCATCGACGCCGAAACCGAACGCGTGATGCTCGTCCAGCTTGAACGCCATCGACGGGTTCAGCGTCACGGAGGTCAGCTTGATGTCGGTCAGCGCGTAGCGGCCGGACCAGCCCCAGTCGTACGACAGGTTGGTACCGTACGGCACGAACATGCCGAAGCCGGCCGTCCACTTGTCGTTGATCTTCTGGCTGTAGTACAGCGACGGCGCGCCGACGACATCCGGTGCGTAGTCGTCCTGCGACTTGATGCCGCCCGTGCTGCCGCGCGTGAAGCGCGTCGAGCCGGTGTCCTGGAAGCTGGAGTGCGGCACCACGGCGGTGACGCCGCCCATGATCTGCTTGCCTTCCAGGCGGGACAGGCCGGCCGGGTTGGAGAACACGGTGGAGGCATCGTTGGCTTCGGCGCCATTCGCCTCGGCCGTGCCTTGCGACGACACGCTCTGCGAGCCGAAACGGTAGCCGGAAGCGCCGGCAGTTGCGGAAACGGCCGCCAGGGCAGCCGCAATGATCAGGGTCAGGGTTTTTTGATTCACTTTTGTCTCGCTCTCTATTCTTTGCGTTTCAACAAGGAGCGCCTCGCAGGCGGGGGCGCGCCGGGCGAAGCATACACCACGCAGGAAAATTTTGATACGAGCGTTCGTTTTCCGCCCCGCAACCTGTATCGGGTGTGGGGCGGTTGCCACAGGGTGGGGACGCGGGTTGGGGACTGTCCCCGCA
>DKJA01000100.1:1890-18856 GCA_002454505.1 Oxalobacteraceae bacterium UBA6704
GTCCCCGGGGTTGTTGTTGACTTTGCTTGAATTCGCAAAAAATCAACCCCGGGGACAGGCCCCATTCGGGGACAGTCCCCAGCCAACGTATGGCGAAAAAAAAAGCCGCCCGCAGGCGGCTGTTCCGTCAGGCAGCCTTCGCCAGCGGCGGCTGCGGCCGGTTGCCCCGCCCCGTCGCCTTCAGCACGAGCTTCTTGATCAGGCGGTACACCAGCCGCACCAGCGTCAGCGCCAGGATGGCTTCGACAAACGTCAGCAGCGACGCGACGCCCACGTTCCACCGCTCGCTGCGGCGGCCGAATTTGGCGAACATGCGGTCGCGGGTGATCTCGATGCTGTCGTAGAACGTCGGCACCATCAGCAGCGTCAGGAAGGTGGACGTGATCGTGCCGCCGATGATCGAGATGGCCAGCGGACGGTAGAACTCGCCGCCCTCGCCGTGGCCGATGGCCACCGGCATCATGCCGGCGATCAGCGCGAACGTCGTCATCAGGATCGGACGCAGCCGCATGCGGCCCGCATACATCAGCGCATCCTCGCGGCCGAAGCCCTCTTCCTGGCGCTTGCGGGCCGCGTCCAGCAGCAGGATCGCGTTCTTCGCCACCAGACCCATCAGCATGATGACGCCGATCAGGCTCATCAGGTTGATCGTGCTCTTCGTCAGCAGCAGCGCGACGACGACGCCGATCAGCGACAGCGGCAGCGACAGCATCACCGCCAGCGGCGCCGTGAACGAGCCGAACTGCATCACGAGGATCAGGTACATCAGGCCGATGCCGGCCACCAGCGCGATGCCCATTTCCGTGAACACTTCCTGCATGTCCTTGCCGGAGCCGGCCACCGCCAGGCCGTAGCCGGGCGGGAAGTCCATGCTTTTCGCCAGCTTCATCGCGTCGGCCGTCACTTCGCCGGGCGAGCGGCCCTGTACGTTGGCGGACACGGAAATCACCCGCTTGCCATCCTTGTGCGTGATCTTGGCCGGGCCCTTGCCCATCGTCACGGTGGCGATCTGGTCCAGCGGCACCATCTGGTTCGTGCCGGACACGGCGATCGGCAGCCGCTCGATGTTTTCCGCATTGGTGCGGTCTTCCGGCGCCAGGCGCACGGCCACGTCGCGCGTCTCGCCCGTCGGGTCGACCCAGTCGCCCACTTCGATGCCGGCAAAGGCCACGCGCAGCGCGGAGGCGGCGTCGCCGGCGGCGATGCCCATCGAGTTGGCCAGGCCGCGGTTCAGTTCGATCTGCAGCTCGTCCTTCGGATCCTGCTCGGACAGGCTGATGTCGACGGCGCCCGGCACTTTCTTCATTTCTTCCATGAAGCGGTTGGTCAGGTCCATCAGCTTGCGCGAATCCTCGCCCATGAATTCGATCTGGACGGGCTTGCGGGCATTGTTCGACAGGTCGTCCAGCACCGTGTATTCGGCGCCGACCAGCTGTGCCAGCTTGCCGCGCAGGTCCTGTGCCACTTCGACGGCGGAACGGTCGCGCTCGTTCTTCTTGCCGATGTTGACGTACACGCGGCCGCCGGACAGGTTGACGTTGCTGTTGGTTTCCTTGGTTTCCGGCAGCGAGTGGGCCATCTCGGCCGCCTTCGTCACCTTCATCTTCGAGTATTCCAGGCTGCTCGACGACGGCGTGCGGATCTCGATCGCGATGGTGCCGAAATCGGACGAAGGCACGAAGCTGGTGCCGCCGAATTTCGCCTGCAGCGCGATCGCGGCCACGAAGCTGGCCACCGCGATGACGGCCATCCAGCGGCGGTGGTGCAGCGCCCACGCGATCACGTTGCCGTAGCGGTCGGCCTGGCGGTCGAACCATTCGTTGAAGCGCTGCAGCACCTTCTCGAAACCTTTACGCGGCGCATCATGATGGCCCGGCGGGTCGCCCCAGAACGCCGACAGCATCGGGTCCAGCGTGAACGAGATGAACAGCGACACGGCCACCGAACAGGTCACCGTCAGCGCGAACGGCCGGAACCACTCGCCCGTGATGCCGGGCATGAAGGCGACGGGAATGAACACGGCCATGATGGAGAACGTGGTGGCCGCGACGGCCAGCCCGATCTCGGCGGTGCCCTCGATGGCGGCGGTGCGGCGGTCGGAACCCATCTGCATGTGCCGCACGATGTTTTCCCGCACCACGATCGCATCGTCGATCAGCACGCCGATCGCCAGCGACAGGCCCAGCAAGGTCATGAAGTTCAGCGTGAAGCCGCACAGCCACACGCCGATGAACGCGGCGATGACGGAAGTCGGCAGCGACAGCGCGGTGATCAGCGTCGAGCGCCACGAGTTCAGGAAGGCATACACGACGAAGATCGTCAGGCCGCCGCCCAGCACGAGCGCCTCGATCACGTTGTTCAGGCTGCTCTGGGCATCCTCGCCGTCGTCGGACGTGATGTCCAGCGTGGTGCCTTTCGGCAGCGTGGCCTCGATTTCCTTGACCATCGCATGGACGCTCTTCGACACGGCAACCGTCGACGCATCGCGCGAACGGATGATCGAAATGCCCACGTTCGGCTGGTTCGACCGCATCGACACGTTGTTGATCTCGGCAAAGCCATCCTCGATCGTGGCCACCTGCGACAGCCGCACCAGCTCGTCGCCATTGCGTTTCACGACGACCTGCTGGAAATCTTCCGGCCGTTCGATGCGGCCGACGAGGCGGATGCTCTTCTCGTCCAGCGCGCCGCGCAGCTTGCCCACCGGCGCATTGGTGTTCTGCCGGCTCAGCGCATTGGTCACGTCGCTGATCGACACATTGTATTCGCGCAGCTTTTCCGCCTTCAGCAGCACCGACAGCTCGCGCCGCAGCGAACCGTTGACGGACACGTTGGCGACGCCATCGACGGCGCGGAACTTGTCGGCCAGGATGTCCTCGGCCAGCCGGGAGATCGCCGCATGGCTCTGCGTTTTCGACGACAGCGACAGCTGCATGATCGGCTGGGCCGACACGTCGACCCGCTGCAGCACGGGCTCGCGCATTTCCAGCGGCAGCTTGTAGCGCACGGCGGCAATCGCGTTGCGGATGTCGTCGGACGCCTCGATCAGGTTGCGCGTGAACGTGAACTGCAGCACGATCTGCGCCTGCCCTTCGGACGCGGTGGCGTTGATTTCCGTGACGCCGGTGATGCTCTGCAGCGACTTCTCGATGCGGTTGATGACCTCGCGCTCCACCGTTTCAGGTGACGCGCCCGGGTACGGAATGGCGACGACGATCACCGGTACCTCGACGTCCGGGTTCTGGTTGACGCGCAGCTTCTTCAGGGCCAGCAGGCCCAGGCACATCATCGCGATGATCAGCACGATCGTCGCGATGGGCCGCTTGATACTGAAATTGGACAGGAACATGGTCTGGTTTCCTTACTTGCCCTGGTTGGCCGAGGCGTTGGCCGAAGCAACGTTCTTCGGTGCCGTCAGTTCCACCGGCTGGCCGTCGTGGATCGTCGCGCCCGGCGCGCGCAGCACCATGTCGCCTGCAGCCAGGCCGCTGGTCACCTGCCACAGGCCGGTGCGCTCGTCGCGCGTGCCCACCGCCAGGCTCACTTTCGACAGTTTCTTATCCTTGACGCGCCATGCGTAATTGCTGTCGCCCGCCTGCACCAGTGCCGACGCGGGAATCATCAGCGCATTACTGGTTTCCGATTCGACGCGCCCTTCCGCGTACAGGCCGGCCACGCGCGGCTGCGCCGCATCGGCGAACTCGACGAGCACCTCGACCTGCCGCGTGACGGGATTGGCGGCCGGGTCGACGCGCTTGACCTTGCCCTGGAAATTCTGGCCGGGATAGCCGTTGACGCGGAACAGCACGGGCTGGCCCACCTTGACGATGCCGATCTTGTCGGCCGACACCATGCCTTCGAAGCGCATGCTGGCCGGATCGATGACCTTGATCAGTTCCTTGCCGATCTGCGCCGTGTCGCCGTTGGACACCTTGCGTTCGCTGATGATGCCGTCGAACGGCGCGCGCACGGCCGTGCGTTCCATCTGCTGGCGGGCCTGCACGGCGCGCGCCTTGGCGGCGGCCAGTTCGCTGCCGGCCGTGTTCAGCCGGACTTCGGCGTCTTCCAGCGCCTGCATCGACGTCATGCCCGACGCGCGCAGCGTCTTGTTCCGTTCCAGCATGCGCTGGGCCTGGTCGACGACCTGCTTCGCGTTGCGCACGGCCTCGTCGGCGGACGACTGGCTGTCGCGGATCGACGTGTCGTCCAGCCGCACCAGCAGGTCGCCCCGCTTGACCTGGTCGCCGTTCTCCTTCAGTACCTGCAGCACGATGGCCGAGACTTCGGCGCGCAGGTCGGCGCGGCGTTCCGGCTGGATCGAGCCGGTGACGACGGGGCCGGAAGCAAGCGAGTTCGACTGCACCGTCAGCAGGTCTTCCGGTGCGATCAGGAGCTTCGGTGCCTTCTTGTCGTCGCTCCTGGCCGTTTTCGCTGTGCCGTCGGGTGACTGACCCGGCTTGCCGCAGGCGGCCAGGCTCATGGCGACGGCGAGAGCTATTAGAGTGGTGCGCAACATAGAAGATCTCCGAGAGGTTTTGGACTGCCTGGATTGATGCCGCCGTATTGAAACAGCTGCGTTATTTTTATTGGTTTTGATTTTGCTACGACTGGAAGCGCCAAAGTATCCCCGAGCGCCGTCCGCAGTGTCAATTCGGCCGGGGCCAGACTGCGGGAATGTGTGGCTGGACTGCTGAAAAACGTGGACAGACTGCAAAGTCCTGAGCGGACCTTGGTGGAAATGAGGTGTGGCGCGGACGTCCGGGAACGTCCGCGCCGGAGTGCGGCTGCTCTGTCAGCCGCGTCCGAACAGCGCGTACACGAGGTGTCCGATCGCGATGCCGGTTGCCAGGCCGCCGGTGATTTCAACCACCGTGTGGCCCATCCGTTCGCGCAGTTTCCTGAAGTCGGGACGGCCGTCGGCCAGCCGGTTGATCGCCGCGGCCTGCCGCCCGACGTGCTGGCGCAGGCTGTTGGCGTCGATGATGACGATGAAGCACAGCGTCACGGCCACGCCGAACGCGGGATGGCCGATGCCCTCGCGCAGCGCGATCAGCGTCGCCATGCTCGACACGACGGCGCTGTGGTTGCTGGGGAAGCCGCCATTGCCCACCAGATTGAAGGCCCACTGGCGCGCCTTGACGCTGTTGATCAGGAATTTGATCGGGCCGACGGTGATCCACGTGAGCAGCGGCGTGACGAGATATGCGATGTCCATGTTTCTTGAAGTTCCTTTTTGGCAATTCCCCATTATCGCAGAAGCGGCGCGCCCGGCGGAAGGAGGTAAAGTAAAATCAGCGCATTGCTGCAAATAACATTTAAAACAATATTTACTCGAAGGATGGGGCATGAAGCATTTCAGGATTTCAATGATCGTCACCGTCGTGCTGATGATCCTGGCCGGCTGGTGGGGGTATGAGCATGGCGGCGTCAAGGGTCTGGTCTCGGCGCTGTGGATCACCGGTGTGCTGGGCGTGATGGAAGTATCGCTGTCGTTCGACAACGCCGTGGTCAACGCCTCCGTGCTGAAGGACTGGAATCCGTTCTGGCAGAAGCTGTTCCTGACGGTGGGCATCCTGATCGCCGTGTTCGGCATGCGGCTGATCTTCCCGCTGGCCATCGTCGCCGTCGCCACGGGCCTGGACCTGCTGCAGGTGTGGACGATGGCGACCACGACCCCGCAGGAATATTCCCGCCACCTGATGGACGTGCACGCCGAGGTGGCCGCGTTCGGCGGTGCCTTCCTGCTGCTGGTCTTCCTGAACTTCCTGTTCGATGCGGAAAAGGACGTGCACTGGCTCGGCTGGATCGAGGAGAAGGCCAGCTCGATCGGCACGGAGAGCCTGTCGATCCTGCTGGCGTTGCTTGCCGTGTTCGTCTGCGTGGAACTGGTGCCGGAAACGCACCGCTTTGCCGTGCTGTACGCGGGCATCGTGGGCATCGCCGTGTACGTGGGCGTCAGCTGGCTGTCCAGCCTGCTGGAAGAGGAAGAGCACGATGCCGACCTGGGCAAGATCGTCCAGCGGGGCAGCATCGGCGGCTTCCTGTACCTGGAAGTGCTGGATGCGTCGTTCAGCTTCGACGGCGTGATCGGCGCGTTCGCGATCACCAGCGACGTCGTCATCATCATGCTGGGCCTGGCCATCGGCGCGATGTACGTGCGTTCGCTGACCGTCTACCTGGTGCACAAGGGCACGCTGGACGAATTCATCTACCTGGAACATGGCGCGCACTATGCGATCGGCATCCTGGCGCTGATCATGCTGGCCAGCGTGAAGTACCACATTCCCGAGTGGTTCACGGGCCTGTCCGGCGTGGCGTTCATCGTGGTGTCGCTGTACTCGTCGCTGAAGTACCGCAAGAAGATGACGATGCAGTAAGATCGCAGCATTTCCACTCAGCTCATCCACCATGACCCGACGCTCCCGCCCTGCCCTGATCATCGCGATCCTGCTCGTTGCCGCCCTGCTCATCTGCTGGGCCTGGGTGGCGACGACGCTGAACTTCTCCTACTCGGAAGGCGAACGGGCCGGCTTCCTGCAGCAGTTCTCGAAACGGGGCTGGGTCTGCAAGACGTGGGAAGGCGAGATCCTGCTGACGTCGATGCCGGGCGCGATCCCGGAAAAATTCCGCTTCAGCGTCCGCGACGACGCCGTCGCCAGCCAGCTGTCCGCCGCAATGGGCAAGCGCGTGACGCTCACCTACGACCAGCACAAGGGCGTGCCCACCAACTGCTTCGGCGAGACCGAGTACTACATCCAGAAGGTGATCGTGCAGTAAAAAAAATTGCCCGAAAAATGGGGACAGACCCCATTTTTCGGGCAACTTTTCACGAAAGAGAAAATAGGGACAGACCCTGTTTTAGAGGAAAGTTTCCGCTAAAACAGGGTCTGTCCCTATTTTTAAGCGGCGAGCTTGCGCTGCACGGCGGTCAGCGCGCGCTGGGCGGCTTCGTAGCGGCGGGTTTCCTGTTCCAGCAGCGCCTGCTTGGCGGCGGCCAGTTCGGCTGTCGTGTCGGCCGCCTTGCGCTGCATCGCGGCATGGGCCTGCACCGATTCCAGCAGCGCTTTCTGTTGCGCTGCCTTGTCCTGCGCGGCCTGCGTGGCGGCCGCTTCCATGATCTGGCGCTGGTGCAGCGCGGCGGCGGCGGCCAGTTCGGCGTCGGCCCGCGTGCGGGCGGCCGTCGCCAGCGCGATTTCGTCGGCCATGCGACCTTCGATGGCGCGGGCGGCTTCGTCCGCCGCGGCGGCGGCATCCCGCTGCTGGGCGGCGCGTTCTTCGGCCAGCGCCTGGGCGGCGCGGGACTTGGCGATGTACTCGCGTTCCGCATCGAGCTGGGCCTGGATGGCGGCAGCCTTGTCCTGTTCGGCGCGGGCGCGCTCACGGTGCACTTCCGACAGCTCCACCGCCAGCCGCGCCTGCGCGGCGGCGGCCTGGGCGGCCTGCTGCTTCTGCGCCGCTTCCACTTCGTTCTGCTCGGCCATCACGGCCAGCGCAGCCGCTTCGTCGCGGAGCACCTGCGCGTGATGCTCGTCGGCCTGCGCCTTGCGGGCCAGCGCTTCGGCCTGTTCCTTTTCCGCCGCGGCACGCGTGGTGGCGGCAGCGGCGGCACGTTCTTCATCGGCCAGGCGCTGTTTCAGTGCGGCGATCGCCTCCTGCTCGGCGGCGGCACGGGCCTGTTCAGCGGCGACCAGTTCGGCGGCGCGGGTAGCCTTCTGCTGCGCCAGTTCGTTGGCCGCATCCAGCGCGGTGGCATGTTCGGCCATCGACGCCACTTCGGCGGCATCGGCATCGTTGCGGGACTGCGCCAGCGCGGCGGCGGCGCGCGACAACTCCTCGCGCTCTTCCGCCAGGCGGGCGGCGCGCTGCTGTTCTTCCGCATCGGCACGGGCCGCTTCGGCCGCGGCCACATCGGCCTGCTGACGCAGCTCAGCCTGTTCGACAGCGACTTTTTCCGCCTCGACGCGGGCCTGCGTCTCGAACTGCGCCTGCTGCTCGGCCTGCACGCGCGTCATGGCGACGGCATGCAGTTCGCGGTCGGCGGCGATGCGGCCTTCGGTGGCGGCGATGATGCGGGCATCGGCATCGCGGCGCGCCTGGGTGGACGCGGCCGCCATCGCTTCCAGCCGTTCGCGGTGCTGCGCCGCGTCGCGGATTTCCTTTTCCGTCTGCAGCCGCATGTGCAGCGACAGTGCGGCGCTGCGGTCCGATTCCGCCTTGGCCAGCGCGATCGCTTCGCGTTCCTGTTCCAGGTGGGCCAGCGCACGGGCCTCCTCGGCGGCACGCACTTCGGCGGCGGCACGGGCAAAGGCCGCTTCCTGCGCCACCTGGTCGGCGCGTTCGCGCTGGCGGGCCGCTTCCAGCGCTTCCGCTTCGGCGTGGGCCAGTTGCTGCGCCGTCTGGCGCGCACCGTAGGCGTGGCGTTCCCGTTCGCGGGCCAGCGTGGCGATGCGCGCATCGGCGGTGGCGATGCCCATCACTTCCTCTTTCGCGGCCTGCACGGCGGCGACGCGCTCGGCGGCCTGCAGGCGGGCCTGCTCGGTCTGTTTTTTCAGTTCTTCGGCGCCGCGCGATGCCTGTTCGGCCAGCTGCGCTTCGGCTTCGATGTGCTCGCCGGCGCGCAGGCGATTTTCCTCTTCCGCACGGGCCCGCTGTTCGGCGGCCTGGCGGATCTGGTTGTCCGCTTCGGCACGGGCGCGCAGTTCGGCGGTTTCCTGCTTCACCGCTTCCAGCCGGGCGACACTGGCCTGGGCCGCGGCGCGCAGGCTTTCCAGCCGCTCGCGGTTGGCGGCGATCGCCTCTTCCGCCGCGGCGGCATTCTGCAGCGCGACGGCGGCAGCGGCGGCATCCATTGCCGCGCGGTCCTCGGCCAGCGAACGGGCGCGCGACTCGGCATGGGCGCGGCTCTCGGCGGCGCAGGCCGCCTTCGCTTCCGCTTCCACGCGGGCAATCGCCTGCTGGATCGCCCGCATCTCCGACTCGGCCCGGCCCGGCTTGCCATCCGCGCTCGCCATCGGTTCGACGCTCAGGTCGTGGTCATCGTCGCCGACGAGGTGCAGGGATTGGGCCAGTTGTGCTTGCATGACGGTCTCGCAGAGGATAAGGAATCGGGCTTTCCGAGTTGCCATTATCGACGGGACCGGCGCAACGCCAGCGGGCGAGGAAAGCGGATTTTCCCCGTCAATTCGCCGCTTGCCGGTCGAACCATGGCAAACTGGACAACCTTCTTACCGGAGAACTCCCATGGCGGATGCGCAGACGGTCACTCTCAACCAGCAACTCGCCACGGGCGCCGGCATGTGTGCGATCGCCGCCGTCATCCTGTGGTTCTGGCCGCCGGATGGGGCCGTGCTGACGGGCCGTTGGGACCTGCCGCCAGCCGTGCAGCTGGCACTCGGCCTGGCACTGGGCGGCGCGTACTCGGTCGTGGCGCTGGTCGACTATCGCCGCAATGCCGGCAGCGAGCGGATGCGCGCCACCGTCGAGGGTTACAGCTGTCTGGACCTGTCCGGCTGGAACCCGCTGTGGATTTCGCTGGCGGCCGGCATCGGCGAGGAAGTGCTGTTCCGCGCCGCGCTGCAGCCGCACATCGGCATCTGGCTGACGTCCGCGCTGTTCGCGCTGGCCCACGTCAAGGCTTACAGGATTTCCAGCTTCAACCGGACCACGCTCACGCAGATGGGCACGCTGTTCGTCGCCAGCGTGGTGTTCGGCTTCATGGCGCAGTATGCGGGGCTGGTGACGGCGATCGTGGTGCACGTGACGATGGACGTGGCCGGCCTGCTGGTGGTGCGCCGCGCCGCCCGCGCTCTCTAGTTATACCGGCCACAGCGGCGGCTCTTCCATCAGCGCCACCTGTTCGCGCAGCTCGAGGATGCGGTCCTGCCAGTAGCGCTGCGTGTTAAACCACGGGAAGGCGGCCGGGAACGCCGGATCGTCCCAGCGGCGCGCCAGCCAGGCCGCGTAGTGCATCAGGCGCAGCGTGCGCAATGCTTCGACCAGGTACAGCTGGCGCGGCTCGAACTCGCAGAAGTCCTCGTAGCCGGCCAGGATGTCGGACAGCTGCCGCACCATCTCGCTGCGCTCGCCGGACAGCATCATCCACAGGTCCTGGATCGCCGGGCCCATGCGCGCATCGTCGAAGTCGACGAAGTGCGGCCCCGCATCCGTCCACAGCACGTTGCCGCCATGGCAGTCGCCGTGCAGGCGCAGCTGCGGCAGCTCGCCGGCCTGCTCGTAGCAGTGGCGGACGCGGTCCAGCGCCTGGTTCGCCACGCTGCGATAGGCATCCACCAGGTCCGGCGGCAGGAAGTTGTTCTGCAACAGATAGTCGCGCGACTCGTGGCCGAAGGTGTCGATGTCCAGCGCGGGCCGCTGCGTGAACGGCCGCGCCGCGCCGACCGTGTGCAGGCGGCCGATGAAGCGGCCCGTCCACTCCAGCACGTTCGGGTCGGACAGCTCCGGCGCCCGGCCGCCATGCCGCTCGAACACGGCAAAGCGGAATTGATCAAAGCTGTGCAAGGTCTTGCCGTCGATGGCGAGCGGCGGCACGGCCGGGATCTCCTGCTCATGCAGCTCGGCGACGAAGGCGTGCTCCTCCAGGATCGCCGCGTCGCCCCACCGGCCGGGCCGGTAGAACTTGACGACCAGCGGCTTGCCGTCCTCGATGCCCACCTGGTACACGCGGTTCTCGTAGCTGTTCAGCGCCAGCAGGCGGCCGTCGCCGTACAGGCCGACGCTGGCCAGCGCGTCCAGCACGCAGTCGGGGCCGAGGGCGGCGAAGGGATGGGGGGTTGTCGTCGTCATATCGCCATTGTAAGGCGGGCAGCGTATACTGTCGGATTACTTTAGAAAGAACACCATGCAACTCGATCAGCCCCTGACCGAAAAAGAATTCGACGAACTGGACCAATTCCTGCTGGGCGACCGCAGCCCCGAGGACTCGATGACGATGGACCACCTGCACGGCTACCTGACCGCCATCGCGATCGGTCCGGAAACCATCATGCCGGCCGAATGGCTGCCCCGCGTGTGGGGCGAGGACGGCAAGCAGGCGCCGAAATTCAAGAACGGCAAGGAAGAAGAACGCATCCTGAACCTGATCACCCGCTTCATGAACGAAGTGCTGGTGACGTTCGAAGTGGCGCCGAAGGAATTCGAGCCGCTGTTCGTCGAACACGAACACGAAGGCCAGACGCTGATCGACGCCGAGGCATGGTGCTGGGGCTTCTGGGAAGGCGCCGAGCTGCGCGAAGGTTCGTGGGACGAAATCTGGGACTCGGAACTGGCCCCGCTGATGCGCCCGATCTACCTGCTGGGCGCCGACGAGATCCTCGAAGAGGAACTGCCGGAAGTGGAAGACCCCGTCAAGGCGCACAAGCTGGGCCTGGAAATCGAAGCCAACCTGCCGGCCATCCACAAGTTCTGGGTACCGCGCCGCAAGGCCCCGGTGGCCACGATCAAGCGCGACGAACCGAAGGTCGGCCGCAACGACGACTGCCCTTGCGGCAGCGGCAAGAAGTTCAAGAAGTGCTGCGGCGCCGAACAGTAAGCGTTCGCTACAACGGCTGGGCCCGTGTCCACCCTGGTGTCAGGCACCGACATGGACACGAGCTCGGCTGTATTACGGCCGCGTTGTTACGGCCGAGGCCGTGTCAACGTCGGTGCCTGACACCAGGGTCGCGGAAGTGGACAAATGTGTCGCCGCCTCAGTGCGAAAACACGAATTCGGCGACATCGTCCAGCGTCGGCGCCAGCCAGCGGGTCGGGTCGGCGAACGTGGCGATCAGCGACGCATGCCCCACCCTCTTGTAGTACTTCTCCTCGACCTCGTCACCGGCCGCGCGCAGCTTCGCCGCCAGCACGCCCGTGTTGCGGCCCGGGTCGACCGTGTCGTCGTGCTTCGGCGCGATCAGCAGCGCGGCCGGCGCGGCGGCCTTCACGTGCATCACCGGCTGCGAGTCGGCGGGCGTGTCGGGGAAGTTGAACACCGGCTTGACCTTCTCGTCCGTCACCGGCAGGAAGTTGTACGGGCCGGCCAGGCCGATGAAACCGCGCAGGGCGGAAGGTTCGAGCTGCACGCGTGCCAGCCAGCGTTCGTCCAGCGCCACCATCGCGGCATTGTAGGCGCCGGCGCTGTGGCCCATCACGAAGATGCGGTGCGGATCGCCGCCGTATTTGACGGCGTGCTGCACGGCCCATGCGACGGCCTGCGCGGCATCGTCGAGGAAATCCGGGTAGCGCACCTGTGGATACAGGCGGTAGTCGGCAACGATGGTGACGATGCCCTTGGCCGCCAGCGCACGGCCGACGAAGGCATAGTCCCTGCGGGCCCCGCTGCGCCAGTCGCCGCCATAGAAAAACACGACCACGGGCGCATTGGCCGCGATCGCGTCGGAGCGGTACACATCGAGCTTGAGCCCCGGCGCGAACTCGAGATCGCGCGTGGTGTTCGTCTCGGCGGACGGGGTCAGTACATTCAGCGTGCGCAGCGGCGAACAGGCCGCCAGCGCCGCGCACAGTGCGCCGGCAACCGCCAGGCGCATGATCATTCCATTCATGGTTCCTCCTGCCGACAGGATAATGGAACCACGCCGGTTGCGTGCGCACTGCTCGGCGGTTTGCGCCCGCGCGCCACCGCCGACATGCATCAAAGTTTGATGAAGTGCTCGCGGTAGTACTTCAGCTCCTCGATCGACTCGAGGATGTCGGCCAGCGCCGTGTGCTTCTGCGCCTTCTTGAAGCCCGAGACGACTTCCGGCTTCCAGCGGCGGCACAGTTCCTTCAGCGTCGACACATCGACGTTCCGGTAATGGAAGAATGCTTCCAGCTTGGGCATGTAGCGCACCATGAAGCGGCGGTCCTGGCCGATCGTGTTGCCGCACATGGGCGCCTTGCCGGCCGGGACCCACTGCTTCATGAACGCGATCAGTTCCTGTTCGCCCTGCTCTTCGCTGATCGTCGACGCCTTGACGCGGTCGATCAGGCCGGAGCGGCCGTGCGTGCCCTTGTTCCACGAATCCATCGCATCGAGCGTGGCATCGGACTGGTGGATCGCCAGCACCGGGCCCTCGGCCAGCACGTTCAGGTGCATGTCGGTGACGACGATCGCCACTTCGATGATGCGGTCGGTATCCGGCTCCAGACCCGTCATTTCCATGTCCACCCAGACCAGGTTCATTTCATTGGGACGTTGCGGGGCAGCGGCGACGGGGGTTTGGTTCTCTTGTGACATAATTCTCTCTTGGCCTAATCAATAGCGCCATTTTCTCACAGGCACAGAATGTATTCACACGCGTTTTCGATTTTGTTTGTCGTCTTCCTCGTCGCGACGCTGGCCGTCCGCTTCTGGCTGGCCTCGCGCCACATCCGCCACGTGCTGGCCCACGAGGACAGCGTGCCGGCCGAATTCGCCAGCGCCATTCCCCTGTACGCGCACCAGAAAGCGGCCCGCTACACGATCGCCCGCACCAAGTTCGGCATGGTAACGATGCTCGTCAACGCCGCCGTACTGATCGGTTTCACGCTGCTGGGCGGACTGCAATGGCTGTCCGTGCAGGTATTCGGCGTCACCGGCGGCGGCATGACGTATCAACTGGGCCTGCTGGCCGCGTTTGCCGTTGTGTCGGGCGTGATCGACGTGCCGCTGGACTGGTACCGCCAGTTCCGCCTCGAGGAGCATTTCGGTTTCAACAAGATGACGCCGGGCCTGTTCTTTGCCGACATGGCGAAAGGCGTGCTGCTGGCCGTGGCGATCGGCCTGCCGCTGGGGTGGGTGGTGCTGACGCTGATGGCCAAGTCGGGCGACCTGTGGTGGCTGTACACGTGGTTCGTGTGGAGCGGCTTCCAGCTGCTGATGATGGTGCTGTTCCCCACCGTGATCGCGCCGCTGTTCAACAAGTTCACGCCGCTGGCCGACGAGTCGCTGAAGACCCGCATCGAAGGCCTGATGCAGCGCGTGGGCTTCGCGTCGAAAGGCCTGTTCGTGATGGACGGCTCGAAGCGCAGCGCGCACGGCAACGCCTACTTTTCCGGCTTCGGCGCCAACAAGCGCATCGTGTTCTTCGACACGCTGCTGGCCCGCCTGGCGCCGCAGGAAATCGAAGCCGTGCTGGCCCACGAACTGGGCCACTTCAAGCTGAAGCACATCGTCAAGCGCATCGTGCTGATGTTCGCGATCTCGCTGGCCTTCCTGGCGCTGCTCGGCTGGCTGAAGAACCAGGTATGGTTCTATACGGGCCTGGGCGTATCGCCGCTGATCGTGGCGGGCGAAACCAACGATGCGCTGGCGCTGATCCTGTTCATGCTGGCGCTGCCCGTGTTCACCTTCCTGCTGGGGCCTTTGTCGTCGCTCAGCTCCCGCAAGCACGAATTCGAGGCGGATGCCTTCGCCGCCAGGCATACGGATGCGCGCGACCTCGTGTCGGCGCTGGTGAAAATGTATGAAGACAACGCGTCCACGCTGACGCCCGATCCGCTGCACTCGGCATTCTACGATTCGCATCCGCCGGCATCGATCCGCATCCGGCACCTGCAGGTGGCATCGCCATGATACGCAATGCCGACACGCTGCGCGCCCTGCACTGCGCCCATGCCAACGCCGCGCTGGAAGCGGCCGAAGCGGCGCGCCTGCTGGCGCTGCTGGACGACTGGGCCATCGAAGGCGGCCGCCTGACGCGCGCGTACGGCTTCACCGACTACTATGCGACGATGGCGTTCGCCAACGCCCTCGCCTACATCGCTCACTGCGAAGACCATCACCCCGAGCTGGTGATCGGCTACAAGACCTGCGTCGTGCGTTTCGAGACGCATTCGGTCAAGGGCCTGTCGCTGAACGATTTCATCTGCGCCGCGAAAGCGGACGCACTGCAGGCCATCCGCCGTCCATGAAGAAAAAACAAGGCATCATCATCGCGGCCCACGGCCGTCACTACCTGGCCGAGGCCGACGGCACACGGCTGCAATGCGTCACCCGCGGCAAGAAGACCAATGTGGCGGTCGGCGACATCGTCGACCTGACCCTCACCTCGCCCGACCAGGCGGTGATCGACAAGATCCAGGAACGCAAGACGCTGCTGTACCGCTCCGACCAGTACAAATCGAAGCTGCTGGCGGCGAACGTCACGCAGCTGTTCATCGTCGTCGCCACGGAGCCCGGCTTCGCCGACGACCTGATTTCCCGCTCGCTGGTCGCCGCCGATGCGGCGGGCATCGAAGCGTCGCTGATCCTCAACAAGATCGATGTCGTCGAAGGCCTGGAACGCGCCCGCGAGCGGCTGAAGGTGTATTCGTCGATGGGCTATGCGGTGCATGAAGTGTCGGCCACCGGGCAGCCCGAGCAGACCGTCGCCACGCTGGCGCCGCTGCTGGAACACCAGTCGACAATCCTGATCGGCCAGTCCGGCATGGGCAAGTCGTCGCTGATCAACCTGCTGGTGCCGGACGCGGACATCGCCACCCGCGAAATCTCCGCCGCGCTGGACACCGGCAAGCACACCACGACCTTCACGCGCCTGTACCACCTGGGCCCGGACGCGTCGGTGATCGACTCGCCCGGCTTCCAGGAATTCGGCCTGTACCACCTGTCCGAAGGCATGCTGGAACGGGCGTTCCGCGACTTCAAGCCCTACCTCGGCCACTGCAAGTACTACAACTGCCGGCACCTGGCCGAACCGCAGTGCGGCGTGCTCGATGCCGTCAAGGCGGGCAAGATCGCCAGGATGCGGCACGAGCTGTACGGGCAACTGCTGCACGAATCGGCACAGACTCTCTACTGACATCATGCACATGTTCGCCAGCGACGACGCGGTAGCGCAATGGGAATTGGACCTGCTGCCGCTGCGCGGCGTGGCGCGGCTGCCGGTGCTGCTGCCGCTGGCGTGGCACCTGCGCCAGCGCGACGGCGAGCGTGCCGCGGTGCTGGCCGGCGAAGCGGAGCAACTGCTGGCGCAGGCCGACATCGCCGACGACGCGCGCCGCGTCATCGCCGGCCATATCGAACTGCTGCGCGCCGAGCTGCGCTGGCTGGCCGGCGACCTCGATGGCGCCACCGCGATGGCCGAGGCGGCGCACGACACGCTGTGCGCGCTGGAAGACCACGCCGGCTGCGCCGATGCGCACTGGCTGTGCGCGTGGATCGCCATCGACCGGGGCGATCATGCGCGGCGCGACCTGGAACTGGAGCGCTGCGCCGCGGCCGCGCGGCTGGCGGGCGATGCCGAACGGGCCACGATCGCCGACGCGGCCAGCGCCCGCTGGGCCGTGCTGCGCGACCTCGACACGGCACGCGCCCGCTGGGGCGAACGCTTCGACCCGTCGGTGACCAGCCCGCCCGCGGCGGACTGCTGGATCAACGACTTCCTCGGCATGGCGGCCAGCCAGAGCAGCGACTTCGGCGCCGCCGCGCGCCACTACCTGAAAGCCTACGAAGCGGCGCTGGAAACGGGCCAGATCCGCGCGGCGATCATCGCCGCGACGAATATCGGCGAAAAATTCTCCAATCTGAACGACCACCACGCCGCGCTCGAATGGATGCAGCGCGCGCTGGAACTGGCCCGCCCCACCGGCTGGCCGCGCAGCATCGGCGCCGCACTGCTGCACACGGCGGACACGATGCGCCGCCTGGGCCGGCTCGATGCGGCCGACGAGCTGCTGCGCGAGGCGCTCGACATCCTGCAGCCGTATGCGGCCAGCCGGCTGTATGCGATCGCGCTGCAGTACGAGGGCGACCTGTGCCTGGCGCGCCGCGACTATCCGCGTGCGCTGGAAGCCTTCGAGCAGTTGTCCGTCCGCGCCGATGTGCTGGACCAGGCCGACTTCCGCATGGTCGCGCGGCGCGGCCAGGCCCACGCGCTGGGCTTCCTGGACCGGCCCGGCGAAGCGCTGCTGCTGGCCCAGCAGGCCGTCGACCTGGCCAGCGGCCATCACAATGCGTATAACCATGTGGCGGCGCTGCGCGTGCTGGCACTGA
>DKJA01000049.1:0-25547 GCA_002454505.1 Oxalobacteraceae bacterium UBA6704
AGGGCATTCCGCAGATCGCCGTGGTGATGGGCTCCTGCACCGCCGGCGGCGCCTACGTGCCGGCGATGAGCGACGAGTCGATCATCGTCAAGGAGCAGGGCACCATCTTCCTGGGCGGCCCGCCGCTGGTGAAGGCGGCGACAGGTGAAGTGGTATCGGCCGAGGACCTGGGCGGCGGCGACGTGCACACGCGCCTGTCCGGCGTGGCCGACCACCTGGCGCAGAACGACACGCATGCGCTGTCACTGGCCCGCACCATCGTGTCGCACCTGAACCGTCAAAAGCCGCCCGTCGAAACGCGCGCAGTCGTCGAACCGAAGCACGCGCCGGAAGAGCTGTATGGTGTGATTCCCGCCGACACGCGCAAGCCGTTCGACATCCGCGAAGTCATCGCCCGCATCGTCGACGGCAGCGACTTCGACGAATTCAAGGCCCGCTACGGCACCACGCTGGTGTGCGGCTTCGCGCACATCCACGGCATGAAGGTGGGCATCATCGCCAACAACGGCATCCTGTTCTCCGAGTCCGCGCTGAAGGGCGCCCACTTCATCGAACTGTGCTGCCAGCGCAAGATCCCGCTGGTGTTTTTGCAGAACATCACCGGCTTCATGGTGGGCCGCAAATACGAGAACGAAGGCATCGCCCGCAACGGCGCGAAGATGGTGACGGCCGTAGCGACAGCGTCCGTGCCGAAGTTCACCGTCATCATCGGCGGCAGTTTCGGCGCCGGTAACTACGGCATGTGCGGCCGCGCCTTCTCGCCGCGCTTCCTGTGGATGTGGCCCAATGCGCGCATCTCGGTGATGGGCGGCGAGCAGGCCGCGTCGGTGCTGGCCACCGTCAAGCGCGACGGCATCGAAGGCAAGGGCGGCCAGTGGTCGCCGGACGAGGAAGCCGCCTTCAAGCAGCCGATCCGCGAGCAGTACGAACAGCAGGGCCACCCTTACTACGCCAGCGCGCGGCTGTGGGACGACGGCATCATCGATCCCGCCGACACCCGCATGGTGCTGGGCCTGGGCCTGTCCGCCGCGCTCAATGCGCCGATCGCCGACACGAAGTTCGGCATCTTCCGGATGTAAGGACCGAGCATGAACTACGACACCATCACCATCGATACCGAAGGCAGCATCGCCACCGTCACGCTGAACCGCCCGGACGTGCGCAATGCGTTCAACGAGCAGGCGATCGCCGAACTGACGGCCGCCTTCTCCGCGCTGGGCACCATCGACACGATCCGCGCCATCGTGCTGGCCGCGAACGGCCCGGCCTTCTGCGCCGGTGCGGACCTGAACTGGATGAAGAAAATGGCCGGCTACTCGGACGACGAGAACCGCGCCGACGCCATGCAGCTGGCAAACATGCTGCGCACGATCTACACGTGCCCGAAACCGGTGGTCGCCAAAGTGCAGGGCGACTGCTATGCCGGCGGCATGGGCCTGGTGGCCGCCTGCGATATCGCGGTGGCCGCCGAGGAAGCCCATTTCTGCCTCAGCGAAGTGAAGCTGGGCCTGATCCCGGCCACCATTTCGCCCTACGTCGTGAAAGCGATGGGAGAGAACGCCGCCCGGCGCTACTTCCTCACCGCCGAACGTTTCACCGCCAGGGAAGCGCTGCGCACCGGCTTCGTCCACGAGGTGGCCACCGCTTCGTCGTTGGCCGGCCAGGTGGACGCCATTGCTGCCGCCCTTGCCGCCAACAGCCCGCATGCCGTGCGCGAAGCGAAGCTGCTGGTGCGCGACATCGCCGGCCAGGCCGTCACCGATACGCTGGTGGCCGACACGGCGCACCGCATCGCAACCATTCGCGCATCGAGCGAAGGCCGCGAGGGCGTCGCGTCCTTCCTCGAGAAGCGCAAGCCTTCCTGGCTAAGTTAAAGAACTGGAGTAAACCGTTTTGTCGAATCAAACCAGCGACTGGGTGTCGCGCAGTTTAAACAGCGTGTGGCACCCGTGTACCCAGATGCAGCACCATGAGACCGTTCCGCTGATCCCCGTCAGCCACGGCCGCGGTGCCTGGCTGTACGACCACGACGGCCGCCGCTACCTGGACGCGATCAGCTCGTGGTGGGTCAACCT
This sequence comes from Oxalobacteraceae bacterium UBA6704, assembly GCA_002454505.1. Lineage (GTDB taxonomy): Bacteria > Pseudomonadota > Gammaproteobacteria > Burkholderiales > Burkholderiaceae_D > Rugamonas. The sequence continues at coordinate 2,076 of DKJA01000049.1, forward strand.
GTTCGGCCACGCCAACCCGCGCATCAACGCCGCGCTGAAGGACCAGCTGGACAAGCTGGAACACGCCATGCTCGCCGGCTTCACGCATGAACCGGTGATCGAACTGTCCGAACGGCTGGCCGCGCTGACGAACCACAAGCTGGGCCATGCGTTCTACGCGTCGGACGGCGCTTCGGCCGTCGAGATTGCGCTGAAGATGAGTTTTCACAGCTGGCGCAACCAGGGCCGCAGCGACAAGCAGGAATTCGTCTGCCTGCAGGGCAGCTACCACGGCGAGACGATCGGCGCGCTGGCCGTCACCGACGTGGCGCTGTTCAAGGATGCCTATGGCCCGCTGCTGCGCGCGACGCAGACGGTGATGTCGCCCGACGAGCGCCAGGCGCAGGAAGGCGAAACGTCGCAGGACGTGGCGCGCCGCGCCGCCGCCGACGTGCAGCGCCTGTTCGAGCAAAAGGCGGACCGGATCGCCGCCATCATCATCGAACCGCTGGTGCAGTGCGCGGCCGGCATGGCCATGCACGACCCGCTGTACCTGCAGCTGATCCGCGACCTGTGCGACCAGCACGAAGTGCACCTGATCCTCGACGAGATCGCCGTCGGCTGCGGCCGCACCGGTACGTTCTTCGCCTGCGAGCAGGCCGGCATCTGGCCGGACTTCGTCACGCTGTCGAAAGGCATCAGCGGCGGCTACCTGCCGCTGTCGCTGGTGCTCACGAAAGAAGAGATCTACCATGCGTTCTATAGCGCCGACGTGACGCGGGGCTTCCTGCACTCGCATTCGTACACGGGCAATCCGCTGGCGTGCCGCGCCGCGCTGGCCACGCTGGACATCTTCGAGGAAGACAATGTGCTGGCGGCGAACCGCGAGCGCGCCGTCAAGATGGCGGTCGCGCTGGCGCCGCTGGCCCGGCACGAACGCGTGCGCAATTTCCGCAACCGGGGCATGATCTGGGCGTTCGATGCCGTCGATGTCGACAATACCTTCAGCCGCCGCTTCTTCGCCAACGCGACGCAGCAGGAGCTGCTGCTGCGGCCGATCGGTTCCACCGTCTACCTGATGCCGCCGTATATCCTGGACGACGAGGAAATCGCCGGCCTGGCCGCGCGCACGCAAAGCGTGTTCGAACAGACGCTGGCGGAGGCCCGAAGATGTTGACCAACCCGTTACTGGACCAGCTGCAGCAGCACCTGCAAGGCCTGCACGAGCAAAGCCTGCTGCGCAAGCGCCGCACCGTCGACACGCCCTGCGCCCCGCGCGTCACCGTCGATGGCCGCGAGCTGCTGGCGTTCTGCAGCAACGACTACCTGGGCCTGGCCGCGCATCCGGCGATTGCGGCCGCGCTGCAGGAAGGCGTCGACCTGTACGGCACCGGCAGCGGCGCGTCGCACCTGATCAGTGGCCACAGCCGCGCCCACGCGGTGCTGGAAGAACGGCTGGCTGATTTCGTCGGCCCGAACCTCGTCGATGCGCGGGCGCTGTATTTCTGCACCGGCTATATGGCCAACCTGGCCGTGCTGACGGCGCTCGCTGCCGGCGATAAGGACACCGAGATCTTCAGCGAGGCGCTGAACCACGCGTCGCTGATCGACGGTGCCCGCCTGGCACGCACATCGCTGAAGGTATATCCGCACGCGGACGTGGCGGCCCTCGAAGCGCTGCTGGCGCAAAGCACCGCGGCCAACAAGATCGTCGTCACCGATTCGGTGTTCTCGATGGACGGCGATCTCGCACCGCTGCCGGCACTGCTGGCACTGTGCGAGCGCCACGGCGCCTGGCTCGTCGTCGACGATGCGCACGGCTTCGGCACGCTGGGCGACAACGGCCGGGGAGCGCTGGAGCACTTCGACCTGCACTCGCCCTACCTCGTCCATGTCGGCACGCTGGGCAAGGCGGCCGGCGTGGGCGGCGCGTTCGTCGCGGCGCACGCCACCGTGATCGAAACGCTGATCCAGCGCGCCCGCCCCTACATCTTCACGACGGCGGCACCACCGGCGCTGGCGCACGCGCTGCTGACGAGCCTCGACATCATCGCCGGCGACGAAGGCAGGGCGCGCCGCCGCCAGCTGCGGGCTTTGGTGGCACAATGGCATGCCGGCCTGCGGCTGCAGCGCTGGCGCGCGCTGCTGTCGGCCACGGCGATCCAGCCTGTCGTCATCGGCCGCAACGATGAAACGATGCGGGCAGCGGCGGCACTGTATGAGCAGGGCATCTGGGTGGGCGGCATCCGTCCGCCCACCGTGCCGGCCGATACGGCGCGGCTGCGCGTCACGCTATCCGCTGCCCACACGGCGGACGACGTGGCCCAGTTGATCGACGCAATCAATCAAACCGAGGCGACAGCCGAGGTGACAGCTGAAGCAAAGGAAAGGAACCGAGATGGCGCTTGAAGACCCCGTGATCGCTCCCGCAGAGGAACTTGCGCTGGAACCGGCGCCCGCCATCGATGCCGGCGGCCTGCCGCCGCGCTTCGTCTGCTTCGTGACGGGCACCGATACGGAAATCGGCAAGACGCTGGTGTCGTCGGCGCTGCTGCATGCGCTGGTGCAGCGCGGCGTGCGCGCCTGCGGCATGAAGCCCGTCGCTGCCGGCGCCGTGCTGCGCGATGGCCGCCTGCACAACGACGACTGCGACCAGCTCGAAGCTGCCGGCAACGTCAACCTGCCGCAATCGATCACCACGCCGTTCCTGCTGAAGGAACCGGCCGCGCCGCACATCGCCGCCGCCATCGAAGGCATCGAGATCGATCCAGTGCCGATCCTCGCCGCCTTCCTGGAAATCGCTGCAGCCAGCGATGCCACCGTCGTCGAAGGCGTCGGCGGCTTCCGCGTGCCGCTGACGGACAGCTACGACACGGCCGACCTGGCCGAGCAGCTGGACCTGCCGGTGATCCTCGTCGTCGGCATGCGCCTGGGCTGCATCAGCCACGCGCTGCTGACGGTGGAGGCGGTCCAGGCGCGCGGCCTGAAGCTGATCGGCTGGGTGGCCAATGCGCTCGAACCGGAGATGGCATTCGCCGAACAGAATATCGCCGCGCTGGCGGACCGCATTCCCGCGCCGCTGCTGGGCCGCGTGCCCCGGCTGCCGGAGGCCACGGCGGCTGCCGCGGCCGAACACCTGGATTTCACCGGCTTGCCGAACTGGCCGGCCCGCACCTGAATAAAGCAAAGTAAAGGAAGAACATGATGTCCCTGCATGAACCGAAAACCGTCGCCCTGCACCGCCCGACCGCGGCCATCAAGCTGCCCGAGGCGGCCACCTGGCCCCGCGAAGACGTGCTGGCCCTGTTCGAGCTGCCGTTCAACGACCTGATGTTCCGCGCCCAGGTGGCGCACCGCGCCAACTTCCCGGACGGCGACGTGGAACTGGCCACGCTGCTGTCGATCAAGACGGGCGGCTGCGAGGAAGACTGCGGCTACTGCCCGCAGGCCGCGCGTTACGACACGGGCGTGGAAGCAAAGAAGATCCTCGACACCGACACCGTGCTGGCCGCGGCCAGGCAGGCGAAGGAAAACGGCGCCACGCGCTTCTGCATGGGCGCCGCCTGGCGCAGCCCGAAAGAGCGCGACATCGAGAAGGTCGAAACGATGGTGCGTGAAGTCAAAGCGCTGGGCCTGGAAACCTGCGCCACGCTGGGCATGCTGGAAGCGGACCAGGCCGAGCGCCTGAAAGCGGCCGGCCTCGATTACTACAACCACAACCTCGACACGGCGCCGGAGTTCTACGACAACGTGATCTCCACCCGCCAGTACCAGGACCGCCTGGACACGCTGGGTCACGTGCGCAACGCGGGCCTGAAGGTCTGCTGCGGCGGGATCGTCGGCATGGGCGAGACGCGCGACCAGCGCGCCGGCCTGATCGCCCAGCTGGCCAACCTGAACCCGTATCCGGAATCGGTGCCGATCAATCACCTGGTGCAGGTGGAAGGCACGCCGCTGCATGGCCTGGACCGCCTCGATCCGCTGGAATTCGTGCGCACGATCGCCGTGGCGCGCATCACGATGCCGCAGGCCCGCGTGCGCCTGTCGGCCGGCCGCCGCGAGCTGGGCGAAGCCGTGCAGGCGATGTGCTTCATGGCCGGCGCCAACTCGATCTTCTACGGCGACAAGCTGCTGACGACCGATAACCCGGAAGCGAACGACGACCGCGCGCTGCTGGAGAAGCTGGGCCTGCGCACCCGCGCGGCGATGCTGGACTCCGTGCAGAAGGAAGCCTGCGGCTGCTGATTTTTGAAGTTCATCCAAGCGCTGACCGAACGCTGACCCAACACAGGCCATAGAGCCAAGAGAAGAGGGGAGACATATGTTCCAGAAAATCCTGATCGCCAACCGGGGCGAGATCGCCTGCCGTGTCGCCGCCACCGCGCGGCGCATGGGCATCAAGACCGTGGCCGTGTATTCCGAAGCGGACGCCGATGCGAAGCACGTGGCCGTCTGCGACGAAGCCGTGCTGCTGGGCCCCGCGCCGGCCCGCGAAAGCTATCTGTGCGGCGACAAGATCATCGCCATCGCACTGGCCACGGGCGCGCAGGCGGTCCATCCCGGCTATGGCTTCCTGTCCGAGAATGCCGACTTCGCGGAGGCTTGCGCCGAAGCGGGCCTGGTGTTCATTGGCCCGCCGGCATCGGCGATGCGGGCGATGGGTTCCAAGTCCGCGGCAAAGACGCTGATGGAGCAGGCCGGCGTGCCGCTGGTGCCCGGCTACCACGGCGACGAGCAGGATGCCGCCTTCCTGCAGCAGCAGGCGGACCGCATCGGCTACCCGGTGCTGCTGAAGGCTTCGGCCGGCGGCGGCGGCAAGGGCATGCGCGTCATCGAGAATACCGAAAGCTTCAAGGAAGCGCTGGCTTCGTGCAAGCGCGAAGCGATCGCCTCGTTCGGCGACGACAAGGTGCTCGCCGAAAAATACCTGCAGCGCCCCCGCCACATCGAGATCCAGGTGTTCGCCGATACGCATGGCGAATGCATCTACCTGTTCGAGCGGGATTGCTCGGTGCAGCGCCGCCACCAGAAAGTGCTGGAAGAAGCGCCGGCGCCGGGCATGACGACCGAGCGCCGCGCCGCGATGGGCAATGCCGCCGTCGCTGCCGCGAAAGCCGTCGGCTACGTCGGTGCCGGCACGGTGGAATTCATCGCCAACCAGGACGGCTCGTTCTACTTCATGGAGATGAACACGCGCCTGCAGGTGGAGCACCCCGTGACGGAAATGATCACCGGCACCGACCTGGTGGAATGGCAGTTGCGCGTCGCGGCCGGCGAGCCGCTGCCGAAGAAGCAGGACGAGCTGCGCATCCACGGCCATGCGCTGGAAGCCCGTATCTACGCGGAGAATCCCGACAAAGGTTTTCTCCCGTCGATCGGCACCCTGCGCCACCTGGAGACGCCGGATGCGGTGACGTTCGAAGTGGGTGGCACGCATAACCATCCCGCTGCGGTGCGCGTCGATTCCGGCGTGCGCGAAGGCGATGCGATCTCGCCGTTCTATGACCCGATGATCGCCAAGCTGATCGTCTGGGGCGCCGACCGCAAGCAGGCGCTGGCGCGCATGGCGCAGGCGCTGGCGCAGTTCCAGATCGTCGGCCTGGCCGGCAATGTGGCGTTCCTGAAGCGGCTCGTCGAAAGCGAGCCATTCGCGACGGCCGATCTGGACACGGGCCTGATCGAACGCAACCAGGAAACCCTGTTTCCGCCGGCCCGTTCGGTGCCCGTGGCGGCGCTGGCGCTGGCGGCGGTGGCGCTGATCGAAAGCGAGAAGACGCCGGACGGCGCCACGAGTCCTTGGGGCCAGGCCCTGGGCTGGCGCCTCAACGCGCGCTACGCCCGCACGCTGGCCTTCCAGGACGAGCAGGGCAAGGAGTACGTGCCCGTGCTGACTTACCTGCCGCATGGCTGGCAGCTGGCGATCCGCGGCATCGACGTGGACGTGGCGCTGCTGTCGCGCGCCGGGGCCGGCCTGTCCGTGCGGATGGGCGACACATCCGTGCACGGCACCGTGCGCCGCGACGGCGACACCTTCCATGTGTTCAGCGGCGGGCTGCATCACGTGCTGCATTACGCCGATCCGATGGCGCATGCCGGCGAGGCGGAAGCGGAGGGCGGCCGGCTGACGGCGCCGATGCCGGGCAAGGTGGTCGCCGTATTGGCCGCGCAAGGCCAGGATGTGAAGGAGGGCGAGCCGCTCGTCATCATGGAGGCGATGAAGATGGAGCACACGATCGCCGCGCCGCACGACGGCACCGTGGACGAGATCCTGTACGCGGTGGGCGACCAGGTGGCGGACGGCGCGCCCTTGCTGGCGTTCCGCGCCGCCGCTGCGGCGTAGGGAGCCTGCATGCGCATCCTGTTATACCGCAGCGATGGCAATACGGCGCCGTGGGCGGAGGATTTCGCGCGCCACATGCCGGATGCCGAGTGCGTGACGTGGGAGCAGGGCGCGAAGCTGCCGCCCTGCGATTACGCCGTGGTGTGGGCGCCGCCGGAGGAAATGCTGCGCGAGCTGGCCGAAGTGCGCGCCGTGTTCCTGATGGATGCCGGCGCCGATGCGATCCTCAAGCATGGCGACGCGCTGCCGCGCCACGTGCCCGTCGTCCGGCTGGGCGATGCCGGCATGGGCGTGCAGATGGGCGAGTACGTGGCCCATGCGGTGCTGCGTTACTTCCGGCGTTTCGACCAATATGAACGCCAGGCGGCGGCCGGCGAATGGCAGCCGCTGGCCACGCATGAACGGGACAGTTTTACGGTGGGCGTGATGGGCGCCGGAGTGCTGGGCCGCCGCGTGCTCGACTGCCTGCGGCCATTCGGCTTTCCGCTGCAGGCGTGGAGCCGCAGCGCGAAGGACATCGACGGCGTGCGCACGTTCGCCGGCGACGATGGCCTGGATGCCTTCCTGCGCAGCACGCGCGTGCTCGTCTGCATGCTGCCGCTGACGGAGGCGACGGCCAATATCCTCAACCGCGCCAACCTGGGCAAGCTGCCGCAGGGCGCGTATGTCATCAACGTGGCGCGCGGCGCGCACGTGGCCGAGCCTGACCTGCTGGCCTATATCAAGTCCGGCCACATCGCCGGCGCCACGCTGGACGTGTTCCGCAACGAACCGCTGCCGCTGCAGCACCCGTTCTGGCAGGAGCCGCGCATCACGATCACGCCGCACATCGCCGCACTGACGCTGCGCAGCGAGAGCGTGCAGCAGATCGCCGCGAAGATCGGCCTGCTGGAGCGGGGGCTCGCGGTTGCCGATGTCATCGACCGAAACCAGGGATACTGAAAAGGATTACGCAAATGAGCTTGCCGCAGAAAGTGAAGATCGTCGAAGTGGGCCCGCGCGACGGGCTGCAGAACGAGAAGGAAAGCGTCCCTGCCGAAGTAAAAATCGAGCTGGTGAACCGGCTGACGGCGGCCGGCTTTCCGAACATCGAGGCGGCATCGTTCGTGTCGCCGAAATGGGTGCCGCAGATGGCGACCAGCCGCGATGTCATGGCCGGCATCACGCGCAAGCCGGGCGTAATCTATTCGGCGCTGACGCCGAACATGCAGGGCTTCGAGGCGGCACTGGCCGCGCAGGCGGACGAGGTGGTGATCTTCGGTGCCGCCTCCGAGGCCTTCTCGCAGCGGAACATCAACTGCTCGATCGCCGAGTCGATCGCCCGCTTCGCGCCGGTGGCGCAGGCGGCCAAGGATCACGGGCTGCGGCTGCGCGCCAGCGTGTCGACGGCATTCGGTTGCCCTTACCAGGGCGACGTGCCGCTGGCCGCCGTGGCCGACGTGGTGGCGCGCATGCGCGACCTGGGCTGCGACGAGATCGACATCGCCGATACGATCGGCGTCTCGACGCCCCGCAAGACGCAGGCCGTGATGGAAACGGCGATCGGCGCGTTCCGCATCGACGGGCTGTCCGGCCACTTCCACGACACGTATGGCCAGGCGCTGGCCAACATCTATGCGTCGCTGGAGCTGGGGATCGCGATCTTCCACTCGTCCGTGAGCGGTCTCGGCGGTTGCCCGTATGCGAAGGGCGCCACCGGCAATGTGGCGACCGAGGATGTGCTTTACCTGATGAATGGCCTCGGCATCGAGACGGGCATCGACCTGGATGCCGTGGTGGATGCCGGCCAGTTCATCTCGGCGTTCCTCGGCCGCAAGGGCGCCAGCCGGGCCGGCAGCGCGATATTGGCCAAGCGGGCCGGCTGATCATCAACTGCGCGCACAAAGAAAAAACCCCGCAAGCTCGCGCCTGCGGGGTTTTTCATGAATCCTGGTCGGAGTACAAGGATTCGAACCTTGGACCCTCTGGTCCCAAACCAGATGCGCTACCGGGCTGCGCTACACTCCGAAGAGGCAGCATCATACCGCAAAAAACCGGTGACAGGCACCATTTTCCAGGCAATATTTCTCAAAAATAGAGCCTGTCACCGGTTTTTCTTGTTTTGCAAACGAAAGCACAAAGAAAAACCCCCGCAAGCGTGAACTTGCGGGGGTTTTTCATGAATCTTGGTCGGAGTACAAGGATTCGAACCTTGGACCCTCTGGTCCCAAACCAGATGCGCTACCGGGCTGCGCTACACTCCGAAGAAGCAACATCATACCTGCCGGCCGTTCCTTCGTCAAGAGTCGGGCAATATTAATTTGCAAGGGGGTGGACATGGCGGCGGAGCAATATGAGAAGATTGCCATTCCCTGTTCCAGGACCATGTGCCATGCAACAGCTGTTGACCTACCCCGGCGGCCGGCGCCGGCCCGGCCTGGCCGCCGGCCTCGCCGTTTCCGTCCTGCTGCACGCGCTGCTGCTGGCCGTGTGGCGGACGCCATCCGCACCGCCGGCCCGGCCGGACGATGCGCGCCGCTGGACCGAGCCGCTGACCGTGCGCCTGCTGCCGCCGCCCAGGCCGATAGCGGAACCAAGACAGCAGCAGCCCGTACGGGAACGGGCCGCACGGGCGCCCGCACCGGCCGTCGTGGCAGTACGGCCGGCGCGCGAGCCGGCACCGATCACCGTGACGCCGGCACCACCCACCGAGCCGGAACCGGACACGCCTCCGCGCTTCGACCGCGATGCGGCCCGCTCGGCAGCGCGCGGCATGGCGAACGACCTGGCGATGCCGGGCACGAACTGGGCGGCCGAAAAGCTCAACGAGGGCAAGGAGTGGCAGGAAACGCGCGACGAGAAGTTGGGCGGCCAGGTGGCCCGTGCGGCGCGGTCCGACTGCCGGACAGCCTACGCCGGCGCGGGCCTGTTCGCGCCGCTGATCATGTTGATGGACAAGAAAGACAGCGGCTGCAAATTCTGAGAGGACACCATGCTGACCATCCTGGGCAAACTGCCATCGATCAATGTGCGCAAGGTGCTGTGGACCTGCCGCCTGCTGGACCGCCCGTTCGTGCTGGAACCGTGGGGTGCCGGCGAGCGCGATCCGAACGTGCCTGAATTTCTCGCACTCAATCCGAACGGGCAGGTCCCGGTATTGCGCGATGGCGACGCCGTGCTGTGGGAATCGAACACGATCTGCCGCTATCTCGCGCACGACACCCATCTGCTGCCGCTCGACCCGCTGCAGCGGGCCCGCGTGGAACAGTGGATGGACTGGCAGGCCACCGAACTGAACACGGCATGGCGGCCGGCCTTCATGGCGCTGATGCGGGGCAGCACGAAATTCTCGCCGGACGACGTGGCCGCCGGCACGCGCGACTGGAACGCGAAGATGGCGCTGCTCGACGCCCAGCTGGCCCGCACCGGCGCCTTCGTCACGGGCGACGCCTTCTCGCTGGCGGACGTGGTGCTGGGCGTGTCCGTCCACCGGTGGCGCAGCACGCCGATCGCGCGCATCCCACTGCCCGCGGTGGACGACTACATGCAGCGGCTGTCCCACCAGCCCGGCTTCGACGAATACTGCGGCGCCGGCACGCCTTGACGGTATTCCTTTGCTAGCCTTGATCTAGATCAATCAATTTGATCGCTCGACTTGCTTTAATGCCGGGATGATGCGTGATCTGGACGAGGCGGCTGCGCGAGCCGCATGGACGACAACCGATATTGTTGCCGAAGCTACCGATATAGCGCTGCTGCGCGAGCGCGAGGAACAATATCGCCTGACCTTCAACCAGGCTGCCGTCGGCATCGCCCACGTGGCACCGGACGGCCGGCTGATGCGCGTCAACGGCAAGTTCGCCGCGATCACCGGCTACACGGAGCAGGAACTGCTGCAGTTGAAGACCGAGCAGCTGACCCACCCCGACGACCGGGCCGGCGACCGGCTGATGTCGGCGCAGCTGTGCTCCGGCGCCGTGGCCGAGTATTCGCGCGAGAGCGCTACATCCGCAAGGATGGCCTGCCGGTATGGATCAACGTCACCGCCTCGACGCTGCTTGGGGCGTCGGCAGAACGCCGCTACATCGTCGTGGTGGAGGACATCTCGCGCCGCAAGCAGGCCGAGGAAAAGCTGATCCGGATGGCCAGCCACGATGCGCTGACCGGCCTGCCGAACCGCATGCTGCTGGAGGACCGTCTGGCGCAGGCCATCGCGCAGGCCCACCGCACGCAGACGCAGGTGGCCGTGATGTTCGTCGACCTGGACCGCTTCAAGAACATCAACGACAGCCTGGGCCACGATGCGGGCGACGAAGTGATCGTCGAGATCGGCCACCGTATCGCCCGCAACCTGCGCGAATCCGATACCGCGGCGCGCCAGGGCGGCGACGAATTCGTCGTCGTGCTGGGCGGGATGACGCAGGAGGGCGACGTGCGCGCCATCGCGCAGAAGATGCTGGGCACGCTGTGCCAGCCGATGCTGCTGCGCGGCCAGGAGATCTTCCCGACCGGGAGCATCGGCATCAGCATGTACCCGCGCGATGCCGTCGACCCGCTGACGCTGCTCAAGAGTGCCGACACGGCGATGTACCTGTCGAAGGCGGAAGGCGGCAATACCTACCGCTTCTTCGTGGACCGGATGGGCATCGATGCGATGGACACCCTGCGCATGGAAGGCGCGCTGCGCCGCGCGCTGGAACGCCGGGAGTTCCAGCTGTACTACCAGCCGCAGGTGGACATGGCCACCGGCGCCGTCGTCGGCGTCGAGGCGCTGCTGCGGTGGAAGCCGCACAACAGCCCGATGATCTCGCCGGCCGACTTCATCCCGATCGCCGAGCAGACGGGCCTCATCGCGCCAATCGGCGACTGGGTGCTGGCCACCGCCTGCGCGCAGCAAAGGGCGTGGCACCTGGCGGGGCTGCCGCCGCTGACGGTGGGGGTGAACCTGTCGGCGCGCCAGTTCCAGCGGCAGGACCTCGTCGAACTGGTGGCGCGGCTGGTGCATGAAACGGGCTGCGATCCCCACTACCTGGCGCTGGAGATCACCGAGACAGCCGTGATGGAAAATCCGCAGGCGGCCGTGCCGATCTTCCGCCAGCTGGCCGAGATGGGCGTGCAGCTGGCGATCGACGATTTCGGCACCGGCTATTCCAGCCTGTCGTACCTGAAGCGCTTCCCGATCGACAGCCTGAAGATCGACCGCTCCTTCGTCAACGACATCACCACCGATGCGGACGATGCGGCCATCGTCCGCTCCGTGATCGCGCTGGCGCACAGCATGCAGTTGAAAGTGGTGGCCGAAGGCGTGGAGGACGCGCTGCAGCTGGCCTTCCTGCGCGAGCATGGCTGCGACCAGATGCAGGGGTTTTATGTCAGCGAGGCGGTGCCCGCCGAGGCAATCGAAAAACTGCTGAGCGAGGCGCAGGGGACTGTCCCTGCAAGGGACTGTCCCCGGGGTTGCTCTTCTGCTGGCGCATTGGAAAAGTCAACAGCAACCCAGGGGGCCTTATAGGGGTTTCGCAGAGCCCGCTCTGCGCCTGTAAGGCGGTGATGGCTTGCAAGCCATCACTCCTTCCAGTCCCTGTTCAGGGACAGTCCCCGGCTATTCCTTCAGCGCCAGCGCCCGTTCATACAACGCATTCTTCTTCAGCCCCGTGATCTGCGCCGCCAGTGCGGCGGCCTGCTTGACCGGCAGTTCGGCCAGCAGGAGCTTCAGCACCCGCTCGCCCTCGGCCTCCTGCGCATCGCTGGCCTGCGGCGCACCTTCCAGCAGCACGACGAATTCGCCCTTCTCGCGGTGCGCATCGGCGGCCAGCCACGCGCCGGCTTCGGCCACCGTGCAGCGGTGGATCTCTTCGAACAGCTTGGTCAGCTCCCGGGCAAACACCACCTGGCGGGTGGGTTCGAAAACGGTAGCCAGCGCCGCGGCGAATTCGGTGATGCGGTGCGGCGCTTCGTAGAACACCATCGTGGCCGTCACCGCGCGCAGCGCCTGCAAGGCCGTCTCGCGCTGCTTTGCTTTCGCCGGCACGAAGCCGACGAAATGGAACTGGTCGTTCACCAGCCCGCTGGCCGACAGCGCCGCGATGCCGGCCGATGCGCCCGGCAGCGGCACCACGCGCAGGCCGGCCGCGCGCACCGCATCGACGATCTTCGCGCCCGGGTCCGACACGGCCGGCGTGCCCGCGTCCGAGACCAGCGCAATCCGTTCGCCCGCCTGCAAGCGCCGCACGATGGCGTCGCCCGCTTCGCGCTCGTTGTGCATGTGGGCGGCGACCAGCGGCTTGCTGATGCCGAAGCGCTGCATCAGGTGCGACGTGTTGCGCGTATCCTCGCAGGCAACCGCGTCGACAAGCCCCAGAACGTGCAACGCGCGCAGGCTGATGTCGGTAACATTGCCGATGGGGGTGGCCACTACATACAATGTTGCCGTAGGATAGGTCTGCAGTGCCGTCTCGCCAAGCACCGGCAGGGCGCCGACGGGACTGGATTCTTGAACTGTCATTGGGGGTAGGATGCTGGCTAAAAAAATTCGAACACTGCTGTTGTGCGTGGTGGCTGCGCTGTCGGTTTCCGCGTGCAGCACGCCATGCGGCAGCCCGGGGGCATTGTGCGCGCCAATCGAGAGCGTGACAAGCCCGCCGGCCGCGCGCGTCACCGCGCCGCCAGCACCGGAGCGCCCGGCACCGACGCCGGAAGAAGCGGCGCAGGTCGAAACGTTTGCCGTGGCGATGCCCGGCACGTCGGTGGAAAACCAGCCCGCCGCCGCAACGGGAACGACGGCGCCAGGCATCGCCGGAACGGCCGTGCCGCCCGGCGGCCGCACCGTGCGCATCGGCCTGATGCTGCCGCTGCGCTCCGAAACGCTGGGCCGCGCCGCCGATGCGGTGCGCGCCGGCTTCATGGCCGCATGGGAACGCGACCGCACCGGCTTCGAAGTGACCGTCGTTGAAACGGGCGACACGTCGGAAGACATCCTCGCCACCTACCAGGCGGCGCTGGGCCAGCAGGACATCATGGTGGGCCCGCTGTCCCGCTCCGCCGTCACGGCGATCGCCGGCAGCCCGCTGGTGACCAAGCCGACGATTGCGCTGAACCATCCGGACGACCGCGCCGAACGGCCGCTGCCGGAAAACATGCTGTCGATCGGCCTATCGATCGAGGACGAGGCACGCCAGGTGGCCGACTGGGCCGCAATGGAACAGCCGGGCGGCGAAGCGCTGATCCTGTCCGGCAGCGCCACGTGGCAGCGCCGCATCGCGAACGCGTTTGCCGCGCACTGGGAGCGCCTGGGCCTGAAAGCGAAAACGCTGGAACTGACGGCGCTGAACGGCTACCTGAGCGATCCGGAACTGGTGGCGCTGCGTGCCCGCCTGGCCGACACGCCGGTGGCGCTGATGTTTGCCGCGCTCGATGCGGACCAGACACGCCAGCTGCGCGTGGCGCTGGCCGCGCCGCCGGTGCCGCCGATTCCGCTGTACGGCACGTCGTCGCTGAACCCCGGCCGCGTGACGCTGCTGCCCGGCCCCGAGCTGGACGGCGTCAAGCTGCTCGACCTGCCATGGCAGGTGCAGCGCGACAATCCGGCCGTGATGGCTTATCCGCAGCCGGTGCCGCGCGACGAGGAACGCCTGACGGCGGACATGGAACGCCTGTACGCGCTGGGCATCGATGCCTTCCGCGTGGCGCGCGAAGTGGCGCTGCGTCCCGGCCAGCCGGTCGCGCTCGATGGCGTGACGGGCCAGCTGGCCATCGACTTTGCCAACGGCCGCGCGCGCGTCAAGCGTGTGGAACCGAAGGCAATCTACCGCAACGGCGTGCCGGTGCCGGCCGACCAGGCGGCCCGCGAACAGCCGCTGGTGCCGCCGGCTGCCACGGACGTTCCGCCGCCCGGCACGAACCGGTAATGCGCCATGCCCCGCACGGACCAGCAGACCCGGGGCCAGCAGGGCGAGGACGCCGCCCTCGACCACCTGCGGCTGCATGGGCTGGCGCTGGTCGAGCGTAACTTCCGCTGCCGCGGCGGCGAACTGGATCTGATCATGCGCGACGGCGCCCACCTCGTCTTCGTGGAGGTGCGGCGGCGCAAAAGCACCGACTTCGGCGGTGCCGCCGCCAGCATCACACCGACCAAGCAGCGCCGCATGACGATCGCCGCGCAGACCTTCCTGCTGCGCTACCCGAAGCTCCCGCCATGCCGTTTCGATGTCGTGGCAATCGATGGCGAAACGATAAGCTGGCTCAAAAACGTGCTGGATTGACAAGCCGAATGCTTTCCATCAGCCCATTTTGTAAGCAGATTTAACAATGCTTGGCCGGGCACGGCGGTCCGCAGCACTATATAATTTCATGACTATGACGAACCAACGCATCCTCTCGCACTTCCACGAAAGTGCCGAAACCAAGATCCAGTCCGCCACCGTGCTCGCACCGGCGCTGGCCCAGGCCATCGACCTGATGTTTGCCGCCCTGTCCAATGGCAACAAGATCCTTGTCTGCGGCAACGGCGGCTCCGCGGCCGACGCCCAGCACTTCGCCGCCGAACTGGTGGGCCGTTTCGAGCGCGAGCGCTTCCCGCTGCCCGCGCTGGCGCTGACTACCGACACGTCGATCCTGACGGCCGTGGCCAACGACTACAGCTACCGCGAAATCTTCAGCAAGCAGGTGCAGGCGTTCGGCCAGGCCGGCGACATCCTGCTGGCGCTGTCCACGTCCGGCAACTCGGCCAACGTGATCCAGGCGATCCAGGCCGCACACGACCGCGAAATGATTGTCGTAGCGTTGACGGGGCGCGACGGCGGTGGCATGGCTTCGCTATTGCTGCCCGAGGACGTGGAAATCCGCGTGCCTTCGACCGTTACCGCGCGCATCCAGGAAGTCCACCTGACCTGTATTCACTGCATTTGCGACGGCATCGACGTCGCACTGTTCGGAGGAGATGTGAATGAGTAAGCGCTTCATGCAACGCCTGCAACGCCCCGTCGCCATCGCCCTGCTGGGCGGCGCGATGATGTCCAGCCTGTCCGGCTGCTTCGCCATCGTGGCGGGCGGCGCCGTCGCCGGCACGCTGGCCGCATCCGACCGCCGCACCTTCGGCGCCCAGACGGAGGACAAGGCGATTGCCGTGAAGGCCGATCTCAAGGTCCGCAACGTCACCGGCGATGCGGGCCACGTCAACGTCAACGCATTCAACCGCAAGGTGCTGGTCACCGGCGAAGTGCGCGACCAGGCGATGAAGGATGCCGTCGAGCGCGAAGTGAAGGGCATCGAGGGCGTGCAGTCCGTCGTCAACGAGCTGGAAATCGCCGGCCCGGCCAGCTACACGTCCCGCTCCAGCGACACGCTGATCACGACGAAAGTGAAAGCCAGCCTGGTGGACGCGAAGGACATCTCGGCCAACTCGTTCAAGGTCGTCACCGAACGGGGCGCCGTGTTCCTGATGGGCCGCGTGACGCAGCGCGAAGCCAACTCCGCCACGGCGATCGCCCGCGGCGTGGACGGCGTGACGAAAGTGGTGCGCGTGTTCGAGTACATCTCCGAGGAAGAGTACAAGCAGTACCAGAATACGCCCGCGCCAGCAGCGCAGTAACAACGGCGTTATACTGGCCGGCATGACTACCTCTTCCAAAGCCTGGCTCAAGCCCGCGCTCGCCGCCGTCGTGCTCGCCGGCGTGGGCTTCTTCGCCTACACGTCGCTGAACAGCGCGCCGAAAGCGCCCGAGGTGACCTTCACGGGCATCAAGGGCGAACGCATCGCGCCGGCCGACCTGCGCGGCAAGGTGGTGATGGTCAATTTCTGGGCCACGTCGTGCACCACCTGCGTGGCCGAGATGCCGGAAATGATCGATACGTACAACAAGTTCAAGGGCAAGGGCCTGGAGTTCGTCGCCGTGGCGATGAAGTACGACCCGCCGAACTACGTCGTCAATTTCACCGAAACACGGCAGTTGCCGTTCAAGGTGGCGCTCGACGTGACGGGCGAAGCGGCCAAGGCCTACGGCGACGTGACGATGACGCCGACCACCTTCGTGATCGGCAAGGATGGCAAGATCCTCAAGCGTTATGTGGGCAAGCCGGAGTTCGCGGCCTTGCACAAGCTGCTGGACGAGGCACTGAAGGGTTGATGGTTCATGCAAAAAAAGACGTTGCGGCGTCTTTTTTTATTTGCGGTCGCGCTTTCTTTGCGCGGCCCACTCCCGCACCAGCGGCGCCAGTGCGGCCGCGATGCCGGCAACGATGATGGCGAGCGCCGCGTAGAACATCCTATTTCGCGTACAGCACCATCTGCGTGCAGCGGAACAGCGCGATCGTCTTGCCGTTCGCCTTGTTCGTCACCGTCGCATCCCACACCTGCGTGGTCTTGCCCATGTGGACAGCCTTGGCCGTCACCGCGATCGTGCCGTCGCGCGCGGTGCCAAGGTGGTTCGACTTCAGTTCGATCGTCGTGAAGTTCTCGGCGCCCTCCGGCAGGTTGGCGAAGCAGCCGTAGCCGCAGGCCGTGTCGGCCAGCGTGACCACCGTGCCGGCGTGCAGGAAGCCGTTCGGCGCCAGGTGGAAGGGCTGGATGTCGATTTCGGCGGACAGTTCGCCGGGCGCCACGTTGGTGACGCGGATGCCGAGGTGCTCGGGCAGCGTGCCCTTCGCGCGGTGGCTGAAGCGTTCGAGGCGGGTCTTGATGTCGTCCATATTGTTCTCCGTGTTTTTGCTTGTTCTCCGAGCTGGGCATCATAAACCACGCCGCGCGCTCCGGAGCCGAGCGTGGCTTCTAAAGCATAGTGTGCAGAATCGGGCAAAATCGGAGTAGAAACAGGCGGGCCAGCCGCCGTGCATCGGCCTAAGCTGGGGGCCTTCTTCTCGAGGCTATCCGATGAAAAAACTGATGATCTACGGCGCCACCGGCTATACCGGCCGGATGGCTGCCCTGCACGCCAAACAAGCCGGACTCGATGTCGTTGTCGCCGGACGCGACGAAGCGGCGCTCGCGGAACTGGGCACGGCATATCGTGTATTCAATGTCGATGCCGCGGACCTGACCGATATCGGCGTGCTGCTCAATTGCGCCGGACCGTTCATGCGCACCGCCGCGCCGCTGATGCAGGCGGCCATCCGCAACGGTGTTCACTACCTCGATATCGCCGCTGAACTGGACAGCTACCGCCTCGCCGAAGCGCTCGATGCCGAGGCCAGGGCGGCCGGCGTCATGCTGCTGCCGGGCAGCGGCGGCAGTGTCGCGATGCTGGGCAGCCTGGCCGGCCACGTGGCGGCGCGCGTTGCGCAGCCGAAGAAGATCGCCATCGCGCTGCACGTGTCGGGCTCGATGTCGCGCGGGTCGGCGATCAGCGCCACCGAAAACCTGACCACCGCCTGCCTGGCGCGCATCGGCGGCGAGCTGACGGAGCGCAGCGCGGACGATATCCGTCCATTCGATTTCGGCAAGGGGCAGGTAGCATGCTTCCCCGTGACGCTGCCCGACCTGGTGACGATCTGGCATGCCACGCAGGTGCCGGATATCGAGACCTTCGTGCATGTATCGGGCGATGCGTTCCCGTCCGGCGACCTGTCGGCGCTGCCGGACGGCCCAACGGACGAACAGCGCGCGGCCAATCGTTATCAAGCGACGGTCGAAGTGACGGGCGCCGATGGCGTCATCCATCGCGCAGTGCTCGATACCGTGAATGGCTATACCTTCACGCCGCTGGCCGCAGCCGAAGCAGCGCGGCGCGTGCTGGCCGGCGAAGTGCGTCCCGGCTTCCAGACGCCCGCGGGCCTGTTCGGCAACGGCTTTGCAGAAACCATTGCCGACACCGTGATTGTCGATGGGGAGGCCGCATGACCGAGGCTGTGGAAATCACCACGTTCCGCCTCGCTGAGGGACTGACAATGGCCGACTTCATTGCCGCCAATGCGGATGTGGCGGCGTGGCTGCGCGAACAGCCGGGCTTCATCTCGCGCCGCATTTGCGAACGCGATGACGGGTATGTGGTCGACGTGCTGTTATGGAAGTCGGCCGCGGCCGGCCGGCGTGCCGCGGCGGGCATCATGACGGAGCTCGCCGGTTCGCCGGTGCATGCGGCCATCGACCAGGCCAGCGTGGACTGGACGATTTCGGCAGTGCGGGCGACATCAGGCGGTGGTTCCTGAACCGGCCATATTCATCGTGCGGGAAGCTCCGCCGCGATACTCTCCAGCTGCGCTGCACGCGCCTTGTTCAACGCGACCCTGCACGCGAGTCGCCGCAGCTCGATTGCATTGCTGATGGCACCGCCACCCAGCGAAGCGGCGAAATCGCATTGGCTCTCGCGGTACTGTTCAAAGGCCCGGGAAGAGCGCATCAGCTTCTCGCGCGCCAGCTGGACGAACCTCGTATCTTCGTCCCAGTCACCGAGGGCTTTGGCAGCTTCGCGTTCCGCGCTTGACAGGCTTCGCACGCTTTCAGTCTGCAGTCGAACCAGGCAGGCATGCATTCCTGCCTGCGATTCTGCTCCGCATTGCGCCATGGCTTCCATCCCGTTGCGATCGCTGCGAGTAAAGCCATGCGCGCTGTATGTTGCGGTGACACTCAATACGATCACCAGACAGGAGATCACTCGCATACCGGCTCCTTTTTGTTTTGCACCAGCTTCATCGCATGGTCGAGCTTTCGGGCGTAGTGTGTATCACCCCCACCGTTATACCGCCTGGCAATGACAGCTGTACTGACGGTGCGCCATCCCACAATCACTCTACTGACGCTGCCCTTTCGATAATTCAGCACCTGTCCTCGACGCAATATCGTTATTTGCGGATTCAGTTGACGCAGTATTTCAATGGTCGTGCCATTGCGACTGGCGATCCTCGCGAAGCTGTCGCCAGCATTTACAGCGACCGTTTCAGTGCGCCCAGTGGCGTCCGTGGGAGTGCTTTTATGGTCGAACTTTGCGAGGCGCATCAGGAGGTAGCCAATTCCTGCGCGAATATTATGTGCTGCAATACTTCTGACGGATGCAGGTTTCAGGCGGCGACGCCATTCGGCAGGCAAAATCAGCTCGCCACCTTCTTCGCCGCTGAGAAAAGCTGATAGACCGGGATCTCCCGGTATGCCGATTTGCATTGGATTGGTTCGCCATTGCCCGCTTCCGGCGCCAGTTTCAACCCACACCATGGCTTTGATGATGCGCCAGTCCAGATGACGATAGCCGGCCATGCCGTCAAGATGCCGATTGAACTCGGCTACGGCTGTTTTGATTTCACAATCGTGTGTGTGCCACTCGCCATTTCCGATGGCTTTATCCAGACCTTCGGACCATTTATCGAACGATGTCTTTGGCGGAGCTTGAGTTTCCATAATCGCCTCCTTCGATGAAGAAGACTCTCATGCTAGCCAAAGAGTCCTGACGAAATTTGCTCTTGCACACAAAATCCGCCAATACCCTGCTTCACAAACTCACCACTCGATCGGCGCCTGCCCCATCTCCGTCAAATACCCGTTCGCCTTCGAGAACGGCCGGCTGCCGAAGAAGCCCTTGTGCGCGGAAAACGGCGACGGGTGCGGCGACGTGATCACGAGGTGCTTGCGCGGATCGATCAGCGCCTTCTTCGCAATCGCGTAACTGCCCCACAGGATGAACACGAGATGCTCGCGCTCTTCGGACAGCGTGCGGATCGCCATATCGGTGAACGTCTCCCAGCCTTTGCCGGCGTGCGAGCCGGCGGCGCGAGCACGCACAGTCAGCACTGCATTCAGCAGAAACACGCCCTGTTCTGCCCAGTCGGACAGGTCGGTACGCGTGCGGCGCACGCCGGTATCGCTCTCCAGTTCCTGGAAGATGTTCTGCAGGCTCGGCTGCGGGCGGTTGCCGTCCGGGACGGAAAAGCAGAAGCCCATCGCTGCGCCGGGCGTGTGGTACGGATCCTGGCCGAGGATGACGACCTTGACCTGGTCGAACGGCGTCAGGTCGAAGGCGCGGAAGATGTGCTTGCCCGGCGGACAGCAGGGTCCGGCGGCGTATTCGGCGCGGACGAAATCGGTGAGTTCGGTCCAGTAGGGCTTGTCGAACTCGGCTTGCAGGTGCTGCTTCCAGGAAGCTTCGATGCGGACGGTCATGGCAGCCTTGAAATCAAAGCGGCGGCCCGGAAGCCGCCGTCCGTACAGACAGATCATGGATGAGATCATGTCCCATGGTGCCTGGCACCAGAGTGACACGAGCTCGGCTGTGTGCAGCGGAGCCATGATTATAGGGGGTTTGTGTCCCGTGGTGCCAGGCACCGGTGTGACACGGGCTCAGCTATGTCCCTTGGTGTCAGGCACCGATGTGACGCGAGCTCAGCCATGTCCTGCGGTGCCTGGCACCATCTGACACGAGCTCAGCCATGTCCTGCGGTGCCTGGCACCATGTGACACTGCGGTGCCTGGCACCAGGTGACACGAACTCAGCCATGTCCTGCGGTGCCTGGCACCATGTGACGGCACCATGTGACACGAGCTCGGCTGTGTACTGCGGAGCATGATTTCGGGAGATTTGTAGCAAAACTTTTCTTGCCGGGTTTTGATGTTGCCAAGGAAATATTTTCATGGCTTAATGTTTCATTCAGTCCGAGATGGAGAATGACCATGCAGGGAAAGAAACTGTTATGCGGCCTCGTCAGTGCCGCGCTCGCAGTCGGCATCACCTCCACCGCCATGGCGGCACCAGCTGCGGCAGCCCCGGCGGTCGCCAGCGCCTATAGCCAGCCGCCGAAAGAAATCCTCGACGTGATGCGCGCGCCGCCGCCGCCATCGCCGTCCCTCAGCCCGACCCGCGACAGGCTGATGCTGGTCACCATGCAGGATTACCCGTCGATCGCAAAAGTGGCCACGCCGTTCCTGCGCCTGGCCGGAGTGCGCATCGAACCGGGCAACCGCAGCCAGCACGACACGCCAGGCGGCTATGGCATTCCGCCATGCGTCAGCGCCATCGATCTGGTCCAGGTTGCCGACGGCAGCAAGACTGCGGTGAAGCTGCCGGCCGATGCCTGCCCGCGCCGCCCGGTGTGGAGTGCCGATGGCCAGCGCTTCGCGTTTGAAAACATCACCGCCGAAGCGGTCGAGCTGTGGATCGGCGACGCCCGGTCCGGCGCCGTCCGCCGCTTGCCCGGTGTGCGCCTGAACCAGATGTTCGGCGACCAGGCTCAATGGATGCCGGACCAGAAAACGCTGCTGGTCAAGCTGGTATCCGGACCGAAGGCGCCGCCCGTGGCGCCACCGGGCTCGGATGGCCCCGGCATCCAGGAATCGCTGGGCCAGACCGGCCAGAGCAGCACCTACGAAAACCGCGACACGCTGCGCAACCGCCACGACGAAGCGCTGTTCGACTACTACGGCACGTCGCAGCTGGCGCTGGTCGATGCCGCCACCGGCAAGATCACGCCGGTCGGCAAACCCGGCCTGTACGAGGAACTGGACGTCGCGCCCGATGGCCGCCACGCCGTCGTCACCGAAATCCGGCCGCCATATTCCTACGTGACCACGTTCGACCGCTTCCCCAAGCAGATCGACCTGTGGGATCTTTCCAAGCGTCCGGCCAAGGGCGCCAATCCGGTGGTGCGTGAAATCGCCGCGCTGCCGCTGGCGGACCGCGTGCCGAACCGCGGCGTACCGACCGGTCCGCGCAGCTTCACGTGGCGGCCGACCGAAGCGGCCGCGCTGGTGTGGGTCGAGGCGCTCGATGGCGGCGATCCGAAGGCCGAGGCTGCCGAACGCGACAAGCTGGTGCTGCTGAAAGCGCCGTTCGATGCGGCGCCGGTGGAAATCGCCCGCACCGAACAGCGCTACGCCGGCCTGGCCTGGAGCGAGCAGCCGGGCGTGGCGCTGCTGACCGACTACGACGTCAACCGCAAATGGCGCCGCACCTGGCAGCTCGATGTGGCCGATGCGAAGAACTCGCGCCGCCTGGTGTGGGACCAGTCGAGCGACGAGAAGTACGCCAACCCGGGCCTGCCGGTGCGCCGCCAGCTGGCCAACGGCTTCCACGTGATCCGCGTGGATGGCGACAACATCTTCCTGTCCGGCGCCGGTTCTTCGCCGGATGGCGACCGCCCGTTCCTCGACAAGTTCAACCTGAAGACGCAGCAGCCGGAGCGCCTGTTCCGCAGCAGCAAAACCTCGTATGAGCAGTTCGTCGGCTTTGCCGGCAACGACACGAGCCGCCTGCTGACGTGGTACCAGTCGGCCGAGGAAACGCCGAACGCCTTCGTGCGCACGCTGGGTGCCGCCACCGCCGCGACGGCGGGCGAGCCGTCGTACGCCTCGTCCAGCGTGGCGCTGACCCACCTGACCGATCCGGTGCCGCAGGTCCGCGAGATCAAGAAGCGGCTGGTCAAATACAAGCGCGCCGACGGCATCGAACTGTCGTTCACGCTGTACACGCCACCCGGCTACAAGGAAGGCACGCGCCTGCCGACCATCCTGAACGCCTACCCGCTCGATTATGCGGACGCGTCCAAGGCCGGCCAGACCACCGGCTCGCAAGCCACGTTCACGCGGCTGCGCCAGTACCGGCTGCTGCTGCTGTCCGGCTACGCGATCATCGACAGCGCCGCCTTCCCGATCGTGGGCGACCCGCGCAAGGCGTACGACACGTACACCGAGCAGCTGGTGGCCAACGCCAAGGCGGCCGTCGACGAGGCGGTGCGCCTGGGCGTGACCGATCCGGACCGCGTGGGCGTCACGGGCCACAGCCACGGCGCGCTGATGACGGCCAACCTGCTGGCCCACTCGACGCTGTTCCGCGCCGGCGCCGCCACCAGCGGCTCGTACAACAAGTCGCTGACGCCGTTCGGCTTCCAGAACGAGCGCCGCTCGGTATGGGAAGCGCCGGACGTCTACACCAAGGCCTCGACCTTCTTCTACGCCGACAAGCTGAAGACGCCACTGCTGATCGTCCACGGCGGCGACGATGCCAACCCCGGCACGACGCCGCTGCAGTCGACCAAGCTGTACGAAGCGATCCGCGGCAACGGCGGCGTGACGCGCCTGGTGATGCTGCCGCACGAGCCGCACTGGTATGCCGCGGCCGAGTCGAACGAGCAACTGGTGTATGAAATGCTGCGCTGGTTCGACAAGTACGTGAAGAACGCGCCGGCCCCAGCCGCCGCACCGGTCGCCAGCCGCTAAGCCCTTCCTGCGTTGCCGGCAAAAACCG
This sequence comes from Oxalobacteraceae bacterium UBA6704, assembly GCA_002454505.1. Classification (GTDB taxonomy): domain Bacteria; phylum Pseudomonadota; class Gammaproteobacteria; order Burkholderiales; family Burkholderiaceae_D; genus Rugamonas. The sequence continues at coordinate 25,533 of DKJA01000049.1, forward strand.
GTGACAGGCCGCCGC
>DKJA01000049.1:25713-33934 GCA_002454505.1 Oxalobacteraceae bacterium UBA6704
AGCGGCCCGCAGGCCGCCGTTCAAGGCTGAGTCCGTGTCCACTTATCCCCCGCTGGTGCCTGACACCAGGGTGGAAAAAGTGGACACGGGCCCGGCTGTTACACCGCTTCCAGCAGGTTGTGCGCCTGCACGTCGGCGTGGTACGAGCTGCGCACCATCGCGCCGACGGCGGCGTGGCCGAAGCCCATCTTGTACGCTTCTTCCTCGAACATCTTGAACACGTCCGGGTGCACGTAGCGGCGCACCGGCAGGTGGCTGTTCGATGGCGCCAGGTACTGGCCGATCGTCAGCATGTCGATGTCGTGCTCGCGCATGTCGCGCATCACCTGCAGGATTTCCTCGTCCGTTTCGCCCAGGCCGACCATGATGCCGGACTTGGTTTTCACGTGCGGATACATCGCCTTGAAATCCTTCAGCAGCTTCAGCGAATGCATGTAGTCGGCGCCGGGACGGGCTTCCTTGTACAGGCGCGGCACCGTTTCCAGGTTGTGGTTCATCACGTCCGGCAGGCCGTCGGCGAAGATGTTCAGCGCCTTTTCCAGGCGGCCGCGGAAGTCGGGCACCAGCACTTCGATCTGGGTCTTCGGCGACAGCGCCTTCGATTTCTGGATGCACTCGACGAAGTGGCCGGCGCCGCCGTCACGCAGGTCGTCGCGGTCCACCGACGTGATCACCACGTACGACAGGCGCAGCTTGGCGATCGTGCTGGCCAGGTTGGCCGGCTCGTCGACGTCCAGCGGGTCCGGACGGCCGTGGCCCACGTCGCAGAACGGGCAGCGGCGGGTGCACTTGTCGCCCATGATCATGAACGTGGCCGTGCCCTTGCCGAAGCACTCGCCGATGTTCGGGCACGAAGCTTCCTCGCACACGGTCACCAGCTTGTTCTCGCGCAGGATGTCCTTGATCTCGTAGAAGCGGCTCGATGCCGAGGCCGCCTTCACGCGGATCCACTCCGGCTTCTTCAGCCGCTCCACCTGCTCGATCGGCACGATCTTGATCGGGATGCGCGAGGTCTTGCTGGCGCCCTTCTGCTTTTCGCTGGGGTTGTACGCGGCGGCAGTGCTGGAAGTGGTCTCGGTGGTCATAACGGTCTTCAGGTAAGTTAGGCGGCGGCAGCTTCGGGCTGCGCTGCCGCGTCGAGCTGGCGTACCAGTTCGTTGGCCAGCGCCAGCTGCACGTCGGCCAGCGGTACGACGATGCCCAGGGAACGCATGTCGATGGTTTCCAGGCCGGCGTAGCCGCACGGGTTAATCCAGGTGAACGGCGCCAGGTCCATCGCCACGTTCAGCGACACGCCGTGATAGGTGCAGCCGTTGCCGCGTACTTTCAGGCCCAGCGCGGCGATCTTGGCGCCTCGTTTCGGGCCGGCGGCCACGTAGATGCCCGGCGCGCCGTCGATGCGTTCGCCGCCGAGATTATACGCGGCCAGTACGTCGATGATGGCCTGCTCGATCTTGTGGACGAACTGGCGCGCATACAGCTTGCCGCCCGGCTTGTTGCGGCGCAGGTCCATCAGCAGGTAGATGACGACCTGGCCGGGGCCGTGGAACGTCACTTCGCCGCCGCGGTCCGTCTGCACCACGGGGATCTGCGCGGCGCCGCCCAGCAGGTGGCCCCGGTCCGCACCCAGGCCCAGCGTATAGACAGGCGGGTGCTCGACGATCCACAGCTCGTCAGGCGTATCGGCCGTGCGCGCGTCGGTGAAGGCGCGCATCGCGGCGAACGTGGGTTCGTAGTCGGCTTGACCGAGGTGGCGGATCACCGCCGGTTCGGGTCGGTTCGTGGACATGGCAGGGCTGCGTTGATCAAAGCCCGACCATTATACGCGCGGGGCTGGCGACTTGCTCAAAGGCCGGGCAGGTGCTTACAGGACCACCTTCACCATCGGGTGGCCGGACAGCTCGGAATACAGGGCATCCAGTTGTTCGCGGCTGGTGGCGCGGACGGTCACCGTCAGCCCCGTGTAGTTGCCGCTGGACGAAGGGCGCGTCTCGACCTTGCCTTCGTGGAAAGTCGGGTCGTGCTTCGTGACCAGTTCGATGATCGTGACGGTGAAGTCTTCATGCGTCGGCCCCATCACCTTGATCGGGAAGTCGCTCGGGTATTCGATGAGGGACTCTTTCGGCGGAGTTGCGGACATAATATTTTCCTGAAATGAACAGATGAGTTGCGAGGCGGCCCCCTATAGGCAGCGGGCCATCCGCTATTTTAGCCAAACACGGAGGCAGTTCCCCATATGGGGTGCGGATAAAAAAAGGCCAGCCCTGGGGCTGGCCAAAAACTATTCTGTTCAGAAGGACACTGGAATAGTTGGGACACTGGTACGGTCACGAAAACGGCTTGTGCTGCGGGCCGTCGGAGAGCCCTGTGGTGCACGCGTTTCCGAGAAGTGTAACGTTACGCAGTCTAACTGCCCGGCACTACCGCTTTGTGACAGGCAGCTCAAAATGTGGCGCGGACGGTCGAAAATCAAGGGCAGACGGTGCCGGCCTGCCCTCGGGATGCCGCCGCCGGCTCAGCGCTCGCTTTCGCGGCCGCGGCCGCCACGGTCCGGTCCGCCCTGCTGCGGCTGCGCCGGACGGGGCGCCGCGGCCGGTGCCGAGGGTGCCGGCCGCGGCGCCGCCTGTTGCTGCGGCTGCGGACGGAACTGTTGCGGCTGTTGCGGCTGTTGCGGCTGCTGCTGAGGCTGCGGACGAGGCTGCTGCGGCTCCGGCCGGTGCTGTTGCTGCGCTTGTTGCTGTTGCTGCACTTGCTGCTGCCGGCGGCTTTCCATCATCTCGCGGCGCTGGTCGGCGCGCTGCTCGAACGCTTCGCGCCGGCGCTCGCCCCGCTCGGCCAGTTCCTGGGACGTCCGCGGCGCAACGGCCGGTGCCGCCGGTGCCGTCTGCAGCACCTGCGGCCGGTTCGGCTGCTGCGGTGCGGCCGTGCCGAGCGTGTTCTGGCCGGGGCGCGGCCGGTCGGCGATGCCGTCGCGGTTGCGGTCGCGGTCGAACTGGCCGCGATCGTTTTGCGGGCGGTCGATCGGCGGCCGCTCCGTCTGCAGCCGGTCCACGATGCCGTCCCGGTTGCGGTCGTTCTGCGGGCGGTTCCCGATGTTCTCGCGCGGCCGCTCGGTCTGCAGCCGGTCGACGATGCCATCCCGGTTACGGTCCGTCTGCGGCCGGTCGGCGATGGTTTCGCGGATCCGGTCCGGCTGCTGCTGCGGACGGCCCGGCGTCTGCGCCCGGTCCGGAATGCCGTCCCGGTTGCGGTCGCCGCCACGTCCGCCATCCCGGACACCGCCCGGCACGATCGGTGCCGTGGCCGGCAGGTTGCCGGGATTCGGCGCCACGGTGGCCCGCGGCACATTGTTCACGCGCACGGTGCGGCGCTGCTCGAACTGCTCGCGCGGCACGATCGTGATGCCGTCGCGGCGGCCGGGCTGCACGGGCTTGTTGCCCCATTTTTCGTTGCCGCGGTACTGCCAGCCCAGCCGGCGCTCGTAGGCCGGGGACACCTGGTAGTGCGGCGTATAGCGGTCGCGCGGCGACAGCGGGTACCAGCCCATGCCCGGGCCGCGGCGGCGGTCGTTGAAGCTGACGGCCCAGCCGGCGCCGCCCACCCAGCCCACCACGGCGGGCGACCAGGCCGGCCGGCCGATCACGCGGTCGGGCGACCAGCACCAGCGCCGGTTCACCATCACCCAGCGGCCGTAGTGCGACGGCGCATAGCCCCATGGCGCGTTGTCGACCCACGTCCAGCCCCAGGGCGACAGCCACGTCCAGCGGCCGTCACGGTAGGGCGCCCAGTCCGACGCAATCACGGTTGGCGCCCACAGCGGGCCGTAGTCGTCGTTGACGGTCCACGTGCCGTAATGATCCAGTTCCTCGTAACCGGTCACGTCGCGCGGGATGTAGCGGGTGGCGATCGCCGCCGCGCCGCGCCGGTCGCGCGCCACGGCCCACGCGTCGAACGCATCCTGCCTCGCCTGCGAGGTGAGTACGTCCTCACCCCGGATTTCCGCGCGGCGGTCGGCGCGCAGCGTCAGCGCCGTGCCGGCCGCCTCGACGCGGCCCACGCCGTCCAGCACCGACACGATCGTCGTGTCCGGCTCGCGCTCGGTATCCACGCGTACGGTACCCGGCTCCGTCAGCAGAACGCGGGCCTGCGGCGTGGTCAGCTCGAAGCCGGCCAGTGCCTGCGGATCGGGCACGCGCACGCTGGCCGCGCCGTAGTTCAGGCGCAGCCGCAGGTTGTCGTCGTCCAGTTGTTCGATGCTGATGTCGCTGTCGCCATCCAGCCGCACGGCCACCGCGCCCACGCGGAACTCGGCGCGCGCGCCGCTCGCCGTGCGCAGGTGCTGGTCGGTGGTGACGGGCCAGTTCAGCAGCGAGCCGCTTTCCTCGCCGTCCTCCGTCTGCAGCGTGACGCGGCCTTCGGCGGCGGATATGCGGCCGACGACGGCGGGCGGGTCGGCCAGCGCCAGCGACGACGCGGCCACCAGGGCCGTCAACAGCAGGAAGTGGAGGAACTTGCGTGGCATGGGGGAGTCTCCGTCAGGGGTATTTTCGGTATTTCTCTACATCTAACGCCGGAGACCGTTCGACGCCGACCTGCGTTACAAATATTTGCAGACTATGACATTACGCATGATTGCGCTTGACAAAGAACAGTGCCGTGCCGACCGCCATCAGCAGGCCGCCGAAGATGCGGTTCTGCATGCGCATCGCCTTGACGTCGCGGAAATAGCCCTGCATCGTCGACGCCAGGAAGGCGTAACCGTGCATCACCGTCATGTCGATCGCCACCATCGTCACGGCCAGGATCAGCAACTGCGGCAGCACCGGCTGGTTCTGCGCGATGAACTGCGGCAGCACCGCCACCATGAAGATGATGCCTTTCGGGTTCGTCGCATTGGTCAGGAAGCCGGTCAGCACCCGTCGCTTCACGGACGGCAGCGGCGCGCGGCCGCCGGCGCTCACGTCCGTGCCTTCCTTCACCTTCGCGCGCCACTGCGACAGGCCCAGCCAGATCAGGTACAGCGCGCCCACCGTCTTGACGACGTTGAACGCCACTTCGGAGGCCAGCAGCAGCGAGCCGACGCCGGCGCCGGCGATGAACAGCACCAGCAGCAGACCCAGCTGCAGGCCCAGCACGGTGGCGCTGGCTTTCTTCACGCCGTAGGACAAACCATGCGACATCGACAGCACGGCGCCGGAGCCCGGCGACAGCGCGATGATGATGGCGGAAATGGCGAAACCGAGCCAGGTGGCGAAACTCATGATGGATCCTGCGCAAAAAGTCCATTCTACCGTGCCGGGACGCGCAGGCCGATAAGGTAATATTGCCGGACTTTTATATTTCTTCTAATATAATTTTTCCACGTTAAAGAAAGAAACCACCGATGGCCGGAACCAGCCTGCTTGCCCTGATCGACGATATCGCCTCCATCCTTGACGACGTGGCGGCCATGAGCAAAGTGGCTGCCAAGAAAACCGCCGGCGTGCTGGGCGACGACCTGGCGCTCAATGCGCAGCAGGTGTCCGGCGTCCAGGCGGACCGCGAACTGCCCGTCGTCTGGGCGGTTGCCGTCGGTTCGCTGAAGAACAAGGCGATCCTCGTGCCGGCCGCGCTGGCGGTCAGCGCGTTCGCGCCGTGGGCCGTCACGCCGCTGCTGATGGTGGGCGGCGCCTACCTGTGCTACGAGGGCTTCGAGAAGCTGGCCCACAAATTCCTGCACAGCGCCGAGGAAGACGCGGCGCACAAGGCCGAGCTGGCCGCGGCCGTCGCCAATCCCGAGGTGGACCTGCTGGCGCTGGAAAAGGAAAAGATCAAGGGCGCCGTGCGCACCGACTTCATCCTGTCGGCCGAGATCATCGTCATCGCGCTGGGCACCGTGTCCGAGGCGCCGTTCGCCCAGCAGGTCACCGTGCTGGTCGGCATTGCGCTGCTGATGACGGTGGGCGTGTACGGCCTGGTGGCCGGCATCGTCAAGATGGACGACGCCGGCCTGTACCTGAGCAAGCGCACCGGCGTGCTGCGCGCACTGGGCAAGGTGCTGCTGGCCGCCGCGCCGAAGCTGATGAAGCTGCTGTCGGTGCTGGGCACGGTGGCGATGTTCATGGTCGGCGGCAGCATCATCACGCACGGCGTGGCGCTGCTGCATCACAGCATCGAACAGGCCGCCGCGACCTTCGGACCGGTGCTGGCCTTCCTCACGCCGCACATTGCCGACATCGTCGTCGGCGTCGTCACGGGCGGCGTGGTGCTGGCGGTCGTCACCATGGTCACCAGGCTGTTCAAGGGCGTGCGCGGCAAGCCCTGATGTCTCAACCAGTCACTTCAACCACCAGGGAGTAAATATGGCAAAACTGCAACGTCCCACATCGGCTTTCATCGGTGCCTCATGGATCGCGCTGCTGGTGGGCGCGGCCGCGTACATGGCAGGGCTGTGGAACGCGACCATGCAGCTGAACGAAAAAGGGTATTACTTCACGATCCTGCTGTACGGCCTGTTTGCCGCCGTGTCGCTGCAGAAGTCGGTGCGCGACCGGATGGAAGGCATCCCCGTCACCACGCTGTATTTCGGCCTGTGCTGGATCTCCACGCTGGCCGCGCTGGCGCTGCTCGGCGTCGGGCTGGTCAACGCCACGCTGGCGCTCAGCGAAAAAGGCTTCTATGCGATGTCGTACGTGCTGAGCCTGTTCGCCGCCGTGGCCGTGCAGAAAAACGTGCGCGACGTGGGCGCGCCGGCGGACGTGCGCAAGGAAGACACCATCTGATGCGCATGCCGCCCGGGTAATTCCCGCCGTTTGCAGCAAACCGGGGCCAGGCGACTGGCCCTTTTTTCATCCTTTCTTGCCTCTTCAACAAGCCAACGCCGCCCGCCGGCGTTGCGCCGCTCTCCTCCTTTTTCCGTAGTCCTTTTCACCGGGTTCCCCACTCCGAGGTTTTTGATCTAAATCAAGGATTTTGGGGGGTCAGATCCATAAACTTGACTCCGTGGTGAAATTTCCACAAAGAAATACCGAGGGTTGAAACACTCGGTAAAAAAACAAGCAAAACAAAACCATAACAGCAGCCCAGGCCAGGAGTAACCGCAGATGCGCAAAAATTTGCCCGTCACGAACCGTGAAGTCGCGCTCGACGAAGAGCAGGCCATCGTGTCGAAAACCGACCTCGACGGCAAGATCGTCTACGTCAACCCCTACTTCGTCCAGATCAGCGGCTTTACCGAGGAAGAACTGATCGGCGCGCCGCAGAATATCGTGCGCCATCCGGACATGCCGTCCGAAGCGTTTGCCGACCTGTGGTCGTCGCTCCGCAGCGGCACGCCATGGACCGGCTTCGTCAAGAACCGCTGCAAGAACGGCGACCATTACTGGGTCAAGGCGAACATCACGCCGATCCGCGAGCACGGCCGCACCACCGGCTACATGTCGGTGCGCACCAAGGCCGAGCGCCACCAGGTCAACGACGCCGTGCTGGCCTACGCCGCGCTGCGCGACGGCAGCAAGGATGTCGAGATCCGCAACGGCCAGATCATCCACCGCGACCTGAAGCACCTGATCGGCCGCCTGTCGCACGTGTCGCTGGGCATGCGCATCTGGCTGTCGACCAGCGTCGTCAACACGCTGCTGGTGCTGGTCTGCCTGGCCAGCCTGTTTGCCAAGGAAGCATCGGAAGCGGTCCGCTACGGCATCTTCGGCGCCACCTTCGTCGGCCTGCTGATCAACGTCTTCCTGTGGTACACGCTGCGCGTCGGCATGCTGCAGCCGCTGGCCAGGGCGCTGGTGGGTGCGCGCGCCATCGCGGCCGGCGACCTGTCCGGTTCCTTCGAGACCGACAGCACCGACGAAGTGGGCCAGCTGCTGCGCGCGCTGCAGCAGATGAACAGCAACCTGATCGCGACGATCCGCGACGTGCGCGTCAACGTGGAAACGATGGCCGTGGCGACGCGCCAGATCGCCGCCGGCAATACCGACCTGTCCGGCCGCACCGAGGCGCAGGCCGCCAGCCTGGAACAGACGGCATCGTCGATCGACGAATTCTCGTCCACCGTGCGGGCCAATGCCGACAATTCGGTGCAGGCCAACGAACTGGCCGAAGCGGCGTCGCACGTGGCCGAGCAGGGCGGCACCATCGTCGCCGAAGTGATCGCCACGATGGACGAGATCAACAGCTCGTCGAAACGCATCGTCGACATCATCGCGCTGATCGAAGGCATCGCCTTCCAGACCAA
>DKJA01000104.1:0-763 GCA_002454505.1 Oxalobacteraceae bacterium UBA6704
TGACCAGCACCAGCGTGCGGTCGGGCCCGAAGTTGCGCAGGTTGACGGTGGCCGTGCCGGACGCGCCGTTGGCGATGGTCGCACCCTGGTCGGCAAACACCTGCGGCATGTTGTTCAGCAGGTTCTCGACGGAGCGTACGCCGTCCATCTTGATTTCCTGGGCGCTGATCACGGTGATCGGGCTGGAGCCGAGCAGGTTGGCGGACGGGATGCGCGAACCCGTCACTTCCACTTTCTGCACGACCTCGTCGGCGCCGGCAGGCGCCTCCTGGGCCCAGGCGGCCTGCATGCCCAGCGCCATGCCGGATGCGCAAATCACGCGTATCGAGCGCGACAACACTTTTTCCATCGTCATATTTTTCGAGTCCTCTTGAGCTGAGTGGTCAGACAAAGGCCGGCGCGCGGACCGCAGCACACGCCGGGCATATCTTCTATTCATTGCTTTTTTATAAGAGCACTGGGCGCATTTTGGTGTCAATCAGCGGAGATGCTCGCAGATGGCGCATGAATGCGCAGTCACGGTGCGGCGCAGCAAAATCGCGCTTGTTGATTACGAGAAAAATGCGCGGAAAATCACCGCGGTTCGGTGCAGCTTGCAAGCGGTTGGCCGAAAAGCGCAATGCACGCTTTTGGTGAGGATGAGACTTTTGGCGGGGGTGGAGATTTACCGGCAGTTGTTACAAATACGCTACAAATCGCTACAATTGGATACAAATGAATAGTTCAGGCGCGAAGGATGAGGTAGGGGGGACTGTCCCCGCAT
>DKJA01000104.1:887-9248 GCA_002454505.1 Oxalobacteraceae bacterium UBA6704
CGGGGACAGTCCCCAGCCTCCAATGAAAAAGCGGCGCAAGCGCCGCTTTTTACGATCGACAACGATCAGTACTTAGAACTTGTACGAAGCGCCCACATAGAACTGCCGGCCCAGCGCGCTCGAGTACGAAGGGTTGTAGCCCACCTGGTGCGAACCGGCGTTCCGCAGCGAGAACGGCGGATCGCGGTCGAACAGGTTCAGGATGCCGCCGGTGATTTCCATATTGGTCATCGGGCGGTAGGCCACCTGGTAGTCGAACGTCGTGTAGCTCGGCACGTCCAGCGTGATGCCGTAGCATTCGCCCGGCGAACCGGCCACCGTCACGGCGCAGTCGTCTTCCGTCTGCGGCTTGTCGACGTAGCCGTTGCGGTAGCTGGCGGTCAGCGTGTGGGTGAACTGCTTCGATTCCCACGACGACGAGGCGCGCACGATGTGGCGGAAGCTGACCGCGTCGTTGATGCCGTAACGGTTCAGGCTGGTCGTCCACACGTCGGCCGTGCCCGGTTCCGTGTAACGGGAACGGATCAGGTAGGTGCCGGCCAGGCGGCTGGTCAGGCGGCCGCCGTACACGTTCACCTTGTGGGTGAAGTCGTAGTCGATGCCGCGGTTTTCCGTCTTGCCGATGTTAATCGGCAGCAGCATCACGGCCAGTTCGTCGCGGCCGGTGGAGTTGATGTGCTTGGTCGTGAACAGCTCGGGGTACTTGTCCGGATTGGCGAAGATGTCCGCTTCCGACACGGCGCTCACCTGGTCGCGGATTTCCACGTTCCACAGGTCCAGCGCCATCGAGATGCTGTTCGTCGGTTCCCACACGGTGCCGATCGACCACTGCTTCGATTTCTCCGGCTTCAGGTTCGGATTGCCGCCCTGGAAGGCTTCGAACTGCTGGCGGTTGACGCCGTTGCAGTACGACGCCAGCGGGTGCGTGGTGCCAGCCAGCGGGCAGTTGTAGTTGCCGCCCGTGACGCCCCAGTCTTCCAGCACGCCGGCGATTTCCTGCATCGACGCGACGCGGAAGCCGGTGCCCGCGGCAGCGCGGAACATCAGGTTCTTCGTGGCCGAATACTTGCCGGACACTTTCCACGTCGTGGCGTTTTCCTTGTTGCCCACCTTCTGGCCCGTCAGCTTGTCCTCGACGGCGCTGATCTGGTCGTAACGCACGGAGCCGGTGACTTCCAGCTTCTTCGACACAGGCATCATCAGCTCGGCATAGGCGCCGGCGTTGTCGCGCTGGTAGCCGCTGTCCACGCCGGCCGCTTCGTACAGGATCGACGCGTTCTTCGCCACGTCTTCCTGCTTGATGGTGAACGACGTGTTGCGGAAGTCGACGCCGACGCCCAGCATGGCGGTACCGCCCGGCAGTGCGAACGCGGCGCCCGAGCCACGGGCATCCCAGCCCTTCATGATCACGTCCTGCGTGTTGTACCGGCCGGAGAAGCCGGTGCCCAGCAGCGTGTTCTTCATCGCTTCCGGCATTTCGCCCAGGCCGTAGCCGAACGGATCCAGCGCGCCGGCATCGATGGCCGCTTCGAAGCGGTCGGCCAGCGGGAAGCCGCTGACGTAGTCCTGCGTCTGCTTGTTGCGTGACCAGGTCACCGCCGAGTTGACGTCCCAGCCGAACGCCGCGCCTTCGATGCCCGCCACCAGGTGGGTGGCCCTGGTGCCGTAGTCGAACGTGCGGTTGCCCATTTCCATCAGGCGGTAGTTGGCCGCGACGCTCGTCACGCCGGCCGCCTGTTCCGCCGTCAGGTAGGGCGCCACGTACTTGTTGTACAGCGCGGAGCCCTGGTCGATCGAGAACTGCGCCGGGAACGGCGCGATCGACGAACGCACATTGGCTTTCGTGTAGGCGAAGTCGTAGAAGGCGTTGAAGCCCGTCTGGCCGATCTTCAGCGAGCCGGAGCTGAACAGCGCGTCGCGCTTGGTTTCCGGGTTGATCTGGATGGTCGACGGCGAATCGAAGTAGCAGTTGCCGTTGCCGTAGAAGTCGGCGTTCAGCGGTGCGCAATTGCCGTTGTGCGACAGCGCGTACGGGTTCAGGTTGACGGCCTGTGCCGCGCCGCTGGCATCGTTGTAGCGCACGGTGGCGTTGGCCGGCAGGGCCATCGCCGAGCCGTTGTTGAACTGCAGCGCGCGGCCCGTTTGCGGGTCGGTGAAGTGGATGATGCCGGTCTTCGAGAAGTCGCGCTGGGACGCGCCCAGGGCTTTCTGCTCGTCATGGCTGACGGAGAAGAACACGCTGTAGCCGTCGTCGTCGATGTCGCCGAAGCCTTTCGACAGCGAGATCGCGTTCGATGCGCCGCCGGATTTTTCCGGACGGTTGTACTTGGCCTGGAATTCCCAGTCCGTCGCGCCTTTTTTCAGGATGAAGTTGACCACGCCGGCAATCGCGTCGGCGCCGTACAGCGCGGAGGCGCCGTCGGTCAGCACTTCGACGCGCTCGATCGCCGACAGCGGGATCGAGTTCAGGTCGATCGTCGTGCCCGAATTGGCGGCGGCCACGCGGCGGCCGTTCAGCAGCACCAGCGTGTAGGCCGAGCCGATGTCGTGGATCGACGCGGTGGTGATGCCGCCGCCGCCGCCGCCGACCGAATCGGCCGCCACGGAGAAGCCCTGCATCGCGGGGATCTGCTGGATGAAGTCGGTGACGGTCGTCACGCCCGACTTCTTGATGTCTTTCTGGTTGAAGGACTGCACCGGCAGCGACGCTTCGGAAGCGATGCGCTTGATGGAGGAACCGGTGATTTCAACGCGCTGCATGGACTGCTCGCCCGCTTCCTGTGCGGTGGCGGCGTGCATGCCGATGACCAGGCTGCCGGCAAACATCACGCGCAGGGAGCGCGACAATACTTTTTCGATCATTGCTACTTCTTTCGGTAAATGCGAACAACTAAAAAATTAACTTCAACAACTTCCCCGGCGAGGGCGGAAGCGGCGCAGCCCGACCGGTGCTGCTTACTCGATGTAACAATCAGCTTGTTACAGGAGCCCCCAATTCTCACAAAAAATCACGGGGCGCATATCAAACCATCTACACCGTGGTTTTGTCAATTTTTGTTAGGTTATGTGAAGAAAACTGGTGGATTTGTGCCAAGACGATACGGCGTGGCGAAACGTGGGTGGGAAAGATTGTTAATTTTATTAATGAATGGTTGGGGCTGACTCGTGCGGGGCGGTTGAAGTTACCCAGGGCTTAACAAGATCACCAACAACCCCGGGGACAGGCCTCTTTGGGGACAGTCCCCAACAAAAAAAAGGCGGCCCGGAGGCCGCCTTGCGAAGTCAAGCTGCTGAACGGATCAGAAGAACTTGTACTGTGCGCCCACCTTGAAGTAGCGGCCCACGGCGCCGGAGTTGTCCAGCGGGTTGAAGCTCATGCCGCCGTACGTCAGCGGATCCAGCGGTGCCACGCGGTCGAACACGTTGGAGACCGAAGCGAACAGCGTCAGCTGCTTGCTGAAGTTCCAGCGGGTGGACAGGTCCACCGTCGTGAACGAGGCCAGTTCGCAGCCGTTCGGTGCGACGGTACCGTCGGCGAACTGGCTGGCGCACGGTGCGCCTTCGTAGCGGATGTTCTTGATGCTGTCGCGGAAGTTGGCGATGCCGCTGAAGTTCCATGCACCGATGTCCCACGAAGCGGTGGCATTGATCTTGTTCTTCGGCGTGCCCATGCAGTTCGACGTGTCGCAGTTGCCGTGCGTGCCGGCGAACTCATACTGCAGCGTGTCGGATTCGGCGCGCAGGAACGAGTGGATGTGCGTCCACGTCAGGCCCAGCGTGGCGCGGCCGTAGTCGCCCAGGCGCAGGCGCTGCTTGACGTCCACGTCCACACCCTTCACTTCCGTGAACGACGAGTTGCGGTACGCACCCTGCACCACCAGCAGCGTGCCGGAGTTCGGGATCACGTTGCCGTTGGCATCGCGCAGGTTGTTGTCGTTACGCACGGCGTTCGGGTCCAGCGCGGCTTCCGCATACGACACCGGGTTGATCTCGTTTTCACGCTTGATCTTGAACGCGTCCACCGACAGGCTGGTGCCGTCGAACGGATCCCACACCATGCCCAGCGTGTAGCCTTTCGACTCTTCCGGCTTCAGGTTCGGGTTGCCCACCTTGATCGAGCTGATCGACAGCGAGCAGTCGCTCTGGCTGGCGCCCGTGCGCGGGGTCGGCACGCCGTTGACGGTCGGGCAGCGCACCAGATCCTGGGCGGATGCGGAACCGACCGCCTGGCTCATCGTGCTGTTCTCGGCAGCGCTCGGCGCACGGAAGCCTTCCGTGTACGTGCCGCGCAGCGCGAACGATTTCACCGGCGTCCACTTGATACCCAGTTTCGGCGTCGTCGAGTTGAAGTTGTCGTAGTGGTCGTAACGCAGCGCGCCCGTCACTTCAACGGTTTTCAGCACCGGCAGCAGCGCCTCGGCGTAGATGGCGGACACCTTGGTGTCGCCGAATGCGGCCGTGTAGCTGGCGTTGATCGAGCCGTCTTCCGTGCCGGACAGGCTCGGGTTGTTCAGCTTTTCTTCGCGGTGTTCGCCGCCGATGGCCAGGCCGATATTACCGCCCGGCAGGCTCCATGGCAGTTCGCGGCTGGCCTTGAAGTCGACCACGTTCAGGCGCGTCGTCGAGTGCGACGTGGCGTTGCGCGACAGTGCCGAGTACAGCGCCGGCGAGTTCTTCGAGGCTTCCGTGCCGATGTAGTACGGGAAGTACTGGCTGGTCGGATCGCCCAGTGCCGACTGCAGCACTTTCAGGTTCAGCATGTTCGACCAGTCGAGGTCCAGCTTCGACTCGGAACGGGTGTAACCGGCTTCCCAGTCCCAGCCTGCGTTGGTGCCTTTCAGGCCCAGCACGATGCGGTTGAATTCGTTCTTCGAATTGCGCACGGAGGCGCCGATGTCCCATGCCGAGTAGCGCAGGCGCACGTCCTGGCCGTACGGGTTCTGCGGGTGCGACGCGTCCATCACGATGGCGTTGCCGTAGTTGATCAGCTGGTTAGGCTGGCCGGCGGTGCCCGGGAAGACGATGGTCGACGACGTCGAGCCCGGCGTCATCGTGAACGACGTGCGGCGCTCCGAGTAACCCAGTTCCGTGTAGGCCTGCAGGTTCGGATTGATCTGCCACGTGCCGCGGGTGTACAGGTTGATCGATTCGATGTCCGGTTGCAGCGAACGGAACTGGTCCTGGTGCCAGACGCAGCCGCCGCGCGGGTCGTTCTGCACGGATTTCGAGAACTGGTTGCAGCCCGGCAGCGACACGTACTGGCCGGTGGCCGGGTTCAGCAGCGAACCGGTCGGCGATGGCGATGCCGAGCCGTTCGAGATGTAGCCGCCCGCGTACTGCGTGGACAGGCCATAGCCCCATGGGCGGATGTCGCCGTGGCCGATCCAGTCGCGGCTGGAACGGTCGGAGGCTTTCAGCTCGTCCGACTGCGTGTATTCGGCATTGACGACCCAGTTGTACTTGTCTTCGTCCAGGTCGCCCTGGCCGTAGGTGATCGAAGCCTTGTTCTGCTTGGCATCGTCGTAGCGGGACCAGCCCGTCTCGGCGCGCACCTGCAGGCCCGTGAAGTCCTTGCGCAGGATGATGTTGACGACGCCGGCGATGGCATCGGCACCGTACAGCGAAGAGGCGCCGTCCTTCAGGATCTCGATCCGCTCGACGATCTGCATCGGCACGGTGGACAGGTCGGTGAAGCTCTTCTGGCCGTCGTCGGCGCGGGCGAACGGCGCCATGCGGCGGCCGTTCAGCAGCACCAGCGTGGACGTGGCGCCCAGGCCGCGCAGCGAGATCGCGGTGGAGCCGGCAGCGAAGCCGGAACCGAAGCCGGTCGGCAGCGAACCGGCGCCGTCGACGGTCAGCGTCTGCAGGTATTCGGCGACGGTGGCCTTGCCGGAGCGCAGCAGCTCATCGCTGTTGATCACGGTGACGGGGGATGCCGTTTCGGCGGTGGCGCGCTTGATGCTCGAGCCGGTGATCTCGACGCGCTGCATCGGCGCGTCCTGTTGTGCAAAGGCGGGTGCGGCTACCGCGCTCATGCCGGCTGCTGCGAACAGCAGGCGGACCGAGCGGGCCATCATTTTTTCCATCATTGGTACTGCCTCCAAAAGTGGTTCGACAACCGGACGACTCAAAAGCTTTGACGACTTCTGCTGCCTGGTTCGTTTTGAAGGAACTGTCTGTGCAGGCCCTTCAGGGCTGCGATGTAACCATCCGGCGACGGCGGGCGTCAATCGTAAAGCGGCCTCAGTTTTTGTAACAGGCTGTAACCACGACGCCGGCGGGACAGTCGTTAAGGAAGTGGAAAGACGTTTCTCCCCATAAATATTGCCAACATCGCCCAACTTGCGATAAACGAGTCGCCCCGGGGCGACAGCGAATAGAGTCGTTTCGGCTGGCGCGAAATGTGGTGCATGCACAACAAAAAACGCATAACGCTGCCGGATGCCCGACACTGGCCTGCCGAAAAAACCCGTTCAACGGCGGCTGGTCGCGGCGCTGCCGGCCGCCCATAACCTGACGGAATGACGCCCGCCGACTCCTGCATGGCCACCCCCTGCCGCGGACGGCACGGATAAGCTATCGTTACGCCTTTGCCACTGCCGGGAAGGGAGAGTTACGATGAGGGTAGACGCCTGATGGCCGCCTTCCTGCTGCGCCGGCTGGTGCAGATGGTGCCCACGATGCTGGGCGTCGTGCTGCTCGTGTTCATCCTGTTCAACTGGGTGGGCGGCGATCCCGCCTATCTGCTGGCCGGCAAGATGTCGAGCGCCGAGGCGATCGCCAATATCCGCCGCCAGCTGGGCGTGGACGAGCCGTACTATGTACAGTTGGGCATTTTCCTGAAGCAGATCGTCACCTTCGATTTCGGCCAGAGCTGGGCCACCGGCGAATCCGTCGGTGCGATCATCACATCGCGGCTGGGGCCGTCGCTGACGGTGCTGGTGCCGCTGACCATCCTGGAAACCGTCATCGGCATCGCGCTGGCGCTGGCGATCGCCTTCGTGCGCGGTTCGCTGACCGACCGCGCCGTGATGATCGCCTGCACGGCCGGCATGTCGGTTTCCATCCTCGTCTACATCATCGTGTTCCAGTACGGCCTTGCCTACGAGCTGGGCCTGTTCCCCGTGCAGGGCTGGGGCGACAGCCTGGCGGACAACCTGCTGCGCTATGCCACGCTGCCGATCCTGATCGGGCTTGCCGTGTCGATCGCGCCCACGCTGCGGCTGTATCGCACCTTCGTGCTCGACGAAGCCAACCAGGATTACGTGCGTACCGCGCGCGCCAAGGGTTTGTCCGAACGCCGCGTGATGTGGGTGCACGTGCTGCGCAACGCGGCGATCCCCATCATCACGCACGTGATGGCCAACCTGCCGGCGCTGCTGATCGGCGCCTTCCTGCTGGAGCGTTTCTTCGGCATTCCCGGCATCGGCCGCGAAGTGATCCTGGCCGTCGAGCGCAGCGACTTCCCCGTCATCAAGGCGATCACCGTCTACGTGGCCGCCGCCACGATGGTATTCAACCTGCTGACGGACCTGCTGTACCAGGCCGTCGATCCGCGGGTGCAGCTGGCATGAGCACGATGCATGCATCCGCCGGCCTGTGGACGCTGGCCTGGCGCCGCCTGCGCGCCGACCGGCTGGCGATGGCGGCACTGGCCGTCGTCGGCGCCTTCCTGTTGCTGCTGGTGCTGTCCGCCGCCGGGCTGGTGGCCGGCGACTGGGAAGAGGAGGTGGGCGTCAATTACGCGCCGCCTTCCTTCGTCGGCGCGGATGCCGGTGCTGCCGCAGTCTCCGTCAAGCAGCAGGCGCCGCGTGCGAATGCCTTCGATCCGCTGGCCGGCGACCTGGCCGAGCTGCGGGCTACGCTGCCGCATGGCGGCGCGGTACCGGAACGCCGGCCCACGCTGCCGTTCGGCGCCGACAAGTGGGGTCACGATATCGTCAAGAAAACCGTCAAGGGCGGCGAGACGTCGATCGTCGTCGGCCTGGTGGCTGCCTTCGTGGCGGTGGGACTGGGCACGTTGCTGGGCGCGCTGTCCGGCTACTACGGCGGCCGCGTGGACGATTTCCTGAACTGGTTCTACAACGTGTTCACGTCGATTCCATCGATCCTGATGATCCTCACCGTGGCCGCCGTGCTGCAGCAGAAGGGCGTGCTGACCATCGTGCTGATCCTCGGGCTGACGGGGTGGACGGGCCCGTACCGGCTGATCCGCGCCGAATACATCAAGCACAAGGCGCGCGAATACGTGATGGCGGCCGATGCGATCGGCGCTTCCGACTGGCGCAAGATGTTCTCGCACATCTTCCCCAACGTCAGCCACGTGGCGCTGGTGCAGGTGTCGATCCTCGTCGTCGGCTT
>DKJA01000204.1:0-3883 GCA_002454505.1 Oxalobacteraceae bacterium UBA6704
GTCCATGCCGCCCATGCCACCCATACCGCCCATGCCACCCATGCCGCCGCCGGCTGGCTTGTCTTCGACGCCTTCGGCAACCATGCAGTCGGTCGTCAGCATCAGGCCGGCGATCGATGCCGCGTTCTGCAGCGCCGAACGGGTGACCTTGGCTGGATCCAGCACGCCCATTTCCACCATGTCGCCGTAGGTGCCGTTGGCAGCGTTGTAGCCGTAGTTGCCGGTGCCTGCCAGGACGGCGTTCACGACCACCGACGATTCTTCGCCGGCGTTCTGCACGATCATGCGCAGCGGCTCTTCCATCGCGCGCAGCACGATCTTGATGCCGGCGTCCTGGTCGGCGTTGTCGCCTTTGACGTTCAGTGCAGCGCGGGCACGCAGCAGGGCGATACCGCCGCCTGGCACGATGCCTTCTTCGACGGCGGCACGGGTAGCGTGCAGCGCGTCTTCCACGCGGGCTTTCTTCTCTTTCATTTCGACTTCGGTGGCTGCGCCAACCTTGATCACGGCAACGCCGCCGGCCAGCTTGGCCACGCGTTCCTGCAGTTTTTCACGGTCGTAGTCGGACGTCGCGCCTTCGATCTGGGTGCGGATCTGTGCCACGCGGCCTTCGATGGTCGAGGCTTCGCCTGCGCCGTCGATGACGATGGTGTTTTCCTTGCCCACTTCGATGCGCTTCGCCTGGCCCAGTTCGGCCAGCGTGATTTTTTCCAGCGTCAGGCCGATTTCTTCAGCAACGACCTGGCCGCCCGTCAGCACGGCGATGTCTTCCAGCATGGCCTTGCGGCGGTCGCCGAAGCCAGGTGCTTTCACTGCGCAGGTTTTCAGGATGCCGCGGATGTTGTTGACCACCAGCGTGGCCAGGGCTTCGCCTTCGATGTCTTCGGCGATGATCAGCAGCGGACGGCCAGCCTTGGCAACCTGTTCCAGTACCGGCAGCAGGTCACGGATATTCGAGATCTTCTTGTCGCACAGCAGGACGAACGGGCTTTCCAGCACGACGGTCTGCTTTTCCTGGTTGTTGATGAAGTACGGGGACAGGTAGCCGCGGTCGAACTGCATGCCTTCCACGATGTCCAGCTCGTCGTTCAGCGACTTGCCGTCTTCGACGGTGATGACGCCTTCCTTGCCCACTTTTTCCATCGCTTCAGCGATGCGCTCGCCGATCGATGCGTCCGAGTTGGCCGAGATCGCGCCAACCTGGGCGATTTCTTTCGACGTCGTGGTCGGCTTGGCGATTTTTTTCAGTTCTTCGACGGTGGCGGCCACGGCCTTGTCGATGCCGCGCTTCAGGTCCATCGGGTTCATGCCGGCGGCAACGAACTTCATGCCTTCGCGGACGATGGCCTGTGCCAGCACGGTCGCGGTGGTGGTGCCGTCGCCGGCGTTGTCGGAGGTCTTCGATGCGACTTCCTTGACCATCTGCGCGCCCATGTTCATGAGCTTGTCCTTGAGTTCGATTTCCTTAGCGACCGACACACCATCCTTGGTGACGGTCGGGGCGCCGAACGAGCGCTCCAGCACGACGTTGCGGCCTTTCGGGCCCAGGGTCACTTTGACGGCGTTGGCCAGAATGTTGACGCCTTCAACCATCTTGGCGCGCGCTGCGTCGCCGAAAATCACTTCTTTAGCTGCCATGTTTTATTGCTCCTGAATTCTGTGGGTACGGTAAGGGCGAGTGGTTCGCTGCTTACTTGTTGACGATCGCCATGATGTCTTCTTCGCGCATCACCAGCAGCTCGTCGCCGTCAACCTTGACAGCCTGGCCGGAGTATTTGCCGAACAGAACGCGATCGCCGACCTTGACTTCCAGTGCGCGCACGGTGCCGTTGTCCGCAACTTTACCGTTGCCGACTGCCAGCACTTCACCCTGGTCCGGCTTTTCTGCCGCTGCATCAGGGATGATCAGGCCGGACGCGGTCTTGGTTTCCTGGTCCAGGCGTTTGACGATGACGCGATCGTGCAAAGGGCGAAGGTTCATACAAAACTCCTTGTGTACATGTGGTTAAACGTTGTTAGCACTCTCGACTAACGAGTGCCAATGATTATAGGGATGGTCATATGCGATTTCAAGACATTTCACCGAGATAAATGCATAAGAGGAAATGGGCTCTCTGACCTTTTTGACAAAGCCGCGGCGCAGGAGCACACTGGCTTTCCGATCGCGGGGTTGGCAACGGAAGAGCGGAGGCTGTGATGTTCCAGACGAAATTACCGAGAGACCTGCATGCGCCCCATGTGCCCAAGTGGGTGCGACTGGCCGTCAACGTGGCTGCCGGGGCCGCCCTTGGCGTACTGGCCGGCGCGCTGCTGTTGCTGACGCTGGGTGCCGTCACCTAGGGAACCGCGGGCCGGCTGCGTCCGGCTCGGGTTGCCAATTCTGCTGCCAAATACCGTAACTTCCTTTTAACTGGTTTTTAAGGTCGCGCCGGCGCCGATTCGGTTGACCACGCTTTCGTGCGGCCCTATAGTGGCGGGATGATTTCAGACATCCAAGAACTCGCCGACAAGATCGAACAGCTGGCCGACATGACGCAGGCGCTGCGCCGCGAAAACGCCCAGCTGCGCCAGGCCAATGCCGCGCTCGTCGCGGACAATGTCGGTTATCAGCACCGCCTGGCCGAGGCGCACCAGCGCGTGTCGGCGCTGCTGGAACAGATCCCGCCGCTGGTGGTTGAAACGCCCGAGGCCGCCGAGCCGGCGAAGGAGGACGCGCAATGATCCACGTCGACGTCAACATCATGGGCTTGCAGTTCCGCCTGGCCTGCAAGGAAGACGAAGAGCGCGCACTGCGCGAAGCGGCCGCGCTGCTCGACAAGAAAATGAGCGCGATCCGCGACGGCGGCAAAGTCAAAGGCAACGACCGCATCGCCGTGATGGCGGCGCTGTCGATGGCTGCCGAGTTCCTGACGGCGAAGGCGCCGGCCGGCCCGCTGTCGGACATGTCGCTGCTCGAGGTCCAGCAGAAGATGGGTGCCATGAAACGCGTGCTCGACAGTGCGCTGACCCCGCAAGAAAATCTGTTCTGAAGCACGATAGGGCTTTCCCTCGCGCGGATTGAGGAGTAAACTCCGTTTCACCCTGCGGTGTTCGAGATTGCCATATATTCCTTGAACCATTTACACGCATAGGTTGCGGAAAATTGTTTGGCGGGTGTGAGCGTCGCTAGTCCGATGAACCCGAAGTTGAACTGACTGTGACCGCCTTGAACCGTAAGGTTCAGGATGCCGGCATAACGGCACAGGCGGGGCCCTATTCAGTAGTTGCAATGCAGTTGTCGTAGTAGTTGCATTGATAAAGAGCGGTTGCTGCACCACGGTGCGCAGCCGTTTTTTTACGTCCGTGTTTTCGTGTCCACCGTTGTCGAGGAGCGCCCATGGCGAAGCAGTACTGGTTGATGAAGTCCGAGCCGGACGACGTGAGTTTCGACGATGTGCTGAACTCGAAGAACCGCACCACGCAATGGTACGGCGTGCGCAACTACCAGGCCCGCAACTTCATCCGCGACGGCATGCAGGTGGGCGACGGCGTGCTGTTCTACCACTCCAGCTGCGCCGTGCCCGGCATCGCCGGCATCGCGGAAATCGCCAGCACGCCGTATCCGGATGCCTCGCAGTTCGATCCGAGCAGCCCTTATTTCGATGCGAAGGCGACGCCGGAGCAGCCGCGCTGGATCGGCATCGACGTGAAGGCGGTGAAGCAGGGCCGCTACGTGGACCTGAAGGAGCTGCGCAGCCATCCGGAGCTGGAGCATATGCGGCTGCTGGCGAAGGGCAGCCGGCTGTCGGTGATGCCGGTCGAGCCGGATGAGTGGCGGTTTATCCTGAAGCTGATCGGATAGGACGGGGACTGTCCCCAGAGGGCGGTACGGCGATCCGGCTGT
>DKJA01000204.1:3964-5227 GCA_002454505.1 Oxalobacteraceae bacterium UBA6704
TCCCCGGGGTTGCTTTTCTGCCTGCATCCCGCAAAATCAAGAGCAACCCCGGGGACAGTCCCGTTCCGGGACAGTCCCCAGCGAGTCCCCAACCTACGCCGTCAACGGCGCCGTGCCATACGCCTTGCGCCGATAGGACCACACCAGCATCGCAATCGCCGCCAAGACCATCGGCAGCGACAGCACCTGGCCCGACGTGATCGGCAGCCCCAGCACATGGGTCTCCCAGTCCGGCGTGCGGAAGTATTCGGTGAAGAAGCGCGCGCAGCCATACAGCAGCGTGAACATCGCACCCACCGCGAGGCGCGGGCGGGCGTGGCGGGCAAACAGCCACAGCACGATGAACACGAGGATGCCGTCCACCAGCATCTGGTAGATCGGCGACGGGTGGCGCGGCAGCGCATCCACGTTCGGCCAGATCATCGCCCACGGCAGGTTCGGATCCGTGACCACGCGGCCCGGCAGCTCCGCGTTGATAAAGTTGCCCAGGCGGCCGCACGCATACCCCAGCGGCACCATCGGCGCGATGAAGTCGTACACGTCCAGCACATTGCGGCGCGACTTGCGGGCCCACAGCGACATGGCCACCAGCACGCCGAGGAAGCCGCCGTGGAAGCTCATGCCGCCATGCCAGACCTTGAAGATCTCGATCGGATTGGCGAAGAAGTATTCGGGCCGGTAGAACAGCACTTCGCCGAGCCGGCCGCCGATGACGACCCCCAGCATCCCGTAGAACAGCATGTCGTCCAGGTCCTGGTTCTTCCAGCCCTGGGCGGCGATGTGCGGCTGTTTGATCCGCACGCGGCCCAGCGCGATGAACAGCGCGAACGCCAGCACATACATCAGGCCATACCAGTGGATCGCCACGGGGCCGATCTGCAGCGCGACGGGATCGGGCATCGGGTGTATCAACATTCAGAGTCTCTTTCTCATCAATTCCAAAAAGCCCTGCAGCACGGGCGATGTATTGTCGCGGCGCCAGGCCAGGCCCGTTTCGACCAGCGGCGACGCCTGCGTCAGCGGCCGGTATTCTACGCCGGGCCGGCGCAGGTTCGACACCGATTGTGGCACAAGTGCGATACCCATGCCAGCCGACACGAGGCTGACGATGGTCTGCATCTGGATCGCTTCCTGGCCGATGACGGGCGTGATGCCGGCGGCGCGGAACACCGCCAGCACGGAGTCGTACAGGCCGGGCGCGATCGCGCGCGGGAAGATAATCAGCGGCAGCGGCGCCAGCTCGCGCAGCGGACCGGCGAGAAT
>DKJA01000141.1 GCA_002454505.1 Oxalobacteraceae bacterium UBA6704
CCGACGAACTTGCCGACGCGGTAATACACGTCACCATTGCCCGGGGCGTAGGCATAGCCCTTGTCGATGAGGGTCTGGATCATCGCGTGCATGCCGGCGATATGGTCGGTGGCACGCGGTTCCTGGTCCGGCGGCAGGATGTTCAGGCGACGCTCGTCTTCGTGCATCGCATCGATCATGCGGGCAGTCAGCGCGTCGAACGTTTCGCCGTTCTGGTTGGCCCGGTTGATGATCTTGTCATCGATGTCGGTGATGTTGCGCACGTAGGTCAGGTCGTAGCCGCTCTTGCGCAGCCAGCGCGTGACCAGGTCGAAGGCCACCATGCTGCGGCCATGGCCCAGGTGGCAGTAGTCGTACACGGTCATGCCGCACACGTACATGCGCACCTTGTTGCCATCCAGCGGCTTGAAGGTTTCCTTGGCTTTGCTCAGGGTGTTGTAGATGGTAAGCACGGCGGTTCCTCAGCTGCCCCAGGAGTCACGCAGGGTGACGGTGCGGTTGAACACCGGGCGGCCCGGCTGGCTGTCTTTCAGGTCGGCGCAGAAGTAGCCTTCGCGCTCGAACTGGAAGCGGTCCTCGGGTTGCGCCTGGGCCAGCGACGGCTCGGCACGGCAACCGCTGAGCACTTGCAGCGAATCCGGGTTGATGTTGTCGAGGAAGCTGCCGCCTTCTTCGGTTTTTTCCGGGTTCGGCGAACGGAACAGGCGGTCGTACAGGCGCACTTCGGCCTGCAGCGCGGCCGGCACGCTGACCCAGGTGATGTTGCCCTTCACTTTGTAGCTGTTGGCGCCGTCGGTGCCCGATTTGCTGTCCTCGAAATATTTCACATGGACGGCCGTGACCTTGCCGTTTTCGTCCTTGTCGAAGCCGGTGCATTCGACGACGAAGCCATACTTCAGCCGTACGCGCGCGCCCGGCTGGTCGCCGATCGGCGGGTAGAAGCGGAAGTAGCCCTTGACCGGCACTTCCATGAAGTCGTCTTCCTCGATCCACAGTTCGCGGGTGAACGGGAACGTGCGGTTGCCCAGTTCCGGATGGTGCGGGTGGACCGGCGACGAGCATTCGACGCTGGCATCGGCGGGGAAATTGTCGACGATCAGCTTCAGGGGCTTCAGCACGGCGATCGCGCGCGGCGCCTTCGGATCCAGGTCTTCGCGCACGGCGCCTTCCAGCACGGCATAGTCGATCCAGCCGTCGGACTTCGTCACGCCGGTGCGTTCGGCCATCAGCGCGATGCCTTCCGGCGTGAAGCCGCGGCGGCGCATGCCGACAATCGTCGGCAGGCGCGGATCATCCCAGCCGTCGACGATGCCTTCCTCGACCATCTGGCGCAGCTTGCGTTTCGACGTGACGATATAGGTCAGGTTCAGGCGGGCGAATTCATACTGCTTCGGCAGCGGTTTCTTGAAGAAGCCGCCTTCGGCCAGCGTTTCCAGCAGCCAGTCGTAGAACGGCCGGTGATCCTGGAATTCCAGCGTGCAGACGGAGTGGGTGATGTTTTCCAGCGCATCCGAGATCGGGTGCGTGTAGTCGTACATCGGGTAGATGCACCACTTGTCGCCGGTGCGCTGGTGGTGGGCGTGGCGGATCCGGTAGATCGCCGGGTCGCGCATGTTCATGTTCGGCGACGACATCGCGTCTTCGCTGATCTTCGCGCGCAGGATGTGCTCGCCGTCCTGGTACTTGCCGGCCTTCATGTCGCGGAACAGCTGCAGCGACTCTTCCGGCGTGCGGTTGCGGAACGGCGAGTTGACGCCGGGCGCGCCGAAGTTGCCGCGGTTGGCCGCCATGTCCTCGGCGCTCTGGCTGTCCACGTAGGCGTAGCCGGCCTTGATCAGGTACTCGGCCATCTCATACAGCCGGTCGAAATAATCGCTGGCGTAGTACAGGTGCTCGCCGGCGCCGACCGGGCCCTTGTGTTCCCAGTCGTAGCCCAGCCACTTGACGCTGTCGATGATCGAGTCGACGTATTCCTGTTCTTCCTTGGCCGGATTGGTATCGTCGAAGCGCAGGTGACAGCGGCCGGTGTAGTCGCGCGCCAGGCCGAAGTTCACCGCGATCGATTTGGCGTGGCCGATGTGCAGGTAGCCGTTGGGCTCGGGCGGGAAGCGGGTGATCACTTCGGGCAGGCCGTCGCGCTTGTGCGCGCCGCTGGCGAGGTCGTGTTCGACGATATTGCGCAGGAAGTTCGGTGCCGGGGCAGCAGGGGCGTTGTTTTTGTCGTTGCTCATGTAGACAGGCAAATAAGAGGCAATTTAAAAGCGAATGGCGGCCATTTTACCGTACGGAAGTCAGTGCGGCGGGACGGCCGGTGGTTTTCTGTAGGATAATTCGCCCTTACGCCTTCATTTTTGAAGGCCATCCGAGAGCTGAGTTTCCCAATGGATAATTTGTACAATGTGCTGGGCGTGGCGCCCAACGCCAGCGACGACGACATCAAGAAAGTCTACCGTTCGCTGGCGATGCGCTTCCACCCGGACCGCAATCCCGAGCCCGGCGCGCATGCGCGCTTCCAGGGCATCGTCAAGGCCTATGAAGTGCTGTCCGACCCGGTCAAGCGGGAAGAGTACAACCAGAGCCTGAATCACCGGATCGTCATCGACCCGGAAGCGGAAGCGTACCAGTTGTGGCGCTCCGTGTTCGGCCTGCACGGCGTCACGCTGCCGGCCGCATAAGACATATTTAGAAAGCACAGCAATGAGAAGAGTACACCCCGAGTTCGCCTACCAGTCGCGCGAACTGGCCGACCAGATCGACGGCATCCTGGGCGATCCGCCGGACCGCAAGAATTACCAGAACATGCTGAACGCATTGATGTCCGAATATGCAGCGGGCAGCGGCATCGAAGACCTGAACATGATGGCCTTCGCGCTGGTCGACGTGCTGCAGTTCACCGACCCGAAAGCGATCCTGGCCGATGCCGAGGATTTCGAGTTCGGCGATCCGTCGCGCGTGTTCGCGGCGGTGTCGAGCGCGGAAGGCACGCCGGCGCGCATGCTGGCGTCGCTGGAAGAGAACTTCCCCGACCTGGGCCGCCAGGCCATCGTCACCGCCTTCCTGCACAAGCATCCGCGCATGTGGGACGACGACGACACGTCGCTCGACCAGCTGGCCGAAGGCGACGACGGCGATGACGTCGACGACGAGGAACACGGCGCGACCGACGATTTCACCCAGATGTTCGACCAGGAAGGAGAACGTTGATGAGCGATGATGCACCGACCAAGAATCTTCCCGCCATCAGCAAGCAGGTGACCGAGCTGGTGCTGGCCGGTTCGCTGGGCCACGCCGAGCAGGCCTTTGCCGATGCGGCCGAGCAGCATGGCGACCTGGTGGTGGCCGAAGTGCTGGAAACGCTGCCGCCGCATGTCACCGCGCTGCACATGGCCGGCTTCGACGGCGGCAAGCTGTCGCTGGCCACGCTGCTGGTGCCGCCGAAGGCGTGGGCCGCCAGCCTGGCCTATATGGCCGCCACGTGGGCGGACGACATGATCGAGGACGATCCCGAGCGGATCGCCGAGTCGCTGTTCAACCACATCCACGGCGTGGTGTTCGGCACCGAGGACGAAGAGCGCCGCAGCGAGCTGCTGGCCGAGGCGTCGTCCACCGACTGGGGCAGCACCGTGTTTGCCATCGTGTTCTCGCTGGCACCGAAGGAAGTGCTGGAAGTGGCCGGCGAAGTGATCTCGAAGGGCCAGTACATTACGGGCACCACGTCGTCCGACAGCGATATCGTGCCGCTGGCGATCGCGCTGGCGCAGGCCAGCGAAGACGGCTGGGATCGCGCGCTGTTCGAGCTGTATCCCGAGTTCCGCCACAGCGCCGACCTGGCCGACGCGGAATTCTCCGACGATCCGGACGAGGAAGAGCCGTCCGTACTGCAGCGCTCGACGAAAGAGCTGCTGTACCGCCTGCGCAAGCAGGTGCCGAGCGCGCGCAGCGCCACCGGCCGCACCAGCCGCCGCAGCCTGGGCACGGGGATCTTCTCCTGATGCTGCCGGCACTCGTACGGGAAAACCTGCCGCGCCTGACGCGCGCCATCAAGCTGCTGCCGGGCGACCCGCGCGACGACGCGGCCGTGACGCTGGCCGACGAACTGGCCGGCATCACGGCGATGGTGGCGGAAAAGTTCACCAACAACCGCACTGCCGAGGGCATCCAGAAGGCCGTCAACCTGACGGTTGGCGGCGTGTCGCTGGGGCTGGAGGAACTGCTGGCGGTCGACAGCGACGCGGCGGCGCTCGACTTCCTCGTCGATAACGGCGCTGAGGCGGCCTTCCAGGCCGGCTTCCGGCAACTGAAGGACCTGGCCGCGATGCCGGAGGACACGCTGGTCGGCGAATACGACCAGGATCCCGTGTACGCCCAACGGCGGCTGCGCGACATCTTCTTCGACATCTGCCTGACCGACCCGAACGCCAACTGGGACGGCCCGGCCCGCTACCAGGACCAGCTGAAGCGGCGCCAGGAAGTGCAGGCCATCGTCCGCTTCGCCGGCTGGCTGCGCCGGCACAACACGGCCGGCGCCATCAAGGACGACGACCTGAACGCGGAAGGCGTGATCGCGCTGGCGATCATCTT
>DKJA01000066.1 GCA_002454505.1 Oxalobacteraceae bacterium UBA6704
GCATGTCGGCCCGCAGCATCAGCATTTCCGCCACGCGCTCCGGCGTGATCACGTCGCGGTACACCTTGCGGTAGGTCTCGAAACCGGAAACGGAGCGCAGCAGCGCCGCCCAGTAATAGAAATCGCGCCGCTCGCCTTCGCTGCCGCTTTCCTCGTGGGCCCCGGCGTGGTACTTGACGTCCAGGATGCGCGCCGTGTTGTCGGCCCGTTCCAGGAACGTGCCCAGGCTGATGAAGTGGATCGCCTCGTCCTGCAGCATGGTGCCGATCGTCACGCCGCGCGACAGGTGCGAGCGGTACTTGACCCACTCGAAGAACTGCGCCGGGTCGCGCTGGATCCTGCCGTCGCGCAGCTTGACCTGCAGGTCGAGCCATGTCTGGTTCTGCACTTCCCATACTTCCGTGGTCAGCGCACCGCGCACGGCGCGGGCGTTTTCCCGCGCGCCCGTCAGGCAGGCGGCGATCGACGACGGGTTCGACGGATCGCGCACCATGAAATCGATGACGTCGCGCGGCACCAGCTCCGGGTGGCGGCTGTCGTAGGCGTGCTGCAGCTCGGAGATGCCCAGCATCGCGCGCCAGGCGTGCTGCGCTTCCGCATCGGATTGCGGCAGCAGCGCCGTCTGCACGTTGACGTCCAGCATGCGCGCCGTGTTTTCCGCCCGCTCGGTATAGCGGGCCATCCAGAACAGGTGGTCGGCGGTGCGGCTCAGCATGTTTGCTCCATGATTTGTTTATTTTTTTTCATTCTTCGAGTACCCACGTATCCTTGGTGCCGCCACCCTGCGACGAGTTGACGACCAGCGAGCCTTCCTTCAGCGCCACGCGCGTCAGCCCGCCGGGCACGATCGACGTGGTCTTGCCGGACAACACGAACGGGCGCAGGTCGATGTGGCGCGGCGCCACGCCCGATTCGACGAACGTGGGGCAGTTCGACAGCGCCAGCGTCGGCTGGGCGATGTAGCCGTCCGGGTGGGCGATCAGGCGGCGGCGGAACTGTTCGATCTCGTCGGTCGACGAGGCCGGGCCGACCAGCATGCCGTAGCCGCCCGCGCCGTGCACTTCCTTGACGACCAGGTCCTTCAGGTTGGCCAGCGTGTAGTCCAGCTCCTTCTTGTTGCGGCACTGGTAGGTCGGCACATTGTTCAGCACCGGCTCTTCCGACAGGTAAAAGCGGATCATGTCCGGCACATATGGATAGATCGACTTGTCGTCGGCCACGCCGGTACCGATGGCATTGGCCAGCGTGACGCGGCCGGCGCGGTACACCGACAGCAGCCCCGGCACGCCCAGCGACGAGTCGGCGCGGAACGCCAGCGGGTCGAGGAAGTCGTCGTCCAGCCGGCGGTAGATCACGTCCACGCGGCGCGGGCCGCGCGTGGTGCGCATGTACACGTGGTTGTCGCTGACGAACAGGTCCTTGCCCTCGACCAGCTCGACGCCCATCTGCTGGGCCAGGAACGCATGCTCGAAGTAGGCCGAGTTGTACATGCCGGGCGTCATCACGACGACCGTGGGATCGGCAACGCCCATCGGTGCCACCGAGCGCAGGTTGTCGAGCAGCAGGTCAGGGTAGTGCTCGACGGGCGCCACGCGGTGCTTGACGAACAGCTCGGGGAACAGCCGCATCATCATCTTGCGGTCTTCCAGCATGTACGACACGCCGGACGGCACGCGCAGATTGTCTTCCAGCACATAGAACTCGCCCTGGCCGGCCCGCACGATGTCCACGCCGGCGATGTGCGCATAGATGTCCGACGCCACGTTGATGCCCTGCATTTCGGGGCGGTACTGGGCGTTGCGGTAGATCTGTTCGGCCGGAATCAGGCCGGCACGGATGATGTGCTGCTCGTGATAGATGTCGTGGATGAACATGTTCAGCGCGCGCACGCGCTGGGTGAGACCCTTTTCCAGCTGCGTCCATTCGCCGGCCGGAATGATGCGGGGGATGATGTCGAACGGGATCAGCCGCTCGGTGCCTGCATCGTCGCCATACACGGCAAACGTGATGCCGACGCGGCGGAAGGTCAGGTCGGCCTCGACGCGCTTGCTCTCCAGCGCGTCCGGTGATTGTTGTGCCAGCCAGGCGCAGAAGTCGCGGTAATGCGCCCGTTCTTCGCCGGCGATGCCCATCTCGTTATAGAACTGCACAGTGATTTCCTCCAAGAATATGTGCAATTATGCAAATCCCGTGCCAAATGCGTCACACGCTTGGCAGAACAGGCATTTACAGAACAGTTTCTTACAGGCATTATGGTGCTGCTGACCCAATCAATGTCCGGCACCATCGTCCGCGCACCGCGCGCGGTTACTGTTTTTTGCCCGGGTCTCCATGCCGATCATCGTTCTTCCCGCGCCGTTCGCCGGCGCAGTTCCTCCTCCCGCGCCACCGGTGCGCCACGTCTGGGCCGGCGCGCTGGCCGTTGGCTGCGGCAATACCGTCCTGACCGCATTGCTGGGCTCCTGCGTGGGCATCGGCATCATCTGGCGCCGCAAGAAGCGTTGCGTACTGGCCCACTGCC
The DNA here is from genome assembly GCA_002454505.1 of Oxalobacteraceae bacterium UBA6704. GTDB lineage: Bacteria > Pseudomonadota > Gammaproteobacteria > Burkholderiales > Burkholderiaceae_D > Rugamonas. The sequence continues at coordinate 2,522 of DKJA01000066.1, forward strand.
TGCTGGCCGATGCACCTTACGACAATCCCGCCGAACCGGGCGCCGAAGCCCGTTACGTCAGCGACGCGATTCCCGCGATGCTGCGTTCGCTGGGCGCGCGTGAAGAGGATTATCGCGAGCTGGAAGTGGTCGCAGCCGGCGGCGCCAGCCTGTTTACCGGCGTGCCGTTCCCGCTCAAGGTGGGCGAGCGCAATATCGCCGCACTGGAGCGGACCGTCCGCGCACTGGGATTGCGCGTCGTGCACCAGCTGCTGGGCGGCAGCGAAGGCTGCCGCATCACGCTGAACTGCGCGTCGCTGACGTACGACACCAGGCATATCGGCACTGTCTAATGTGCGTGCGGCCACCAAGCCGCATGCGACTCCCGTGGCAGGCTGGCAGTTCACTACTACAGGAACTGCCATGCACAAGAAAAATCTCCTTTGGGCCGCGCTCGCCGTCGCCACTGCCGCGTCGGCCCAGCAGGGCGACGGCACCCGCGTCGCGATCGCCACCGCCATCTGGAAACCGGCCAAGGTCGACGCCACACCCGAGCGCATTGCCGCGCTGCGCGCCCCGGCAGGCTTTACCGTAACGGCGTTCGCCACCGGTCTGAAGAACAGCCGCATCCTCGCCGTGGCACCGAACGGCAACGTCTACGTCAGCCGGCGCGACCAGGGCGACGTGCTGCTGTTGCAGGACAAGGATGGCGACGGCAAGGCTGACGGCGCGCCGGTCACGGTGGCCAGCCGCGCCAACGCGCACGGCCTGGCGATCCGCGACAACAAGCTGTACCTGGCCACCGTCAAGGAAGTCTTCGTGGCCGACATCCAGTCCGATGGCCGCCTGGGCCCGCTGAAACTGATCACCGGCGACCTGCCCGACGCGGGCCAGCATCCGAACCGCACGTTGGCCTTCGGCCCGGATGGCATGCTGTACATCTCGGCCGGCTCCACCTGCAACGATTGCAACGAAAGCAATCCGGAGAACGCGACGCTGCTGCGCTCGTCCCCGGACGGCAAGCAGCGCACCATCTTCGCCACCGGCCTGCGCAACACCATCGGCTTCGACTGGGATCCCCGCACGGGCGAGCTGTGGGGCCTCGATCACGGCATCGATTTCCTCGGCGACGACGACCAGCCGGAAGAGCTGAACAAGCTGGAACTGGGCAAGCAGTATGGCTGGCCCCACGTCTACGGCAACGGCAGCATCTACCCGCAAAGCACGCCGGTGGGCGAGATCACCAAGGAAGAATGGAAGGCGCGCAGCGAACCGATGGTGCTGGGCTACACGGCCCACGCGGCGCCGATGCAGCTGCTGTTCTATCGGGCCGGCGCGTTCCCGGCCGAATACAGCGGCGATGCGTTTGCCACGATGCGCGGCTCGTGGAACCGCAGCAAGGCATCCGGCTACGAGATCGTCCGCATCCACTTTGCCGACGGCAAGCCGAAATCCATCGAACCCTTCGTAACCGGCTTCCTGACGGACGGCGGCAAGACGCACATCTCCCGGCCCGTCGGCCTGGCCGTGGCGAAGGACGGTGCGCTGCTGATGGCGGACGATGCCAACGGCGTCATCTACCGCATCGCCTACACCGGCAACGCAAAAGGCACGCCGCTGGCGGCAGCACCGGACGGCCCGATGCAGGAACAGGCGAACAAGGGCAATGGCGTGCCGCTGGCCAAGGACCGCGCCGAAACCCACGCCAGCGGCCGGATCGCCGTCACATCGAGCGCTTTCCAGGATGGCGGCAACCTCGACATGCGCTTCAGCGAATACGCCGACGGCGTGTCGCCGCCGCTGGCGTGGAACGCCGTGCCGAACGCGCAGTCGTACGCGATCATTGCCGAAGACCCGGATTCCAGCCCCGTCAAGCCGTTCGTGCACTGGCTGGCGTGGAATATCCCGGCCAGCGTGACGAAACTGCCGGAAGGCGTGCAGGAACAGCCGCGGCTGACCGATCCGGACGGCGTGCTGCAAGGCCGCACCACCCGCGGCTCGACCGGCTATTACGGTCCGCGCCCGCCGGTGGGCGACCCGGCGCACCGCTACCATTTCCAGGTCTTCGCGCTGGATAAAAAGCTGGACGTGCCGTTCGGCGCCGACCGCGACCAGCTGCTCGCCGCGATGAAGGGCCATGTGATCGCCAAAGGCACGCTGGTGGGCAACTATGCGCAGAAGGTGAAGCCGCCGAAGTGAGGCGGCTGGGGACTGTCCCTGCAAGGGACTGTCCCCGGGGCTACAATCGGGGTTTCATCGGCAGGAGCAAGCGTGAAAGCTATCGTTACAGGCCACAGCCGCGGGCTGGGGGAAGGCATCGTCAAGGCGCTGCTCGCGCGCGGCGTCGAAGTCATGGGCATCGCCAGGCACGGCAATCCGGCGCTGGCAGGACAGCTACAGGAAGTTGCACTGGATCTGGCGGATGCGACCGCCGTGCAGGCCTGGCTGGCCGGCGGTGAACTGCAAGCTTTCCTGACCGGCGCGCCGCAGGCGCTGCTGGTCAATAACGCCGGCCTCGTCACGCCGGTCGGCGCGCCCGGCAAGCTGGGCGCCCAGCACATCGCGCAGGCCGTGGCTGTCAACGTCACGGCGGCGCTGGTGCTGACCGACGCCTTCGTCGCCGTCACGCAAGACTGCCCGGACCGCCGCGTGCTGCACGTGTCGAGCGGCGCGGGCCGGTCGCCGTACAGCGGCTGGAGCACTTACTGCGCCACCAAGGCGGCGCTGGACATGCATGCACAGGCCGTCGCGCTGGATGCAGTGGCGAACCTGCGCATCGGCAGCGTGGCACCGGGCGTCATCGACACGGCCATGCAGGCCGCGATCCGCGGCACCGATAAATCGGACTTCCCCAATCTCGAGCGGTTCGTGGCACTCAAGCAGGAAGGCGCGCTGGACGATGCCGGCGACGCCGGCGCACGGCTGGCTGCCTACGCCATGGGCAAGAGCTTCGGCACCGAACCCGTGACCGACCTGCGCACGCTGGCGCGCTGATCTTTCAGGACACGCCGCTGGCCAGCGGGATCACCAGCGCCAGGCCGCCGCCGGGCATGCCCGGCTGGGCAAATCTCGCCCCGGCCACGTCCGCCCCCGTGAAATCGGTGCGGCGACAGATGCTGCGGGCAAAATCGGCCGCATGGGCATGGGCCCGCTGCAGCCGCGCACCGATCAGGCTGCTGAACGGGAACTGCGCCTGGTCCAGGCAGGCGGCGCTCAGGTCGCACGTGCCGAAGTCGCTGCGCATGAAATTGCCGGACGACAGATCCGCATCGGCCAGCCGGGCGCCATGGAAATTGCAGTCGGTGGCCTGCATGCCGCGCAGGATGGCGTGATGCCAGTCCGTGCCGCCGGACGCCTGCAGTCCCTGCACATCGGCGTGCTGCCACAGGCTGCCGCCCAGGTCGGCACCGCCGAGGGCACAGCCGCGCAGCCGCGTCTGGCGGAAATCCGCATTGGCCAGGCGGGCGCGCAGGGCCAGCACCTTGTCCCAGCGCGCGCCGCGCCAGCGGCTGCCATCGGCACGGGCATCCAGCAGCACCATGCCGCGCGCGTGGCTGCGGTCCAGTACCGCATTCGACAGCACGATGCCCACCGCCATCAGGTCGTCCAGCCGGGCATCGCTGAGGTCCGCGCCGGCCCAGCGGGCATCGTTGCCGCGTACGCCGCACAGGCTGGCGCCGCAGAAGCGGGCCCGCTCGGCGCTGGTGCCGTCCAGGCACGCGCCGTCGAAACGGGCGCCGCCGCAATCGGCATCGTCGAACAGTGCGCCGCCCAGCAGCGCGTGACGCAGCTGCGTGCCGCGCAGGCTGGCGCCGCGAAGGTCGGCATGCTCCAGCACCACGCCCGACAGGTCCGCATGGTCCAGCACGATACCGCGCAGGTCGGCGCCGGACAGGTCGCGGCCCGCCATCGGCCGGCCGTCGCGCAACCAGGCCAGCACGTCCGCCGGGCCCGGCGGGCGGCGTGCCACCGGCGGCTGGGGTGGCACGATACGGATGGAGCGGAGGCGCAACCTGGCAAGCAGCGACGACGGGATGAGGCGCATGACCTGTCTTTCGGGAGAGAGTGCACTGCAGGCACCGGTCGGCCGATTATGGACCTGTCGACAGGTTTGGTTAAGCAGCGAGCTGAAGCATATGCATGGGATTTGATGCATAACAATAGTTACTTGAAAAGTATTCCGGCGCTGCAAAAAACACGGACGTGAGCGCGGTTGCGGTCACGTCCGGCAGCCGGCCGGGGGCCGGCCGGCGCAAGGCGATCAGGCCAGTGCCTGCAGATTGCCTTTCACTGGCTGGTTCTGCAGCGTGATCCAGCGGCCCGTGCCCGGTTCCTGGTAGCGCACCTGGGCGACGCCCGGTTTCGATTTTTCGCTGTCCAGCACGATCGTCGCATACAGGTTCGGCTGGCCGACATTGCCGGTGACGCCGGGGCCGGGCCAGCCGGTCAGCTGGATATTGGTCTGCGTGTCGGCGCCCCAGACGATCAGCGCGATCGTGCCGGCGACGTTTTCGACCAGGTCCAGCGGCGGATTGGTGGTCTGCGTCACCTTGCCGAAGCCGGTGACGTGGCCCACGCCCGATTCGATCAGCGTCACCGTGAACAGCGGGGCGCCCGGGATCTGATTGCCGATGATGAGCTGGCCGATCTTGGTTTGTTCCATGATGGGTTTCCTTTGTGTGGGAAAGAGGGTGGCGGCGGCGCCGCCGGCGCGGACCGTTGCTGCCAGTCCGTGCCGTCAGCGTAGCCAGCCATCCCCGCCCTCATAAGTAACGGCCGGTAACGTGGCAGGTAACGGATACCGTATCAGCGGCGCAGCTGCAGCAGGTAGGCGGACAGCCCCGTGCTGATCGCGGCTGCCAGCTCCTCCTGCAGGCCGATGCCCAGCTCGCCATGGCGGTCGAACTGGGACAGCCAGGCAATGTGGCCGGCGCTGCCGTCGATCAGCCGGACCGAGGCCCGCACATGTTCCTGTTCGACGCGGATCGACCCTTCCAGCCGGTGCGCGGCCGGCTCGCCGGTGACATTCCCCGGCGCTTCCGGGCGCAGCATCCGCCCGCCCAGCGTGGCATACAGCTGCGCGCTCAGCTCCTCGTTGACGCCGCGGGCAAACGGCTCGCCGGCCGCGCCGCCGCCGATTGCCTGCAACGGCGCCAGGGCCAGCATCTGCCGCCGCCGCTCCGCCGGCGCGACCCGTGCGGCGTGCTCCACCAGCGGCACGTAATTGCCCACCGGGATGGAGATCCGCACGCCATCGCCCGCGGCGCCGGTGCGGTAATAGGCATTGAGCCGCTCGCGCAGCCGGCCCACCTGCACCCGCACGAGCGGATCCTCGCCGGTGCTGTAGGTGCGCGCATCGCGGCCGAACACCTCCAGCCCGATGGCGTATTCGTTGATGTCCCGCTCGGCGCCGCTGAGCTTCTTGCCGACCAGGAAGGCCAGCAGCCGGCACATGCGGGGCGCCCTGGCAAAGGTGCCGCTGGCAAGAATCTGCTGGAGGGCTTGACGGATATCGTCGGTGGAGGGTGCCGGCTCGGCGGCAAGCAGGAGGGGCGGCGTGCTGGCGTTCATGCGGAAACAACCTTTGTCGAGGAACAACGCTGCAGACGGTTGCGCCGGTTTATGTCCCGGCGGAATGTCTAGCGTGACCCGAGCCCGGCCGCCGCGGTTTGCGCCAGATCAAGCCGGCAAGGCTGTCACCAGGCAATCCGGTGCTTCGATTCCGTCTCCGTGTGGCGGGCATCGTCGGGCGAATGGAGATAGGTATTGGTGGTGCCGATCGACACGTGGCCCAGCGTATCGCGCACGTGGCGCAGATCGACGTCCCCATTGACCATATGCGAGCCGGCCGTGTGGCGCAGCCAGTGCGCCGATGCCTGTACCACGCGCACGGCTTCCGTCTCGAAATCGGGGCCGCGGGCACGGAAGCGTTCGGCCGTCTGCTCGAACACCTGCTTGACGATGCCATGCACGCCGCCGCGGGTCAGCGCGCGCTTGCGGCCGCCCAGCGGCAGGAACAGCGGCGTGGTTTCGTTCGGCAGCGGAAACGGCGTCAGCCCCAGCGCGCGGCGGTAGCGGGTCAGTTCCGCCATCAGTTCGGACGTAGCGGGCACGATCCGCAATTTGTCGCCCTTGCCGACGACTTCCAGCCACCAGCGCTGCACGCCGGCCTTGTCGCGGCGGGCAAAGAAGGACCCCATTGTCGTGCCGATAACTTCCGACACGCGCAGGCCGCACAGGTACAGCAGCGTGAACAGCCAGCGCAGCCGCAGGTATTGCTCCAGTTCGCGCGGCGTGTCGCGGGGCAGCGCCTCGATGGTTGCCTTGACTTCGGCCCACAGGTCGTCTTCCAGGTAGCGGGTAATGCGGGGCGCGGCCCGGCGCTTGCGTTCCCGCGATAGCGCCAGCGGATTGCCCGCCAGGTAGCCAGCCTGCACGAGCCACGAGAAGAGGGCGTTCAGGATGATGCCCGCCTGCCGGCAACTGCTGGGCGACAGGGGACCGGCAAACGGCCGCCACGCCGGATGCGCGCGCGGATACTTGCGGCCGGCGGGCGACACCCAGCGCTCGGCGGGCTGCGGGTCTTCGAGGAATTTACGGTAACGCAGCCAGTCTTCGTGGACGAGCGAGGAGAGCGGTTTGCCCAGTTCCAGCGTGGCCCACAGCAGCAGGCGCTCGGCTTCCTTGCGGTAGCTGTCGAAGGTGGTGGGCGTATCGACGAAGCGGGCCAGCCAGGCCTTGATGGCGTCGATGTCGTTGTCGGCCGCGATCTGCGCGCGTTCGCTGCCGCGGTTGGCGCCATCGTGGCCGTCGAGGTGGGCGGGCAGGCGCACCGACTCGATGACGGTGGGCGCGCCCGGACCGGCAGATGAAGGCAAAACAGGCGAGGAGGGTGGTGGCGGCATGGAAAAGCTGGGTGTGTTGCGAAGTAGTGACATTATACAAGTAATGTCATATTGGATGGGGCGGTAGTTTGAAACGCTACGTATTACGTTGTATTATTAATGCACCTGATCAGGAGATTCCATGGAAGCCGTCGAAACCGCCGAAACCCAGCTGCAAGCCGATATCGACGTCTTGCGCACCCAGTTCGCCAATACGCAGGATCTTTACCGCGAAGTCTGCACCCTGATGTTCTTCCGTTATGGCATCACGCCGACGGCCAACCGGCTCTATCAGCTGGTGCGCAAAGGCAGCATGTCGGCCCCCGCCGAGGCGCTGAACCGCTTCTGGCGCGAGCTGCGGGAGAAGAGCAGGGTGGTCATCGGCCAGCCCGACCTGCCCGAATCGGTGAGAAATCATGCCGGCGAGCTCGTTGGCGCCCTGTGGCAGGCTGCCCAGGCGGAAGCCGCCCGCTCGCTGGAAAGTTTTCGCGATGACGCTGCTGCTGCAATCGAAGAGTCCCGTCTGGCGCAGGAAACGGCGAGCGGCAAGCTGGCCGGCGTCGTCGATGAATTGGCTGCCGCCTCGCAAATGCTGCAGGATGCGAATGCCGATCTGGCTGCCGTGCGGCAGCAACTCGCCGAGGCCGAGGCGCTGAACGGCAACCTGGCAGCCCGTCTCGATGCGGCGCGCAAGGAACTCAACGAACAGCACGCCTGGTTCCGCACGGTCGAACGCGATCACGCGGCTGCGCTGGAAAAGCTGCGTGAACAACTGAAAGCCGATCGTGCTGCGGCCGATGCCGCGCGCAAGCATGCGCTGCAGGAGCTGGATCGCGAACGCACGGCGCACGGCAAGGTGCAAAAGGCGCTGGATGTCGAGCGTGCCCGCGCTGCAGCGGCTGCTGAACGTCACCGTGGCGAATTGCGCAGCGCCCTGAATGAAGTTGCGGACGTCCGCCAGCAGCTGGGTGCGCTGGAAAGCCGCGCTGGTGGCGCGATCGTCGAACGCGATCACGCGCGGGAATTGCTGGATGGCGTACGGCGTGAACTGGCTCTCGCATTGGCTCAGGCAGCCGCTTCGGATGGCCGCGCGGGCGCGCTGGAAGCCGAATTGCGGCACGCCGTTGCGCGTTATGAGGCGCTGCTGGAGCCGTCTGGCGAGATGCCGGAGGAAGTCTCGCCGCCGCGTAAAGGCCGCCGGACCGCAGGCAGCTGACCGCCGCCGGCGTCCTTGCGCCGGATCAAAGCTTGCCGTTATCGCCGGAACTGGCCGCACCGCGTCCGAATCGAACCGGTGCTCGCTGGCGTCGCGCGGCGGCCTCGGGCTGCGTGTTTTTCTATTGTTTCCTGCGATTTGCCGCGCCGGTGAATGTCACGGTGGAGGCTCCATGTTTAACAAATTGCTGGCCGAATTCATCGGCACCTTGTGGCTCGTGCTGGGCGGTTGCGGCGCCGCCGTGATCGCCGCGGGCTTTCCCGACGTCGGCATCGGCCTGACCGGCGTCTCGCTGGCGTTCGGCCTGACCGTGTTGACCGCATCCTATGCATTGGGCCCGATCTCCGGTGGCCATTTCAATCCCGCCGTTTCAGCCGGCCTGTGGGCAGGCGGACGCTTCCCGGGCCGCCACGTCGCGCCTTACATGCTGGCGCAAGTCGCCGGCGCGATTGCCGCGGCCGCCATCATCTTCGTGATCGCCAGCGGCAAAGCCGGCTTCGACGTCCAGGCTGGCTTCGGCGCCAACGGCTACGGCGAACATTCGCCCGGCAATTACACGCTGGCCGCTGGCCTGGTCTGCGAACTTGTGATGAGCTTCATGTTCGTATTGATCGTGCTGGGCGCCACGCATACGCGGGCTCCGGTCGGTTTCGCCGGGCTGGCGATCGGACTGGCGTTGGCGTTGATTCACCTGGTCAGCATTCCCATTACGAATACGTCCGTGAATCCGGCACGTAGTACCGGTCCGGCGGTGTTTGTCGGTGGCTGGGCGCTTGCGCAGTTGTGGTTGTTCTGGGTTGCGCCGTTGTTGGGTGGTGCGTTGGCTGGGGTTTTGTATCGGACTGTGTTGCAGCGGGCGGTTATGGAGCCGGCGGTCACAGGTGCGGCTGAGCCGACGGTTCGGATGGCTCGGTCTTGACGGCTGGGTGCTGCTGCGGCGCGGTGTTGGCCGAGTTCGTGAATATCGTATTTGACATAATATAGATTATGCGAAGTGACGGGAGCTATGGTACCGTTGCGTATAACTCATCAGGTGACGCAACACTGCTTCGCTAGATGGTACTTTTTCTTGTTGCGTTAGCCTTCTATTTGATGATCATCAACCTTGTTAGCTCGCACAGTCCTCCAAGCCTTTCAGGACCGGTTCTTGCAGATAGCTATGGCTTGCCTCGCTACTGGGCAGTCGTCTGGTCGACGGCGGTCACAGGTGCCCTAGCTGACTCGACGCATGTTAAGAAGCTACGCTACATCGACAGCTTGTATCGACACGCCGACGAATTGCGCGGACCTGGAACCCTTGGCAATGCCTTGGGCGCACTGAACGATGGACTTCTCGCTGAAATTCTCGAGTCTTGGTTCATCTCAATTCGCAATCAGCCGAAGGCCTCTGAGGCGGATGAGACGCGCTGGCAAGTTGGACTTGGCTTCGTAACTCTGGTCGTTTCGTGGATCGCAAAAAGTGACAGCCACAAGAAACTGCGACAAATTGAGAGTCGGCGCCACCAGCTTTCAGTCCTGTACAGCCAATTCCGCGTCAAGAAGCGAAACGCCCCGGAAACCACCCGCTCATTGCCTGCGTCAACTGTTGAGGTGCTCTATGCCCTGCTCGATCCGGAATCAAAAAGTAACCCGTTCCCCCGAATTCCGGACTACCAGCAATCGGTCGAAGATCCGCGTCACTCAAAGCCAAGCATTAAGACAAAGCACTCAATCAGGCAAATTCCAGTGAGTGAAACGACGGCGCAGATCATCGATTTCTACGCTGACAACTGGCCTACACATTCTTTTCTCCTTAACTCAAAATCGGACGTCCCGCTCTCGACCGAGGCCCTAACGAAAGCGTTTTCAGTCGGTTCGAAGCGCCTACCTTCTCACATTGTTGAGGAGCTGGAGGCACGTACTGGTAAGACCACTGTCACTCCGCATGACCTTCGCCATACCTGCGCCGTCGTTTGTCTGCACCAACTGCTCCAACGCGGTGACTCGATGGATGAGGCGTTACAAAAAATGCGAACGTCCTTCGGTTGGTCAAGGGAATCGACTATGCCCTCTCGATATGCTCGAGCAGTGTTTGAAGACCGGCTAGCGGGCGTGTGGAACAACGCATTTGACGACCGAGTCGCGTTGCTGCGCGCACTACCAAAAGGATACTAATGACTGATCACAAGACGGCGCAGGTTCACGCGCTCGGTTCCGACGAAGATGTTGTCACGCGATTCTGCGCTGCCCTGCAGCCCCTGCCGTCGGTTTTCAGGTACTACGACGAGTTACCGACACGACGCGGTCGATTCGTTCTCCGGCCGACGTGAACGTCTTCGAACTTTATTTTCACGGCTGATCCATAAAGGTAAATTTCGGCAGCAGAGACCCAGATTGTGCCCTCATACTTAAGCACACTCTCGCAATGATGTTCGAACAAGGTCTTAGCACAACAACGGTCGCGAGCTATTACTCCAAGATGCACCACTTGACCGATCGCGACCTAATGGCACTGCTGAAAGCGAGTCCCCTCGAAGTCGCACGCCTGTGGTCCCAGTGGCAAGCACCGGAACACAAGTCTGTCGTGTATATCCTCGCAAAACACGTTCTTCTTCTGTTTTGCACATATCGCTGGAACGGGTGGTCACATAAATACCGCACCTACCTAAGGGCTGCCCTCCCCCTGCCGCTGGTCGACAAGTATGCGGCAGTCCGCGCGGGTGACGTTTTTTTGTCCGCTGTCGAAGAGGCGGCGATTGAACGGAATGCAGTCTCCGCAATAGCGTATCGTGCTTGCCAGTCCTACTTCGCTTGACCGGGATCCTTAATGGATTGGCGCCTCATGGAGTAATAAGGAGGTTCTCACCCGCCATAGGGCAATATGGACTCAAGCGCGGCGTACGCTCCTCCCACACTACGCCAAAGTTCTGGTTTAAGCCGGCAGAGTTGGAACAGTACAAAGCGCACTGACCTGGCTTCGAACTGAGTAATATCGCGGAAGCAAACCTCGGCAAATAATTTACCGACGAAATCGATCCACTCCTGCTCTCCTGCACGTGAAGCCGCAGCTATAAGCCCAATGGTAAGAACTTGATTTACGTCCAACGCATTATTCGAACGATGCTGCATAGCTCGAATCAAGACGATGACCTCATCACCAAGGCTAGGACTTCGAGTAACCGCCGCTACGGTCGCTAATCCCGCCAAAACCGGCTCCAAATCCTCCGCATCATTTTCGGCCCTAAGTTGATAGTTGGCTGTTCGCAAGGCCTTAGATGCCCAATCAGCTTGCGCGGGATTCAACTTAAAAACGAGTGCTGAGTTGACAAGGGGAACAAACGAAGAGAGCTCTAGCGGCGATGACGACAGCGCAGACTCGATAGCAGAAACCAAATCCTGGGGTAGGATCATTGCCGGTTCGATGCCGCCTTCGAGCGGTCCTGGAAGATAGGCAAGTGGGAACTTCACGTTGTCACGCAACGTCGGGTCGTCCAAGATGTAATGCTTGAGCTGCTCATCAATGGTTTCCGAGTGACGCTCACCCGCCATTAAAATTCGGCCTAGAAACTCAGCTTTTAGCTGTTCCGGCCCCAAATACCCACTTTGCCATCTGGGCTCCAAGCGGAGATCGATAGCGGTCTGAATCAAAAATAGTGGAGCTCGGTTGTCGCAATGCGAATCGGAAAGACCGGTAATATTTGCTTGGGTAGCGACGACAGCTCGTTGCAAAACAGCAGCGTGAGTAAAAACCGCCAATCGCCGCCAATATGGGGGTGCCGAAATAAAGAGCCTATTGCGTGCAAATTCCCCACCTACTAGTAGTACTAAATCGCAAAACTGAGTTAAAAATCCATATTTTGAAGAATCAGCATTTCGTATCTCTTCTATGATGGTTATTACAGCCGATACGATCTTGGGACTGCACTCTCCATATGCTATGGCCAGTTCCACTGCGCCCACTTTCGACACGATGTCAGCATTTTTCGCAATCCAATCGAAAGCCTTCTCCACTTCGCTAACCTCGAACGATTTTAGATCGATTTGATCGACGAGGGTTGCATGAGACGAAAGTCCGAGAATTCGTTTGAGTCCGCTTGATCCCTCGAAATCCAAAATTTCACGAAATTTCTTCCTCGCCACCGTAGCGGAAAACTCGGAAATGTCGGCACATTGCCCAACGTCACCGATCAAATCCACATAGTAGTCGCTGAAGTCTGGGATTAATGTCGGGTAATCAATGCCTCGGCTCGCTATATGCTCTACGATCTCGCGTTCTACTTTACCAGGCGATCTCGCGAGTTCACTGTGTAGTCGCGACATTTCGTCATCGTCGAAAGGTCGTAACGAAATGATCGACAGCCAACCTTGATATTTAGACAGGCTCATTCCATCCGTTTTAGCCGCAGACCTCAAAGCTTGAGTTCTGACCGCCGAATCAGAGTGTAATCCATAACAATCTGAAACGAGGAAATTCGTTTCGGCATACTCGAATCTGATGGAGTAGTTCCCGGACATGTATGACTGCGATAACGTCCACTCGCGGCCGGATTTGTCGGTTACTCGGCAGCTTTCAACGCCTTGAAGAACCTTGCGAAAAGCATCGTATAAATGGCATCGAAGGAACGACAAATCATCAGATCCAAGATGCACCCAAGTCTGCAACAGCCGATCTGAATGCGCGCCGAGCAATCCCGACTTTAGCAAGTCGTCACGTACTGTAGGCGGGTAGAACTTCAAAGCCATAAACGTGATTTTCGACTCATCGATGTCACTCATCGTTACCGTCCCCGATATTATCCATGGCCACAATCTCTGCAACGGTTTTGCCCGCCCATTCCAAAATCTCTTGGTAGACCTCGGGATAATCCTCCCTTAAGTTCCTGAGAACCCGGCCCTCCAACCATCGCCAGTACTTCTCCCGCAAAGACACAGAGGCTTCACTCGTAACTGTGATAATTAGAGCAATATTCTGCATCTTAAATTGCTGCATTACGTTAGCAAATAAAGTGTCGTGCGGAAGAGCAGATGCCCACTGGAGCACTTGTATTCGCTGCCATAGCCAATCTGACCGTGCCGCAGAGACATCTTCAGGAATATCACGCAACCATTGTTCTTTCAAAAGACCCATAAAGGCGCGCAATACACCTTCGAACCAAGGCGCTTCCTGAGGGAATTTTATTGGATTCGCCATCTTGATCCTAAGCAGATATTCCCGGATGGCTCGTAGTTCGGCATTTTCTTGCAATACTCCGTTTCGAACCGGAGCGAGGTCGAGATATCGCTGCAATTCCGCATCGTCGACGGGAATAAAAAGATAGCCGGCGCGTCGCAACACCGTCATTGCGTTGCAATACTCATCGTTTGATATGACCCCGGTCTCTCTCCACTCTGCTAGCAAGTCGAGAGAAGTAACTATTGGGGTCGCCACGCCCTTCTGGTCTTCGAAGAACAAATGATGATTTATGTATCGATCATCAATCAATAAACAGTCTTTACCCACAGCGTCTTGCATAATTGAGAATGACGGGTGAGAAATCAAATCATAGTCAGCGCTGGAAGAATCTTTGGAGGAGCGCAATAATGTGATATCACCGTTTGCAATTCCACTTTCTAAATATGCCTTTATCGTATTGATCACCTCAAGTTGCTCAGGCGCAGAACTTTCGCGCTCAATCAGCGCATCGACATGCGCCACCGATGCGGCCGAAACAAATATCTTTAACCCAGATCCCTTAAGGTTCTTTAGTATCCCGGCGTGGTATAAGTGAATAAGCGTTAGGTCGTCAAAATATAGGCTTGACCCGTCAGGCAATTCCACCTCATGGCGAGACACTTGTCCTTGCATCTTCAGATAATTATGAGCAAACTCCTGTTCAGCAAGCATGAGTTGACCCGTACTTACGAGCTTTTTCAAGACACTTCCGGCATCGCATAAAATAGGTCCGTATGCTACGAGATCCGCCTCTTCTTCACGAAGAGATCCCGCGCGGTGCACGGGGAATGATGTCACCACAAAACTATCGCAATGTCCCTCCTTTCGCCGGGTTGAAACCTCGACAAGTAATGCAGCTAGCTCGCTACCTACTTCTATTATCAGATCGGCATTCGCGGGTGCCTGCTCAGGCGCAACAGCTATCTCTTCAAGGGAAAGTAGCTGTCGAATGAAGGTGGCACGTTTCACCTGAGACGGTTGGTGGAACGAAATTTTCCTACTTTCCTCGAAGAACAATGGCAGTGTCGAATGCGGAATTGATAAAGCGGAGAACGTTGTTTTCAGCTTTTCCAATAGGCCCAGCCGACCGATAGTGAGAATCGCCGTCGCATCTAATGCGGCGCTGCCGCCAGGAATGCGGTTTACCCTACGACCACCGCTAAAGGCCGAGATAACTGTACGTCGGCGGGGATCCGACTGACGAATGTTTGATATTCCGTTCGCTAGAACTAGTTCAATAAGCGTTCGATTCAACGTCTTCGCGGCCAGAAATGTGGGGAGTTCTCCGCGAACCAACTGCCTAGATGTTTCTGCCGCATGTCGATCCCACTCAGGTTGTAAGTTGACGATTTCCTCTAGAGACACTCGTCGGAGAGGACCGTGTTCGCCTGAATGTTCGGATGCTTTACTCATCCAAGAACTGACGACCTCACTGTTTTCCCACCCGCTTTCGGTTGCGAGCAGGTAACCGCTCGTTAAAATCTCAGGATTTGTCGGATCCGCTTCTACGGAGGCCAGCATTAGATCTCTGGCTCGCGGGGCCGAGATAGCGCGCGCAATGCGCGCCGCACGCATCAGTTCGACGGCGCTCCGCTTGTCCCTATTTTTCCATTGTTTTTCCACGAATTCAGCTAGAGATTCCCATGCACCCGAAGCGATGGCAATATTTACCTCAAGTGATCTATCGCGAGCGTCATCTCTTCGGGACATTAGGTCATTCAGCACAATAGACGCATCAGCTAAACGTCCGGCCCGATACAAGGCCCAACTCCAAGAGGTCAACAAGAGCTCCGAATTTTCAACGATCTCGCCATTCCTACTCAAAAACGTCTCGAGTTCTTCAAACTTTCCTAAATTTTCGAGCGCAATGACCAGTGATTCGGCGTCGCTAATCGAATTGGTATGCGCGAACAGATCTTTAGCGTAGTGCGCGAGGTGCTCCCAATCTCTCTTCTGAAGAAGGAACTGCACTAAACCTACTAGGTCAGATATCTCTCCGGACTCTTTATATTGCCGGATTCGAGTCTCGGATCCTGCTTCGTCCCCAGCAGCACTATCGATGAAAGACTGGTACTTTTCCAACGTCGTCTCCGGGATACCTTTAACGCGGAGTTCGCTAACACGTTGTTCCGCCTGCTCAATTCGACCACTTGCGATCAATGCCTGAATCTCGATGTTATCCAACAGATCAGGCACAATGTGCCCTTCCAGCTCGGTCCGGTGCTGAGCCAGGTAGCTCACAACCGACGACGGTTTACGCTGATTCAATGTCAGAGCAAGTCTGGCCATCGCTGTATCTAAAGAGTTGCCGCCCGTTAACGCGACTTGCTTATCGATTTCGCGTTCGACAGCTTCTGTGTCCAGTTTCAGGCCGAATTCAAGGGCAAAATTCACGTGTCTTAACGGATAGTCACCACTATCTAGATTTTTCTTAAGAAGTGCGAGGCCCGCCTCTTTGGAATCAGGGTCTCTTAGCAATAGCCACAGGTGGTAATCAAACGCAAGCTTCGCAGACTTGGAACATCCAAGTCGTTCTGCGGCGACAGCTGCCCTGGAAAAATAATCTGCCGCGCTTCTTCTCAGCAGGAGAGATTTTCGATCGTCGTTTAGAGGAAATGCAACTAGATCGAACGGGACATTTCCGTCAAGATGCCGACGAAGTGCGTTAGGTACAGCTAGGAGCAAATTCGAAAGTGCTGCCGTAAACAAAAGAAACGGCGTCTGATCATAGTCGGCCAAGAATATACTATTGACCAGCTCTTGAGCCTCCTCCCACCTCTCTGTCTTTAATAGCGAGGTAAGCCAAAAGAACTTTCCGTCACCGTCGAGACTAACGAACGCTAATTGAGACTTTGCAGCCCATTCCAGTGCTTGTTCATATCCATGCTCTTGCTGCGCGATGACGAATCTCGCAGTACGGAAGAGAACGTCATGGTTGTTCGACAGCGCTTTTAATGCTTCCGCATAATTTCCTTCAATTCGCAGCAGAAACGATTCTGCCACCTTTATTTCGTTGACGTCTGCGAGGGCGCGTGCGGAAGCGAGCAACGACATCGCATGCGCGATGTGCTCAACATCGGCGAGCAGACGAGCACACCAGGCAAGTGCCGTCGAGCGAATTGCTGGCGTGCCAGTAGCCAGTTCTCCATGAATGACTTCTTCTGCCAACTTTTCCGCTTCGGGAATCCGATCGAACTCATGAAAGAAGCGAGATTGGATCAACCTTTTCAGGCGAGCCATAATTTGTGAATCAATTATCGCAGCTAAGCGCGGGCTTGTAATATTTTCATTTTTCTCGCTAATCTTAAGCAACAGCGCTTGATTTGTCTTCACATCTTGTGCAATCTCTGATTGCCCAAGTAAAATACCATCGAGGGAATTCGAACTCTTTTCAAGTAGACTTTTTATAACTGTTTCCGGATGCGGTCTTGGTAAAGACTGACTCAAAAAATTCTTGAGTAGCACGTAGACTTCAGCATTTCTATCGATAGGTTTGGAGATAGAGAAATGATCAGCGTCAATCGGAACCGGACGAGCAGCGAGCCCGGGATCACTGGTGTCAGGCTTAGCGATCAAGCCCCAAATACGACCTGCGGGTTTAGTTTCGACTAGGATCAAATGAGCGATTTCGTTCTTCGCTGACCATTCTCTATACCATAGATTAAGGTCACGCAATCCAGGGCTATTCCGTACTAGCTCTTGGGCTGCTGCCGAAGGTCTTGTTAAGATGCGGAACCGGTCCTTAAATGAAGCTTGGCCGGTTCCTAAATTTGGCGTTGCAATCAGTGCGACGCGGCGCACTTGACCTTGAAACTCGGCAGCGTCCGATCGGCTGCTCGCAAGTGAGTTGGCTATACGCATCACCTGCTTGACGACCAGTCCGCCTGTACTGTGCCCTATCAATGCAATCTCAGAGCCACTGAATGCCTCATTTGCTAGTATGTGCTCAAGGATGTTCAGCGCGCGATCAGTTAGTGCCATCGACGACTCGCTGCTCCAGCGAGTCGTAGCTGCTTCGTAGTCGATGGTCCATACTGACACATCGCGAAGGTCATAAGCAAACCATTTTATCCAAAGCTCATGCGGTATGCTTACGCTCTGCCAACTCTTTTTGGAGCTGCCGCCCATCCCGTGAATAAAAATTGCGTTTAATCGTGTCGGATTGTGGCTGCGCGCCTCCAATTTTAGAGTCGTCAAAGTGAACCTCCAATTTCGCTGTCAGTACTTATTGTTATTTATCGACCAAGCAACTTCTTCACTTGGATATATATGTCTGAATTCTTTGTCGCCGGCCTGCAAATCGATAAATGATCGGCATCAATAGGAATCGGGCGCGTGAGCAGGCCTGGATCGCTACTATCGGGTTTCACAACCATTCCCACAATCTTTGTTGTTTTTGTTTCGGTAAGAATTAAATGTACAATATTTCTAGTCGCCGCCCATTCGCGATACCATAAATTCAGATCCCTTAATGGTGGGCTGTTTCGTACTAACCCCTGAGACGCCGCCGAAGGCCGAGCAAAAAATCGCAGTGTGTCCATCAAACTAGCTTGACCTGATCCTGCGTGTGGCGTGGCGATGAAGGCGACTCGGCGTACGAGATCTAGAAACTTTGCGGCATCTGGTCTATTCAAGGCAAGGGACTCAGCAGTTCTTAACATCTGTTTAATTATCAACCCGCCCATGCTGTGGCCTATCAAAGCGATTTCGGTTTCCATAAGTTGCTGAGTTGCGAGTAACCGTTCTAAGATATTGCTCGCCCGATCTTGGATCGCCATCGCTGTTTTTGCCGTGGACCATCGAGTCTTAGGGGCGTCGTACCCCACGGTCCAGACCGAAACATCACCGTAGTCCGTGTGAAGCCAACTTGGCCAAAATTGCGCAGGCAACGCGTCGCTTTCCCAAGTTTTTACCGGGTCACCGCTCAGCCCATGAATAAAAACTACGTTTAATCTTGGTGTCGAGCGACACTTGTTGACCTGCCTTAGTTCTGCCAATCGGGTTCTCCGGTGTTTTGAGTAGCAGGCTCCTACAAGCCGCTGCTGGGTGACCTGTGCCTATAGTCCTAATTTTACTTCACCGTGCTATAGAGCAAGGAAGGATTATGTGATTTATAGGGATCGTTCGCACGGTTAGCATTGCGCGGAAACATGCTAGTTGAGAGACGATAGACGGAAGGACTTGTGCAGCATCTCAGAGAAGCTACGGACTCGGGCGTATCAGACATTTGCGGACACAACTCGGCGGTCAAGCTCAGCGGAAAGCCTTTTAGCCCACGAGAAACGCAACAGTTGGCACCTAAAAGACTTGAATTCAGTGTATCGCTGACGCACGCGAAGGGTTGGGCCCCGCAACAGGAAGGCACCGCACGCGAATGCAACGGACTCGTCAGTTATTCGATGGAAAATTGACGAGAAGAGGCTAACGTACCCTTAGGTTGTGCCGGAATGGCTACGCAACGCCACGCCTTAACTACCAAGATTGCGAAGTATCGCGGCATCGTCGGAATTGCCTGGATCGATGCCGTTCTCGGCTCGGTTTGGGCTTACTTCCTCGGCCTCAATAACAAACCCACCACCGCACCGACAATCAACGGTCCGGCGCCCAGAATGACCGGAACCACCGCCAACCGATCCATCCCCCTCGGATGCGAAAAGAACTCTGTCGCCAGCACCCCAGTGACGGCAATGCCTGCAACAATCAGCAAGCTCCAGACAGCCATCGCCAGAGTCTAGGAAAAATTTACCCAAGCCAGCCGGCGCGCGATCAGCGCTGTCAGCATGACCAGGACGACACCCGTGACGACATAAAAATTATCGAGAAAAATAAAAGGCATGCTGTCGGCAAACATTGGCGATATCGCACTGGCGCTGGAAACCGGATTATCGTTCAATCCGCTCTCACAGCCTCGACCAACGTTCCGCCGCCGCTCAAGCTGCCGGCGGCACGGCCGCCGGATCCATCCACATCAATTCCCACACGTGTCCATCCAGATCGGTGATCGCCCGGCTGAACATGAAGCCCAGGTCCACCGGCGGATTGACGTCGATCTCGCCACCGCTGGCGGTCGCGGCGTCGCGCAGTCCATTGACCGTGTCGCGGCTGTCGAATGACAGGCACAGCAATACCTCGCTCGACGTCTTCGGCGGGATCGGCCGATCGGTGAACGTGCGCCATTTTTCGTGCGTCAGCAGCATGACGTGGATGGCCTCGCTCCACGCCATGCAGGCCGCGGTGTCATCCGAGAACTGGGGATTGTTGCGGAAACCGAGGGCCGCGTAGAACGTCATCGATGCTTTCAAGTCGATTACAGGCAGGTTGACGAAAATCATCCGGGTCATTGTGTTGTCCTTTATCTCATGCGTGAGGCCGGCTGGCCGGGGCTGACTGCGATGTTACGACGACCAAGCGCTTCAGGAATCGACAACGCCTGCAAAAAATAAAAGGCTCTGTCATCCGAGGTTGTTGAAACCGCGGTGCCGCAGATGGCGGCGCGGCCATTCAACAATCCCGGATGACAGAGCCGCAGACTGTCGCGCCATAGCAATCGGCCACAAAACTCATCGTATGCGATTGAAACGCATACGCTTGACGACGCGATGAGTCCGGCTATACTACATCCATCGAATGCGCTTCAATCGCATGCGACTCACTCCAACCATATCCATCAGGAGCACTACCATAAGCAACATCACCAAAGTCCTCGCCACCGGCAAAACCCACACCACCGGCAGCGACGCGCGCGTCATATCGGGCGATCACGAAGGCAATGTCGACATCCGGCTGTCGTCGCCGAATCCGGGCGTTCGCTCCCACGCTTTCGAGGCGATTGCGCCCCACCCTACCGCCGCGCAGCTGTTCGCCGGCGCCTGGTCGGCCTGCTATATCGCCGCGGTCGGCCTGGTCGCGAAAGAAAAGAAAGTCACGCTGCCGGCCGATACGGCTGTCGATGTCGAGGTTGACCTTGGCATGGGCGCCGCCGCCTACTTCATCCAGGCTCGCCTGACGCTGGTGGCCAAGGGTATCGACCATGACGTACTGACGGCAATCGCCCACGGCGCCCACGAAATCTGTCCCTACTCGAAGGCCACCCGCGGCAATATCGACGTCGAGTTAAACGTTGTAAATGCTTAATCCGAGCACATATCAGGGTCTAAAGCAGCGCACATCTATCGCATGCGACAGCATCGGCATCGATAAATCGCTACAATGACCGGACAGGCGCGCCGCAGTGCGCGCCTCCTTTACTGACAACTGGGGAAACGACAATGACACAGCAAACCGAAACCGCCATCCTCGCCGGCGGCTGCTTCTGGGGCATGGAAGAACTGATCCGCCGCCAGCCGGGCGTGCTTGCTACGCGCGTCGGCTACACCGGTGGTGACGTGCCCAACGCCACCTACCGCAACCACGGCACGCATGCCGAGGCGATCGAGATCGTCTTCGATCCTGCCCAGACCAGCTACCGCCGCATGCTGGAGTTCTTCTTCCAGATCCACGACCCGACCACACAGAACCGCCAGGGCAACGATATCGGTATGAGCTACCGCTCGGCGATCTTCTACCGCGACGCCGAACAGAAACGCGTGGCCGAAGACACAGTGGCAGACGTGGACGCATCCGGCCTGTGGCCAGGCAAGGTGGTCAGCGAGATCGCGCCGGCCGGCCCGTTCTGGGAAGCGGAGCCGGAACACCAGGACTACCTGCAGGTGCACCCGAACGGCTACACCTGCCACTGGGTGCGGCCGGACTGGCAGCTGCCGAAACGGTAACGTCATGGCCCGCGATTCCTCGCCCGCACCGGGCGCCGATCCGAAGCTGGCGGACTTCCTGTGTTTCGCCGTGTACTCGGCGAACCTCACGCTCGGCAAGGCCTACAAGCCGATCCTGGAAAAGCTCGACCTGACCTACACGCAGTACATCACGATCGTGGCGTTGTGGGAGCAGGACAACCAGACTGTCAGCAGCCTGGGCGAAAAGCTGTTCCTCGAATCGAACACGCTGACGCCGATCCTGAAAAAACTGGAGGGCAAGGGCTACCTGCGCCGCCGGCGCGACAGTGCCGACGAGCGCCAGGTGATCGTCGCCCTGACCGACGAGGGCCGGGGATTGCGCGAGAAGTTGTCGACTGACAGCCTGGGGGAAGCGTGCGGCCTCACGCAGGACGAATTCGCCGCCACGCGCGAAGCCGTCGTGCGCGTGCGCGACAACGTGGCGCGGACTCTGCAGAAATCCTAGCGCAGCATCACCATCATCGAGATCACCAGCAGCCCGGCCGCCGGCAAACCGTTGACCGCCAGGCCCAGCCAGCCGGTCCAGCGGCGGCGGCCTGCCGTTGCCAGCGCTACCGCAGCCGTAGCGAGACCGATGACCGATCCTGCGGCCAGCACGATCACGGCCGCGCCGATGCACGTGCCGCCATAGTCGCCGCACTGGTTGCCGTGAAAAGTGCCGTTCAGGGCCAGGATCGCCAGCAGCCAGCTGGCGGCCGCAACCAACAGGCTCGCGACGCCGGCCAAGTTGCGGCGCCCTCCTTCACCGCTCGCGGTCACGCCGCTGGCCCGGTGTCGGACGGATCGGCAACCCGGCTGATCAACACGGTGGCGATGCGCCGGCCGTGCACCTCGGCCACTTCGAAACGGAAGCCGCCGATCCGGATGGCCTGCCCCGCTTCCGGCATCGTGCCGAAGCGCTCCAGCATGAAACCGGCCAGCGACGAATACTCGTCCGTCGCGCTGCCCAGCACACTCGACTCCAGCACCTGTTCCAGGTAGTGCAGGTCGGCCGCGCCGTCCACGCGCCAGCTGTCCGGCCCCAGTGCCTGCACGACGGGCAGTTCGTCTTCATCCGGGAACTCGCCGGCGATCGCTTCGAGAATGTCGATCGGTGTCACCAGGCCCTGGATCGTGCCGTATTCGTCGGCAATCATCACCAGCTGGCCATGCGAGCGCTTCAGCGTTTCCATCACCTGCAGCACGCCGGCCGACTCCGGCATCACGATGGGTTTTCGCACCGTGCGCTCGACGTCGATGCGGCCCGTGAGTGCCAGGTCGCCCACCAGATCCTTGGCGCGGGCAACGCCGACGATGTTGTCCAGGTCGCCATGGCAGGCGGGGAAGAAGCTGTGCGGCGTCGCGAGCAGCTGGTCGCGGATCGTGGCGGCGTCCGTATCGAGGTCGATCCACGAGATATCGGAGCGCGTCGTCATGATCGAGCGCACCGGCCTTTGCGACAGGCTCAGCACACCGCTGACCATGTGCCGCTCGGCGGATTCGAACGCCGCCGGCTGTCCCGGCGCGCCGGCGGCATGTTCCTCGTCGTGGCCGCCGAGGCCAGTACGGTCGCCCATCATCCGCATCACGGCGACAGCGGTGCGCTCGCGCAGCGGAATATGCGCTTCCTTGCGGACGAAATTGCGCCGCGCCAGCTGGTTCAGCGCTTCGATGACGACGGAGAAGCCGATCGCCGCATACAGATAGCCTTTCGGGATATGGAAGCCGAAGCCTTCCGCGATCAGGCTGAGGCCGATCATCAGCAGGAAGCTGAGGCACAGCACGACGACGGTCGGATGCGCGTTGACGAACTTCGTCAGCGGCTTCGACGCAAAGATCATCACGCCCATCGAAATGATCACGGCGGCAAACATCACACCCAGCTGATCGACCATGCCGACGGCCGTGATGACGGAATCGAGCGAGAACACGGCATCGAGCACGAGAATCTGCGCCACCACGGCGCCGAAGCTGGCGTATTCCTGCGGCCCGCCAGGCAGGTGCGTCTTGCCTTCGACGCGTTCGTGCAGCTCCATCGTGGCCTTGAACAGCAGGAAGATCCCGCCCACCAGCAGGATCAGGTCGCGCCCGGAGAACGCAAAGCCGCCGACGGAGAACAGCGGTTCGGTCAGCGTGACGATCCACGAAATCATGCTCAGCAGGCCGAGCCGCATCAGCATCGCCAGCGACAGTCCCAGCAGCCGGGCTTTTTCCCGCTGCTCGGGCGGCACCTTCTCGGCAATGATGGCGATGAAGATCAGGTTATCGATGCCGAGCACGATCTCCAGCACGATCAGCGTGAATAAACCCACCCAGATATTCGGGTCGGAAAGCCATTCCATGTGCCGGCTCCGTCAGTTGCGATGGCCGATTGTAAGTGATCCGTACGGATCGGCGAGCCCCGCTGCATTGCTCACGATGTTGAGCAATGGCACCGACCGGTCCGGCCGATAATGCGCCCGCGGCTTTTCATTCCGATCCCGATGAAACCTATTCTCCTCGCCCTTCTCTTTCTGTGCACCCTGCCCGCCCGCGCGGCCGATACGCTCGACCTGTCCGGCACGTGGCACTTCGCGCTGGACCGCGCCGATCAGGGCATCGCCCACCACTGGCACAGCCAGTCCCTGCCGGACCGCATTCAGCTGCCGGGCATCCTGAACGCGCAGGGTTTCGGCGACGAGATCACGGCGCACACGCCGTGGATACTTTCTCTTTATGATAAGCACTGGTTCGAGCGCGAGGACTACAAGGCTTATGCGAAGGCCGGCAACGTCAAGGTGCCGTTCCTGTCGCAGCCGCCCCGTCATTATCCTGGCGCGGCGTGGTACCAGCGCGACGTGCAGGTGCCGCCGGCCTGGCGCGGCAAGCGCGTCGTGCTGCACATGGAGCGGCCCCGGTGGGGCTCCACGGTGTGGGTCGATGGCCGGGAAATCGGCAGCAACCGCAGCCTCGTCGCCGAACATGCCTACGACCTCGGCATGCTGCCGCCGGGGCGTCACCGCATCGCCGTGCGCGTGGACAGTCGCCTGCTGATGAATTACCGCCCCGATGCGCACAGCGTCTCCGATTCGCTGGGCATGAGCTGGAACGGCATTGTCGGCAAGATCGAGCTGCGCGCCACGCCGCCGGTGTATATCGACGATGCGCAGGTGTTTCCCCGCGTGGCGGACAAGACCGCGCTGGTGCGCGTCCGCATCGGCAATGCCGGCGGCAAGGCGGGCCGCGGCACGCTCGACGCCAATGGCCAACGCATCGCCGTCAAGTGGCATGCCGAGGGCGGCAGCGCCGAATTCCGCGTCGCGTTCCCGAAAGACGCGCGCAATTGGGACGAATGGAACCCCGTGCTGCAAACCTTGCAGCTGAAGCTGGGCACCGACCGGCGCACGGTGCGCTTCGGCTTCGTGCAGGTGGCCGCGCGGGGGAAGGAAATCCTCGTCAACGGCCGCGCGGCCTTCCTGCGCGGCACCCACCATGGCGGCGACTTCCCGCTGACCGGCTACCCGCCCACCGATGTGGCTTACTGGAAGAAAATCTTCACCATCAATAAGCAGTGGGGCATCAACCACGTGCGCTTCCACTCGTTCAACCCGCCAGACGCGGCGTTCCAGGCGGCCGACGAAGTGGGCATCTACCTGCAGCCGGAACCGGGCATGTGGAACGACGTGTCGCCCGGCACGCCGATGGAAGCCATGCTGTACGGGGAAACCGAGCGGATGATCCGCGCCTACGGCAACCACCCGTCGTTCCTGCTGCTGAGCCCCAGCAACGAGCCGAAAGGCAAATGGAAGGAAGCCTTCGACAAGTGGATCGCCCATTACCGCCAGGCCGACCCGCGCCGACTGTACACGAACGGCACCGGCCACACGGAGCCGGCCGTGCCGGACGTCGACCAGGGCACCGACTACCTTGCCATCCAGCGCATCGGCCCTAAGCCGCTGCGCAACAAGACCGGCTGGTTCGGCCGCGACTATCGCGAATCGCTGGAGGGCATTTCCGTGCCGGTGCTGTCGCACGAGACCGGCCAGTGGGTGGCCTATCCGGATTTCTCGGTGATCGACAAGTTCACCGGCTACCTGCGGCCGGGCAATTACGAAATCTTCCGCGACTCGGCCCGCGCCCACGGCCTGCTGGAGCGGAACAAGGAACTGGCGTGGGCGTCCGGCCGCTGGCAACTGGCGGCCTACAAGGACGAGATCGAAGCAATCCTTCGTACGCCGGGCATGAGCGGCTTTCAGCTGCTCGACCTGCACGACTACCTGGGACAAGGTACTGCGCTGGTCGGCCTGCTCGACACGTTCTGGGAACCGAAGGGTTACGCCACTGCCGCCGAATTCCGCCGTTTCAATGGCGAGACGGTGCCCCTGGCGCGGCTGACCAAATCAGTACTGACCACGCGCGAGTCGCTGGACGTTCCGGTCGAGATCGCCCATTACGGCCCGCGTGACCTGGCCAACGCACAGACGCGGTGGCGCGTGCTGGACACCGAAGGCTCCACGGTGTTGGCTGGTCGCTTCGATGCCGTGTCACTTCCCACCGGCGGCAACACGCAACTGGGCCACATCCGGCAGTCGCTGGCGAATCTGCCGGCGCCGGCGCATTACCGGCTCGTTGTCGGCCTGGATGGCACTGCGATTGCCAACGACTGGAACTTCTGGCTGTACCCGGCCGACTTGGTGGCGGATGCGCCACCGCAGGTGCTCGTCACCAACCGGTGGGACGCCGCCGAACAGCGCCTCGCCGCCGGCGGCCGCGTGCTGTACCTGCCGCGCAAGGCCGATCTGGGCTGGACGTCGCCGCCGCTGGCCGACGTGCCCGTCTTCTGGAACCGGCTGATGAATCCCGGCTGGAGCCGCATGCTGGGCCTGTGGATCGACAAGCAGCATCCTGCACTGGCCGGCTTCCCGACGGATGCGCATTACGACTGGCAATGGAACGAGCTGGCGGCAACTGCCCGCGCCATGAACCTCGACGGCCTGCCCCGCGCGCTGCAGCCGATCGTGCAGCCGGTCGACGACTGGAACCGCAACTACAAGCTCGGCCTGATGTTCGAGGCGAAGGTGGGCAATGGCCGGCTGATGGTCTCCACGGCCGACCTGGAAAGCAAGCTGGATGAGCGCGTCGTGGCCCGCCAGCTGCGCAAGTCCGTGCTGGACTACATGGCCAGCCCGGCATTCCAGCCGCAGGTGGCGGTCGCTCCTGAGGCGTTTCGTGCGGCGCTGTTCGATACACGCGTGATGACGAAGCTGGGCGCCAAAGCAAGCGGCTGGCCCGATGCACAAAAGGCCATCGATGGCGACCCGAACACCTACGCGTTGGCGAAAGACCCGCAGCCCGAACTGACGATCGAATTTCCGTCCACCGTGCCGTTCGACGGCCTCGTGCTGATGCCGCGCCAGAACCACCGCGACCACGAGGGCGACGTGCGCGAGTGGCTGATCCAGGCCAGCGACGACGGCCACGCTTGGCGCGACGTCACCCGCGCCACGCTCGGCTCCACGTTCGATCCGCAAACGGTGCGGTTCGAAGGGGCCGTCACCGCGCGGTGGCTGAAGCTGACAGCGCTGTCCGGCTTCGGCAACGACAAGGCCAGCGCGCTGGCGGATGTCGCCGTAATGTACAGCGGGCCGCGGCTGCCGGACGAAGTGGACGAGCTGACGTACCAGCGTTCTCGGTCTACCAGCAGCGATGTCGATGAGACGGGGATGAACCGCTAAAAGCCGGGGACTGGCTCTTGAAAAGATGCCAGCCCGCGCGAATTCGCATCGCTGCGAAAAACGATGGGCTGTTCGCGCGCCTCACCGCGCCGCCGGGCCAGCGCAACCGCCGCATCCACCGTGGCGCGCTGCGGCGATTTGCTGCACACCGGATCGGCCGCGGCGGCATCGCCGGCCAGCATGAATGCCTGGCAGCGGCAGCCGCCGAAATCCTTTGCCTTTTCGCTGCAGCTGCGGCACGGTTCGCGCATCCAGTCGTCGCCGCGATACGCGTTGAACGCCCTGCTGCTGCGCCAGATGTCGTCCAGCGATGCGTCGCGGACGTTCGGCAAGTCCAGACCCGGCAGGTCGCGGGCGTTATGGCAAGGCATGGCCAGCCCGTCCGGCGCAACGCCCAGGAATACCGAGCCCCAGCCGTTCATGCAGGCCTTGGGCCGGTCGGCGAAATAATCCGGCACGACGAAGATCACCTTGCACTGCTTGCCGATCCGCTCCCGGTATTCGTTCACCACCTGTTCCGCAGCCTCCACCTGTTCGCGCGTCGGCATCAGCTGCCCGCGGTTCTTCATTGCCCAGCCATAGTACTGCGTGTTGGCGAGCTCCAGGTATTCGGCGCCCAGCTCCAGCGCCATGTCGATGATCTTGTCGACGTGCGGCAGGTTGTGCCGGTGCAGCACGCAGTTGAGCACCATCGGATAGTCGTACTGCTTGATCAGCGCCGCCACTTTCCGTTTCAGTTCGAACGTGCGCGTGCTGCTGAGGAAATCGTTCAGTTCGCGGGTGGAATCCTGGAACGACAGCTGGATGTGATCGAGGCCGGCCGATTTCAGCGCCGCGAGCCGCCGCTCCGTCAGGCCAACGCCGGACGTGATCAGGTTCGTATAGAAGCCGAGCCGGTGCGCCTCATCCACCAGTTCCTCCAGATCGTCGCGCTGCAGCGGCTCGCCGCCGGAAAAACCGAGCTGCACGGCGCCGAGCGCACGGGCTTCGCGCAGCACGCGGATCCAGTCGGCGGTGGACAGTTCATCGTGCACCGCGGCGTAATTCATCGGGTTGTAGCAGAACGCGCAATGCAGCGGGCACCGGTAAGTCAGCTCCGCCAGCAGCCACAATGGTGGCGCGATAGCGGCTGTCATCAAGCGATCCAGTTCTGCCGGTGCGCATGCGCCAGGAAGTGCTCGATGTCGTTGCGCAAGCCGCTCGCGCCGAACTTCACTTCAAGCTTTTCGACGATTTGCGTCACGCTGGCGGCGCCATCGCAGCATTGGAGGATTTCGCCGGCGGAGCCGTTCAGCCGCACCATCCCTTCCGGGTACAGCAGCACGTGGCATTGCTGCGCGGGCTCCCACTGCAGGCGGAAATGGCGGGTCAGCGCCGGATGTTCCGGCAGGGATGGCATGTTCATTCGGGATAAGCCTTTTCGATGGCGTCCAGCATCGCCCACAGGATGTCGAGCTTGAACTGGAGGATGTCCAGCGCGCGTTCCTGCTGCGCGCGGGTGACGAAATAATCGAGCGTGACGGCCAGCCCGTGTTCCACGTCACGCTGGGCCAACGGAATACGGCTGCGGAAATACGCCAGGCCATCGGCCGCCACCCACGGATAGTGTTCGGGCCAGCCGGCCAGCCGGTCCTTGTGGATCTGCGGCGCGAACATTTCCGTCAGCGAAGAGCACACTGCTTCCTGCCATGGCGCGCGGCGGGCGAAGTCCACATACGCGTCGCAGGCAAAGCGCACGGCCGGCGCCACGCGGCGCAGCGACCACAGGTCTTCGCGCTCGAGGCCGGCGGCGATGCCGAGCCGCGTCCACGCTTCGATGCCGCCGGCCGCATCGCCCGCGTAGTCGCCGTAGCCGTCGTGGTCGAGGATGCGGGCGATCCACAGCCGCCTCGTCGCGCGGTCGTCGCAGTTGGCCAGGATGGCGGCATCCTTCTGCGGGATGATGCACTGGTAATAAAAGCGGTTGGCGATCCAGCCGCGCACCTGGCCGGGCGAACACTGCCCGCTGTTCAGCCGCACATTGAACGGATGGTGGATGTGATAGCTGCGGCCCATGTCGCGCAGCTGCCCTTCGAATTCGGCGCGCGACCAGGGCGCGCGTTGTACCTCGGTCATAGCTCGATTTCCATGCCATCCCAGGCGACTTCGATGCCATGGCGGGCCAGTTCGGCGCGCTGCGGCGAGTCATCGCGCAGGATCGGGTTGCTGTTGTTGATGTGGATGAGGATCTTGCGCTGCGCGGGCATCCGGTCGAGCAGTTCGATCATGCCGCCGGGACCGGATTGCGGCAGGTGCCCCATCATCGCGGCCGTCTTCGCCGACAGGCCCTGCCCGATCATTTCATCGTCGCTCCAGCACGTGCCGTCGACCAGCAGCACATCGGCCGCCGCCATCGCCTGCTCCACGGCCCGCGTCAGCACGCCGAGGCCGGGCGCATAAAACGCCCGCCGGCCGTTGCCGGGGTTATGGACGATCAGGCCGATGTTGTCGCCCGGGTGAGGATCGTCGCGATGCGCCGAATACGGCGGCGCCTTGCTGAGCAGCGGCACCACGTGCAGCGCCGTATCGCGCAGCGGCGGAATACGCAGGCTGCCGCCGTCCACCGGCAGCACATGGCGCTCGACACCGCAGTAATGGGACAGCGTGCGCACCAGCGGCAGGCCATCGGACAGGTCGGCAAACACCTGCGCCGTGGCATACAGCGGCAGCGGCGTGGTGCGTTCGCGCAGCATCAGCAGGCCCGTCACATGGTCGATCTGCGCATCCATCAGCAGCACGGCGGCGATGCCGCTGTCGCGCACCGCACGGGCCGGCTGCAAGGCCGGGTTGGCGCGGACCTGGGCGAGAATGTCCGGCGAGGCGTTGACCAGCAGCCAGTCCCGCCCGTTCTCGCTGAGGGCGATGGACGACTGCGTGCGGGCAGTGGCGGCAATGCTGCCGCCGCGCAGGCCCGCGCAATTGAAGCAGTTGCAGTTCCATTGGGGGAAGCCGCCGCCGGCGCTCGACCCCAGGATCAGTATCTTCACTGGCACTCCAGTAGTTGAAACGCCCGCTGGCCGACCAGGGGGCCGGCCAGGGTTTCCGCATCAGCGGTTGGCGATGTACATCGTGATTTCAAAGCCGAAGCGGAAGTCGGTCGCCTGCGGGGTGGTCCAGGTCATGGTGGTTCCTTTCACTGAGTGTCGTCATCGATGGCAATGCATGGCGGCCGACGAACGGTAGCCGCCACATTTTTCACTTGCCGGCCCGCGCGATCGAATCGGGCAGCGCGAACACCGTCAGCACGCCGCCCAGTTCCGTGTACTTGGCGAGGTCCTTGTAGCCGCCTGCCGCACCGAGGCCATCGGTGCTTTTCGTCAGCCCCGCCGCCAGGCCGATGCCGGCCCAGCCGCCAATGCCGGACAGCACGCCGATGTACTGCTTGCCCTTGTATTCCCACGTGTTGATGTTGCCGATGATGCCGGACGGCGTCTTGAACTTCCAGAGCTCCTTGCCGTTGTGGTCGACGGCCTTGATGTAACCCTCCAGCGTGCCGTAGAACACCACGTCGCCAGCGGTGGACAGCGCGCCGCTCCACACGGAGAATTTCTCCGGTTTCGACCAGACGATCTTGCCGGTGCCGGCATCCCACGCGATGAAGTTGCCCAGGCCGCCGTGGCTGTTCGGTGCGGGATACATTTCCAGCGTCGAGCCCACGTAAGGCTGGCCCGCCGTGTATTCCACCTTGAACGGTTCGTAGTCCATGCACACGTGATTGGTCGGCACATAGAACAGGCCGGTTTTACGCGAGTAGGTGGCCGGCTGCTGGTCCTTCGAACCCAGCGCGGCCGGGCAGATGCCTTTCGAGTTGACCTCTTCGCCGTTCTTGTCGGTGCTGTATTTAGCGACCACCTGCGGCCGGCCCGTTTTCATGTCGACGTGCGTGGCCCAGTTGACGGCCGGGTCGAACTTCTCGGCCACCAGCAGCTCGCCGGACACGCGGTCCATCGTGTAGCCGAAGCCGTTGCGGTCCAGGTGCACCAGCGCCTTGCGCATCTTGCCCTTGACCTTCACGTCCGCCAGGATCATTTCGTTGACGCCGTCGTAGTCCCACTCGTCGTGCGGCGTCATCTGGAAGGCCCACTTGGCCACGCCCGTGTTCAGGTCGCGCGCGAAGATCGTCATCGACCATTTGTTGTCGCCCGGCCGCTGGCGCGGGTTCCACGTGCTGGGGTTGCCGGTGCCGTAGTAGACGAGGTTCAGTTCCGGATCGTAGCTGTACCAGCCCCACGTGGTGCCGCCGCCGATCTTCCACTGGTCGCCCTGCCACGACTTCAGCGACGAATCCTTGCCCACCGGCGCCATCTTGCCGTCGGTCCAGACCATGGTTTTTTCCGGATCGATCAGCATGTCCTGGTCCGGGCCCGTGCTGTGCGCCTGCCAGGCCAGCTTGCCGGTTTCAACATCGTAGGCGGTGATGCGGCCGCGCACGCCGAACTCGCCGCCGCTGACGCCGGTCAGCACCTTGTCCTTGAAGATGTGCGGCGTGTTGGTGGTGGTCTCGCCCACTTTCGGATTCCCGGTCTTGACCTTCCACACTTCGGCGCCCGTCTTGGCATCCAGCGCCACCAGCGTGGTGTCGGCCTGTTGCAGGAAGATCTTGCCATTGGCGTAGGCCACGCCGCGGTTGACGACGTCGCAGCACATCACGGGAATCACGGCCGGATCCTGCTTCGGCTCGTACTTCCACTTGATGCTCTGGTCTTCCAGCGCGATCGCGTACACCTTGTTCGGGAACGGGCTGTGGATGAACAGCGTATCGCCGATCACCAGCGGGCCGCCCTCGTGGCCGCGCAGCACGCCGGTGGAAAACGTCCAGGCCACGGTGAGGTCCTTGGCATTGCGGCTGGTGATCTGTTTCAGTTCACTGTAGCGCTGGTTGGACAGGTCGCCGGCCTGCATTGCCCAGTTCTTTGGGTCCTGTATCAGTTTTGCGACGTCCGTATCGGCAACTGCAACAGCATGCGTGACAGCCAGCGCGAGGCATGGCCACCAGCGGGTGATGCGGTGCGGGAAGAGCATGGTGTGTCTCCTTAGTTTTATCCATACCGTGTGGCGATCGACAAGCATTGCCATCCCAGCGTGTTGCATGGAACGTGCCAGCAATCTGGAAGGCGGTGGCGGCCATGCGGTGCGCAGCACTGTGCCGGTTTGGGAACACCTGCTGTGCCGCTTCCGTTGCAGCGGTACTGTCGCGTGACTGCGTAAAAATGTGGACGAGGGTGTTTATTTTTAGGCACGTGGGTGTATTCTGCTCAACGTACGCGTGCAGAAGCAATCCCATAACAGTCGCGGCCCAGCCAGCGACGGAGGAGACAGCATGTCCGATTGTGCCGTTGAGCATATGAAGCGGGTGCGTTCGCTCGTCCAGAGCCGTGCCGGTTCCGATACCGCCGGCGCCGGCAACCAGATCGCCCGGTCGTGGATACGATGCCTGCACGAATACCGGCTCGATCCCGGCAAGCGCGACGAGCCGGAAGTGGTCGATGCCGCCGAACTGTCGGAACGGCAGGAAAGGCTGGCCGGCGTGCAGGCCGTCGCCAAGGTCGAGATGGCCAACCTCTACCAGCAGCTGGCCGGTTCCGGCTATGCGATCGTGCTGACCGATGCCGATGGCGTGCTGCTCAATTACTTCGGCGACCCCGGCTTCACGCATGCCGCGTCGCAGTCCGGCCTGATGCAGGGTGCCGTGTGGAGCGAGCGCGCGCAGGGCACCAACGGCATGGGCACCTGCCTCGTCGAGCGGCGGCCGGTCACCGTCCACCAGGAAGAACACTACCTGTCGCGCCACATCGGCCTGTCCTGCGCGGGTGCGCCGATCTTCGATCACCACGGCGAGATCGTCGCCGCGCTCGACGCGTCCGGCGAATCGCGGCTGGCCCAGCAGCACACGCTGGCGCTGGTGACGATGTCCGTGCAGATGATCGAGAACCGCGTGTTCATCGACCGCTTCCGCCACGACTACATCCTGCGCTTCCATAACCGCCCTGAATTCATCGGCACGCTGAGCGAAGGCGCCATCGCACTGGGCCCCACCGGCAAGGTGCTCGCGGCCACGCGCTGTGCGCTGTTCCAGCTTGGAATCGCCCGGCCGGCGGACATCGTCGGCCGCGACATCACCGAACTGTTCAACAGCTCCTTCCCCGGCCTGATCGACAGCACGGTGAAGAAGGCGTTTCATGCGATCCCCATCTTCGACATCCGTAACGGCGCCCGCTTCTTCGGCGTGATGCTGCCGCCCGTACGCACCGCCACGCCCACGCTGGCGCTGGTGCCGGCGGCGCACGGCGATGCAACCGTCACACCACTCGACCGGCTGCATTTCGGCGACCCCGTCATGGCGCGCAACGTGCAGACGGCCAAGCGCGTGCTGGAACGGAACGTGGCCATCCTGCTGCTGGGCGAAACGGGCACCGGCAAGGAACTGTTCGCGCAGGCGCTGCACCGGTCCGGCAGCCGCGCGGACCAGCCTTTCGTCGCCATCAACTGCGCGGCGATCCCCGAAGCGCTGATCGAAAGCGAGCTGTTCGGCTACCGGGGCGGCGCGTTCACCGGCGCCAGCAAGGAAGGCCAGCGGGGCAAGCTGTTCCAGGCCAACGGCGGCACGCTGTTCCTCGACGAGATCGGCGACATGCCGTTTGCCCTGCAGGCGCGGCTGCTGCGCGTGCTGGAAGAACGCGTGATCCTGCCGCTGGGCGGCGGCGCGCCCGTGCCGGTGGATATCCGCGTCGTCAGCGCCACGCATTGCGACCTGCAGCAGAAGATCGCCGAAGGTTCCTTCCGCGAGGATCTGTTCTACCGGCTGCAAGGCATCGCGATCCGCCTGCCCGCCTTGCGGGAAAGGACCGATGCGCGCGACCTGATCCGCCACATCGCCGCCGAAGAAAGCGACGACGACCCGGTATCGCTCGACGATGGCCTGCTGGCCGCGCTGGAACGCCAGCGCTGGCCGGGCAACCTGCGCCAGTTGCGCCACCTGCTGCGGGCGATGATCGCGCTGCGCGATGCGGACCGGCTGACGCTGCGCGATCTGCCGCCCGAATACCGGAGCAGTACAGCGCCGCCCGCCATCGACAGCGGCGACGATGCCCCTGCCGACAGCGACCTGAATCCGCTGGAAAATGCCGAACGGGATGCGCTGCTGCTGGAACTGCAGCGGCACAGCTGGAACATCTCGACGGTGGCGCGGCAGCTCAAGATGAGCCGCAACACGCTGTACCGCAAGGTGCAGCGGCTGAACATCCGCAACCCCGGCAAGACGCTGCAGCTGTAATCGCCTAGCGAGCGCTACCATATCTTTCACCGCCAGGAGACCCCATGATCCGTCGCTGTGCCGCCACCGTGCTCGTACTGCTCCCCTTCAGCCTCCACGCCGCACCGTTCGCCTACGTGCCCAACGAAGGGTCCGGCACGATCTCCGTCATCGACACGGCCACCGACCAGGTCGTGGCGGAAATGCCGGGCGGCAGCAAGCCGCGCGGACTGGCGATCAGCAAGGATGCGCGGTGGCTGTATGTCAGCGACCAGCCGAAAAGCCGCCTGCAGCTGGTCGACCTGGAAAAACGGGCGCTGGGCGGCACCGTGGCGCTGGGCGAATCGCCGGAAGGCGTGGCGATCTCGCCGGACGGCCGCTGGGTAGTGGCCGCCGTCGAGGAAAAGAACGAAGTGGTGGTGACCGACACGCGCACCAACAAGCTGGCATTCGCGATTCCCGTCAGGGGCCAGAACCCGGAACATGCCGTGTTCACGCCGGACGGCAGGCGGCTGTTCGTCAGCGCCGAGAACGGCGATTCGGTGGACGTCCTCGATCTGGAAACACGCAAGCAGGTGGGCCAGGTGACGGTGGGTGCCCGTCCCCGCGGCATCGGCTTCCTGCCGGACGGCAGCCGAGCCTATGTGGCAGCGGAAAATGCCAACGAAGTGTTCGTCATCGACACGGCCACGCTGGCCGTTGCCGCGCGCGTTCCGGCCGGCCTGCGGGCCAACGGCGTCACCGTGCATCCGGACGGCAGCCGCGTGTACATCTCGAACGGCGGCGCGGCCAGCGTGTCCGTCATCGATACGAAGACCAACCAGGTCATCGCCACCGTGCCGGTCGGGCAGCGGCCGTGGAACATGGCGCTGACGCCGGATGGCGGCAAGCTGTACGTGGCGAACGGCCGCTCGGGCACCGTGTCCGTCATCGACACGGCGCGCAACGAGAAGGTGAAGGACATTGCCGTCGGCAAGCTGCCGTGGGGTGTCGTCGTACGCTGAACGCTATCGTTGCGCGAAGGCCGCGATGTCCACGCTGACCGGTTTCGCGCGCCCGGCCAGATCCGGCGCCGGCAGGGTGCCGGCCAGCAGCTCCAGCACCATCGCCGCCGGATTGCAGCCGATCGATGTGCGCAGGCCGGCGTACGAGACGGTGAGCCGGGGATTCACGTCCAGCACCAGCGCGCCGCCGGCGGCAAGAATGACATCCACGCCCGCATAACCCCACAGGCCCGGCAAGGCTGCGGCAACGTGCTGCGCCAGCGCATCGAGCTCGCTGCCCGCGCCGGCCAGGCCATTGACGGTACTGCCGAGAAAATGAAACTGGTTGTCGTGGACGGCAATGCGCTGCTCGTTGCGGCTCAACACCAGCGCGGTGCCGCAGCAGCACAGCAGCGACAGGCTCCCTGCCCTGCCCGCCACGAAAGGCTGTAGAACATAGTCGCGGCGGCCGTGCGCACCGGTCCAGGCGCGGGCCGCGCTGCTGTCCGCGAACAATCGCGTGTCGAGGCAGCCGGCGCCATCGTCCGGCTTGACGACCCAGGCGCCGGCACCGTTCGGCAGCGTATCGCCCGGCCCGAATGTGGGC
The DNA here is from genome assembly GCA_002454505.1 of Oxalobacteraceae bacterium UBA6704. Classification (GTDB taxonomy): domain Bacteria; phylum Pseudomonadota; class Gammaproteobacteria; order Burkholderiales; family Burkholderiaceae_D; genus Rugamonas. The sequence goes on from DKJA01000066.1 coordinate 38,159, forward strand.
ACGGTGGGGACGCCGGCCTGCGCCAGCGCGGCAAAGGTGGCCCGCTTGCTGCCGGCGATGCGCACGGCATCGGGGCTGCTGCCCAGCAGGATGCGGCCATGGCTCAGCACATCGTGCGACAGTTGCTCCAGCACGGCGCCGCCGACAGGGGCCAGCGGCCATACGGCATCGGCCTGCAGCACCCGGTCCGTGAAGCGCTGCGCGAACGTCGCCCCGTTTGCCGGCGGCAGTTCGTCCAGCGTGAGCAGCTCCACGCCCGGCAGCAGCCGCAGGTCGGCGCACAGCGCGGCCAGCATCAGCGCGCCCTTGTGCCGCAGCGGTGCCGGCACGTGGCCCGCCACCATGCCGCCGGCGGAAACGTGGTCGAAGACGAAGACTTTCAGGGGCGGCACCGTGCGGGCTCCGTGGTTGGACACTGTCTTGCCTCGCTTCTGCCGGGCTCTGCGCGCGCCCGGGCCACGGTGGGTTCAGCGTGCCGGTGCGGCCGCCGATTTGGATGCCAGCACATGGCCCTGCGCATCGAGCTGCGGCACGCCGTATTCGGCCAGGATGGCGGCGATCTTGTCGCGGTTCCTGTCGATCAATGCATCGATGCGGCCCTTCAGTTCCTTGTCCGCGTGCCGCACGGCCATGGCGATCTCGAAATCGAGCTGTGCACCGGGCGCGGAGGCCAGCGGCACCGCCACGATGCGGTGGCCGGCGGAACGGTCGGCGAAATAGCCGGCGATGGGGCCCCACGCGAAGGCGATGTCGATCTTGCCCTCCGCCAGGTCCTTCTCGACGATCTGGCCGGGATACTGCTCCGCATCGCCCGTCTGCGGCTGGTACGACACCACCTGGCCGATCAGCCCATGCTGCAGCAGCCAGTCCGTCACCGGCGAGCCGGCAAACACCCCCAGCTTAAGCGATGCACGGCGTTCGGCCGGCAGGGCCAGCAGATCGTCCAGTGTGTGCACATTGTCCAGCCCTTTGCCGCGGACGTAGGCCATTGCATACGTGGACCGGTAATATGGGTGCGTGACGGCGCCCATGTCGAAGCCGGCCGGCACGCCCGTGATCAGGTCGCATTTATAGCGGTCCGTGCCCGGTTCCTTGGCGCGCAATGTGTTGCGCACAAAGCCCATCCGCTGCGGAAACCATGTATAGGCCACGTCCCAGCCCAATTCCCTGGCGAACAACGCGGCGATCTTGTTTTCGAAGCCGGCCAGGTCGCGCCGCGAAAACGGCAGGTTGTTCGGATCCTGGCATACGCGCAGCACGGGCCGCTCGGCCGGCGTGTTTTCCGGCGCCTGCGCACCCGCCAGGCCGCTGGCCAGCATGGCGGCGGCAACGAGCGCGCGGCGCATCATTTGGCGATCTCCTGCAGCTTGCCGGGCGCGATCGCGCCGTCCGCCCTGCCCTTCAGGTAGGCGTACAGGTTGTCGATGTTCTCGACCACCTGCGGGCTGCCGTCGAAGTTCGGCATGCCCTTGTCCACGCGGCCCTTCAGTACGGTGGCCTTGAAATCGTCTTTCGACAGCGCCTTCAGGCTGGCCGTCAGCGCCGGGCCGACGAGGCCTTCCTGCTGGGCGCCGTGGCACCGCTCGCAGGCCAGCGCGCGCCAGGTGCGCCAGCCGTTCAGCGTGCGGCCGTCGACCTTGTTGCCGTCGACCACCTGGTAAGGCGTTTCGGCCACCGCGGCCACGCTCGGCACGCCCAGCGCCAGGATGAAAACCGTGAATATCGTTCGCATGATCGTTCCAGAAATATCAGCGTATCAGGCACGCCGTGGCCGCTTCGGCCCGGATGGCCTTGTATTTTCCCGCCATTGCCTTCACGCTTTCGGGGTCGCGGAATTCCGCCCCGCGTTCCCCTTCCAGCGTCTGGTAGCGCAGTGCCGCCGACATCGTCACGTAATCCTCGTAGCGCATCTTCTTGCCGATCTGGTCGACCGCGCAGGAACATTTATAGAGAAACTCCTGCTTGCCGGCGTGCTCGTTCATGCATTCGAGCACGTACTCGACCCGCGCCACGGTGGGAAAGTCGTTGGGCCGTTCGGCGGCACCGGCGGCCGCAGCCGCCAGCACGCCGAGCAGGACGATCGCGTGTTTTGCCAGCGTCATGCGCACCTCCTCAACCCGCCTGGTGCAGCGTGCCGGCCTGCTTCGCGGCATGGGTGGACAGCGCGTCCATCAGGCCGGGCGACAGGCAATCGTAAGGCGGCAGCCCGATTTCCTTCAGGTGGGAGCGCACGGCGCCCATCTGCGCCGGATCGGCCCCCGCCTCGATGATCGACGACACGAACGCGGCAAACTCCGGCGGTGCCCAACCGGGTTCGTTGGACAGTTCCGTGTGCACGAAATCGAGCCCGTAGAACGCATGCTGCTGGTTCTCGATGCGGCCGTACATGTGCACGCCGCAACCGGAACACGCATGGCGGCGGATCGTCGCGGTGGGATCGACCACCTGCAATTTCTGGCCGTTGGTGACGACTTTCACCTTGTCCTTGCTCACCACGGCGATCTGGGCGAACAGCGCGCCGGTCGGCTTCCAGCACTTGGTGCAGCCGCAGGCGTGGTTGTGCGCCACCTGGCTGCCGATCTCGACCGTGACGGGGTCCGTCGCGCACAGGCAGGTCAGCGTGCCGCCGCTGAAACCGGCGGCGGCAGGTTTGATGCCCGCGTCGATGGCGGGATGGATGTGGACGTCGGTAGTCATGTGCATCTCCATGGTTGGTTGATCGATCAGTACAGGACGACGGAGCGGATCGACTCGCCCCGCTTCATCAGGTCGAAGCCTTCGTTGATGCGTTCCAGCGGCAGCGTGTGGGTGATCAAGTCGTCGATGTTGATCTTGCCGTCCATATACCAGTCGACGATCTTCGGCACGTCGGTGCGGCCGCGCGCGCCGCCGAACGCGGAACCCTTCCATTGGCGGCCCGTGACGAGCTGGAACGGCCGTGTGCTGATCTCCTCGCCGGCCGCCGCCACGCCGATGACGAAGGACTGGCCCCAGCCCTTGTGCGTGCACTCGAGCGCCTGCCGCATCAGCTGCGTGTTGCCGACGCACTCGAACGAGTAATCGGCGCCGCCGCCCGTCAACTGCACGATGTGGTCGACCACGTTGTCCACCTCGCGGGGATTGACGAAATGCGTCATGCCGAATTTTTTCGCGATCTCGACGCGCGCGGGATTGATGTCGATACCGATGATCTTGTCGGCGCCGACCATCTTCGCGCCCTGGATCACATTGAGCCCGATGCCGCCCAGGCCGAACACGGCCACGTTGGCGCCCGCCTCCACCTTGGCCGAGAACACCACGGCGCCCACGCCGGTCGTGACGCCGCAGCCGATGTAGCAGGCCTTGTCGAACGGCGCATCCTCGCGGATCGTCGCCAGCGCGATTTCCGGCACGACGATGAAATTGGAGAAGGTGGACGTGCCCATATAGTGCAGCAGCGGCTTGCCGTCCAGCGAGAAGCGGGACGTGGCATCGGGCATCAGGCCGCGGCCCTGCGTGGAACGGATCGCCTGGCACAGATTGGTCTTGCGCGACAGGCAGAACTTGCAGTTGCGGCATTCCGGCGTGTACAGGGGAATCACATGGTCACCTGCGCGCACCGTCGTGACGCCAGGCCCCGTCTCCACCACGATGCCGGCGCCCTCATGGCCGAGGATGGCCGGGAACAGCCCTTCCGGATCGGCGCCGGACAGCGTGTAGTAATCCGTGTGGCAGATGCCCGTGGCCTTGATCTCGACCAGCACTTCGCCGGCGCGGGGCGGTTCCAGGTCCACCGTTTCGATTGTCAGCGGGGCGCCGGCCTTCCAGGCGACGGCAGCTTTGGTCTTCATCGGGTTCCTCCGTGGTGTGGCGGCGCGGCACCGCCCTGGCTTGGTAATGGCAAGGAGCGTGCCAATGGTTTCAGGCGGCGATTCGGGCAACGGTTGTGCAGGATCGGATCATCCGGGCGGCGCGGTTGCTCCATTGCTGTACCAGTTCCGTGGCAGCGTCCGCAGCGGGGCAGCGGGAAAACCGGGGTCCGGCAGTGCCAGGGCGCAATCCCATATCATTTCGCCAACTCGTCAAGTACGACAGAAGCTGTGCTGGATATGGAAGAGCCCGCACGGCAGGCGGCACGCTGTGCAAGACCGGCGGTGACACCGCCCCCCGCTGCGGCTATAATTTCCGCCTTCGCCCTCAGGACCGCCCGCCATGTCATTGCCAGCCCATCATCTCGAACTGCTGTCGCCCGCCAAAACCGCCGAGATCGGCCGCGAGGCGATCCTGCACGGCGCCGACGCGGTCTACATCGGCGGCCCCGCCTTCGGCGCCCGCCACAACGCCAGCAACCCGCTGGAAGACATCGCGGCGCTGGTGGAATTCGCGCACCGCTACCGTGCCCGCATCTTCGTGACTATGAACACGATCATGCACGACTCGGAACTGGACCTGGCCCGCAAGCAGATCTGGCAGCTGTACGAAGCGGGCGTCGATGCGCTGATCGTGCAGGACATGGGCCTGCTGGAGCTGGACCTGCCGCCGATCCAGCTGCACGCCAGCACCCAGTGCGACATCCGCACGGCCGGGAAAGCCAAATTTCTCGGCGACGTGGGCTTCTCGCAGCTGGTGCTGGCGCGCGAACTGACGCTCAAGCAGATCGCCGAAATCCGCGCCGAAGTGGATACGCCGCTGGAATATTTCGTCCACGGCGCGCTGTGCGTGGCGTTTTCGGGACAGTGCTACATCTCCCACGCGGACACGGGCCGCAGCGCCAACCGCGGCGACTGCTCGCAGGCTTGCCGGCTGCCGTACACGCTGTCAGACGGCCAAGGCCGCGTCGTCGCGTATGAAAAGCACCTGCTGTCGATGAAGGACAACGACCAGAGCCGCAACCTGGAAGCGCTGATCGATGCGGGCATCCGCTCGCTGAAGATCGAGGGCCGCTACAAGGACATGGGCTACGTGAAGAACATCACGGCCCACTACCGGTTGCTGCTGGACGAGATCCTCGAGCGCCGCCCGGAGCTGGCGCGCGCATCCAGCGGCCGCACGAACGTCATGTTCACGCCGGACGTGGACAAGAACTTCAACCGCGGCCACACGGATTATTTCGCCACGGGCCGCCAGGACGATATCGGCGCCTTCGATTCGCCGAAATACCTGGGCGTCAAGCTGGGCACCATCACACGGCTGGGCAACGACCATTTCGACCTCGTCACCGATGCGCCGATGGCCAATGGCGACGGCCTGAACTTCATGCACAAGCGCGACACCTTCGGCATCCAGGCCAACACGGTGCAGAAACTGGGCGAGGATGCGGAAGGCCAGCGCTGGCGCGTGTTCCCGAACGAGCTGATGGGCGCCCTGACGGGCCTGAAAGTGGGCCTGGAAATCCACCGCAACCGCGACCATCACTGGGAAGCGGTGCTGAACAAGAAATCGTCGGACCGCAAGGTTTCAGTGCAGCTGGCGCTGTCCGAGCATGCGGACGGCCTGCGCCTGACGATCACCGACGAGGACGGCATCGTCACCCATACCGATGCGGCGATCGCGCTGCAGCCGGCCCAGCAGGCGGCCCAGGCGGAAAGCGGGTTGCGCACCAGCGTCGCCAAGCTGGGCAACACGATGTTCGAGGCCAGCGATGTGGCGCTGCAGCTGTCGCAGCCGTGGTTCGTGCCTTCCGCCGCGATCAATGCGCTGCGGCGCGATGCCGTCGCTGCGCACGAGGCAGCGCGCCTGGCCGCGTGGGACCGTCCGCAGCGCAAGCCGAAGGCCGAACCGCCGGCGGCGTATCCGGAAACGCAGCTGTCGTATCTGGCCAATGTGTACAACGAAAAGGCCCGCGCGTTCTATCACAAGCACGGCGTGCAACTGATCGCCGCGGCCTACGAGTCCCACGAGGAAGCGGGCGAAGTGCCGCTGATGATCACCAAGCACTGCCTGCGCTTCTCGTTCAACCTGTGCCCGAAACAGGCCAAGGGTGTGCAGGGCGTGCAGGGCCAGGTGAAGGCCGAGCCGATGACGCTGGTGTCCGGCGACGAGCGCTACACGCTGCGCTTCGACTGCAAGCCGTGCGAGATGCACGTGGTGGGCGCGATGAAGACGGGCATTCTCAATTCGCCGCCGCCATCGGCCGTGCCGTACAGCCCGCTGGTATTCCACAAGCAGCGGCAGCGGACGAAAGAAACGTCCAAAATTTAACATTTATCCGGATTTGTTCCATATAAAACGGTATGTTGCGCCGTAGCCGCAGGCAGCGTCTGCGCACGATTTAACATTGTTGACGTCCGATTAATCCCCGTGTGAGGATGGGTTGACACCAATTCCGGTGTTCATCCATTTTCGGGAGACGTCAATGAGGCATCACTTCGTCAGGTTGGGCGGTTCGGTCGCGGCTGCGGCTTTTTGCATGAGCGCATACGCGGCAACGGGAGTCGTGGCAAGCATCGCGGTCGACAAGCAGTCCCTTGGCCCCGGCGAGGATCTGAACGTCAAGGTCACGCTGACCAACACGAGCTCCGCGCCGCAGCGCCTGTTGAAGTGGCACACGCCGTTCGGCGCCATCGAGGAAGCGCTGTTCGACGTCAGCCGCGACGGCGTGCCGGTCGCCTATGAAGGCCGCCACGTGAAGCGCCCTGCCCCGACGGCAGCCGATTACTTCGTGCTGCAGCCCGGCAAATCGTATTCGGCGACCGTCGAACTGTCCGCGCTGTACGACGTGACGATGAGCGGCGATTACGCGATCCGCTTCCGCACCCATGCGCCCGACGTATTGGACAGCAAGATCCGCGCGGCCGGCAAGCAGGCGCCGTCGCCCGACGACGATCTGCTGCAGTCGGACATCACCAAGGTGTGGATCGAAGGCACCAATGCGCAGCGCGCGGTTGCGGTGCCAACCGGCGAGGCAGGCCTGACCTACAGCCAGTGCAGCGCCTCGCAGCAGACGTCGATCGCATCGGCCATGACCGCGGCGAAAACCATGGCCAACGGTGCCACCGCCTACCTCAATGCGGGCACGGCCGGCACCCGCTACACTAAATGGTTCGGCAGCTATAACGCCACGCGCTACACCACGGTGAAATCGCACTTCACGGCGATCAAGGATGCGCTGGACAACAAGCCCGTGGTCGTCGATTGCAGCTGCAAGGAGAGTTACTACGCCTACGTGTATCCGACGCAGCCGTACAAGATCTATGTGTGCAACGCGTTCTGGAGCGCCCCGACCAGCGGTACGGACTCGAAAGGCGGCACGCTGGTCCATGAAACGAGCCACTTCAACGCCGTGGCCGCGACCGACGACTGGGCCTACGGCCAGTCCGCCGCGGCATCGCTGGCCACCAGCAACGTGACCCGCGCGATCGACAACGCCGATTCGCACGAGTACTTCGGCGAAAACACGCCGGCGCTGCAGTAAGCAGGCAGCCATGGCCGGGCTCGTGTCCATGTCGGTGTCAGACACCATGGTGGACACGGGCTCGGCCGTTCGCTGAGGCCTATTTGCGGGATGCCACCTGGTACAGCGGCGTCACCTTCGGCAGCATCGCCGTCAGCTCCTTGATGCGGGTGGCGTCGGAAGGATGGGTGGACGTGAACTCGGCCGGCTGTTTACCCTGCGACAGCGCCTGCATTTTGCGCCACACGGAGATGGCGCCTTCCGGCTTGTAGCCGGCGCGGGCGGCCAGCTCCAGGCCCATCGCATCGGCCTCGGATTCGTTCTGGCGGGAGTTCGGCAGCACGTACAGGTAATGCGCGACGGCGTTTGCCGCTTCGAGCTGGGCCTGGCTGTTCGGTGCAGCTGCCAGCGCGGTGGACGTGATCGCGTTCTGCGCATAGGCGCGCGACACGCGCTCGCGGCCGTGTTCGCGCAGCGCGTGGGCGATTTCGTGGCCCATGATGCTGGCGATCTCGTCGTCGGTCAGCTTCAGCTGGCGCACGATGCCCGTATAAAAAGTGATCTTGCCGCCGGGCGCGCAGGTGGCGTTGATGACGGGCGCGTCGATCAGTGCCAGCTGCCAGTTCCATTGCGCCGCATCGTCGCGAAAGGTCGTCACGTGTTTCTGCAGGCGCGTGGCCACCCGCTTCAGCCGGTCGTATTCGGCGCCTTTGGTGACGAGCTTGCCGGCCACCTGGGCGTCGCGATTCTGCTGCGTGTAGTTGACCAGCGCCATTTTCTCGACAGTGTCGGCGGACACCAGCATCAGCTGCTGGCGCTGGACGCCGACCACGCCCGGCTTCGTCGTCGATGCGCAGGCGGCCAGCACCGCCACTGCCGCCAGCATGATGAGCACTTCCCTTTTCATATCGGCCTCCCTGATGTGTGGAGGCCTACTGTCATCTATTGCCTATAAGCAGTCAATTTCAATATGGAAATCATTAAGCATCGATCAACAGGCCCGCAAAGTTTGCGCTATCGCTATAATTGCCGCGCAATAAACTCACTCAGGAAAACCGGATGAAACACGCATTGCTGGGCGCCGCGCTGGCGTCGCTGTCGCTGTTCGCGCAGGCGAACCCGTTCGAAGTCATCGAGAACCAGCCGCTCGGCGAGCTGTGGGTCAATCCCGGCTTCTATTCGTATCACTTCCAGCGCGACAAGGGTTTCGACGACACCAACCCCGGCATCGGCGCCGAGTACCGTTTTTCCACCGTGGCATCGGCCACCGTGGGGCGTTTCCACAACAGCGACCGGGCCATCTCGAATTACGCCGGCATCTATTACCAGCCCTTCAAGCTGGGCCCGGTTCGCATCGGCGCGGTCGTCGGCGGTTTCGACGGCTATCCGAAGATGCGCGACGGCGGCTGGTTCCTCGCCGCCATCCCTACGCTGAGCCTGGAGTACGAACGGGTAGGCGTGAACTTTGCTATCGTACCGACGTACAAGGACAGGCTGCACGGCGCACTGGCGATCCAGCTGAAATTCAAGCTGTTCGACTGAACGCCGGCAACTCTGTCCAAAGCAGCATGGCCGCCACCGCGGCACCGTGCGACGATAATGGCACCTCAGTAGAATCAAGATGAACAATATCGCCCCACAGGAACACCGGCTGGAACAACCCGCCGGCCAGGACACTTACCCGCCTGCACTGCTGCACCTGGCCGCCTTCCTGTGCGGCCGCGCCGTGCCGGCCGCGGCGCTGGCGGACGAGGCGCAGCTGCTCTCCTATGCCCCGCCGGCCATGAGCGCCGAGCAGCGCCGCGCATTGACGGATCTCGCCGCCACAGCGGCAGAGCACCTCGCATTGCAAACGCGGCTGTCCCGCGCGGAGAGCTTTCTGACGGGCTTTGCCGAACACTCCCCTTCCCCGTTGTGGATCAAGGACCGTGCCGGCAGCTACGTGATGGGCAACGCGGCGCTGCACGGCTTCTTCGGCGTGCCCACCGTCGTCGGCATGGACGACAGCCACTTCTGGCCGGAAGACGTGCGCCACAGCCTGGAAGAACAGGACCGCGCCGTGCTCGACAACGGCGAAACCATCAAGACGATGGAAACGTCGCACGACGGCAGCCGCCACTGGCTGGTCCACAAATTCCCCATCGACGTCAACGGCCAGCCTTTCCTTGGCGGTACCGCGGTGGACATGACGAAGGAAGTGGAAAAGGAACGGGCGCTGATCCGCCACGATAATTTCTACGTGCTGCTGTCGCGCCTGTCCGCCATCATTTCTCGGGCGAAGACGCTGGAGTCGTTGTGCCTCGACACCTGCCGCGTGGCGGCGCACCAGCCGGGCCTGGACCTGGTGGACATCAGCCGCGTCGATGAAGCCACCGGCGGCCTGACGCTGTTCACTTCGGCCGCGCGCGACGGCACCGAGCACCAGTGGTCCGGCGCAGGCAGCGATGGCGACAGCCAGGCGGTTGCGGACTGGTTTGTGCCGGAGCTGGCGGCAGCGGCAGTCGCCAGCGGCCGGCTGCAGTTCTCCAACGACCTGCATGGCGGCTGCCGCAAGCGCCAGATCGCGTCGTGCATGGCGATTCCGCTGTTCGTCAACGGCAAGTGCTGGGGCGTGGTGTCGTTCTACTCGTCCCGCGCGGAACTGTTCGATCATTTCTACCGCGAGCGTGCCGGCGAGCTGGGCAATGAGCTCAGCTACGGCATCGAGCGGCTGAACAATGCGCAGGAGCTGTTCCGGCTGGCGCGGACGAATGCACTGTCCGGCCTGCCGAGCCGGCTGCGCTTCGACGAGGAAATCGCCGCACTGGCCGCCGTCAATGCCAGCGGCACCGTCCTGCTCATCAACATCAACCGTTTCGACGAGATCAGCTCCGCCTACGGCAACGCGGCCGCCATCGGCCTGATGCGGCAGGTGGCGCGGCGCCTGAAGGACGAAGTGGCCGAGCGGATGGTGCTGTCCCACGTGGGCATCGGCCGTTTCGCGCTGTTCTACCCGGCCGACGAAGAGCGTTCGCCCCGCAAGTACGCGCGCGACACGATCATCCCGCTGCTGCAGGGCTCCTACCAGGTGGACCACCACAAGATCTGGTGCACGATCAATGTGGGCGCGGCCATGCTGCCCGAGGACGGCACCAATGCCGACGAGTTGCTGGTGAAGGCCTGGGATGCGCTGGCCGGCGCCCGCACGATGGACGAGGCGATCGGCTTCTACGACCGCGATGCGGACCACGCGCTGGCCCGGCAGATCAGCCTCGAAGCGGAGCTGCGCGAGGCGGTGGAACTGAACCAGTTCGAGACGGTGTACCAGCCGAAGGTCGATCTGCGCACCGGCAAGCTGGCCGGCGCCGAGGCACTGGTGCGCTGGCGCCATCCGCAGCGGGGCCTGATCCAGCCGGCCGAATTCGTGCCCGTGCTGGAACGCAGCGGCCTGGTGATACAGGTGGGCCGCCAGGTGATGCAGCAGGCGATGGCCGACTGGCGCCGCTGGCACGACGAAGGCCGCTGCCCGCCGCAGATCGCCGTCAACGTGGCGCCGGCGCAGTTCCGCTGCGACTCGCTGTTCGACGACATCGAGCGCGCGCTGAACACGGCAGGCGCCGAACTGCGGCCGCTGTCGATCGAGGTCACGGAGAGCAGCCTCGTTTCCGACCACCGCCGCGCCGTCGACATCCTCACCCGCGTGCGCGAGCTGAACGTGCCGGTGGCGGTGGACGATTTCGGCACCGGCTACTCGTCGCTGGCGTATCTCGTGACGCTGCCGGTGGACGTGCTGAAGATCGACCGCTCCTTCGTCATCAAGATGACGCAGGATGCGGCCTACATGGCGCTGGTATCGACGATCGTCACGCTGGCCCACAACCTCGACATGAAGGTGGTGGCCGAAGGCATCGAGACGGAAGAGGAAGCGAAGCTGCTGAAGCTGCTGCGCTGCGAGTACGGGCAGGGCTATCTTTACGGGAAGCCGCTGCCGGCGGCGGAGTTTGCCAAGCTCCTGAAGCGTTGATTGGGGACTGTCCCCACAGGGGCCTGTCCCCGGGG
>DKJA01000029.1 GCA_002454505.1 Oxalobacteraceae bacterium UBA6704
CAGCGTGGTCTTGCCGGAGCCAGGGGGACCTTCGAGCAGGTACAGCCGTCCCTGCGGCAGACCGCCGCTGAGGATGGTGTCCAGGCCCTTCACTCCGGTGATGACGCGGGAAGACTGAGTCTGCATAGAGGTCCGCCGATTTGACGGGGACGAGTCTAGCAACCGGTTCTGTGTAGGGATTGTGTGATCGGGATCTCTAAGCGATGTCACGCTGAAGCCGCGTTCATCCACATCGCGATCACGTCTGCATTGCTGGGCGGTACATCGAGGTCAGGCGAAGTCCTTGAGGATTTCGCCGATGCCGGCCGGGGACAGCTCAAGGCCGAGCGACGTGCCCGGATTCACCACCACGCCATACCCGCCGGGCACGCGCTTGAGCACCTCGATCATGCGCATTCGGATCGTATGCGGGGCCTGCTGGCCGTGGACACCCACGCGCGCCATGTCGGTGAACACCGCCACGTGCAGGGTGCCCTGCTTGTCGAACAGCAGCGGGTCGAAACCGCTGCCGTCGGCGGTGACCAGGCTGCCGGTGAGCAGCACCACGTCGGAGGCGACGAAGGCCTTCATGAACGTCCCGATCGGCAGCTGGCCATCCATGGCGGACTGCAGCAGCGTTTCAAGGGGGGTCTGTGGGGGCAAGTCAGTCATGCGGCGGGTGCAATGCGGGGCGGAAGGAAGAAAGGACATTGTACCCACCCGGTAGCCACCGACCGTTGGTCGGTGGTCCCGGCGCACCGACCAACGGTCGGCACCTACCGGGAAAGCCGGTCGGTCCGTGCCTGCTGGTCCGCCACCGCTCTGGCCAGCTCGGCTTCCAGCGCCTTCTGCTTCACCGGTGCATCCAGCACGTACACCTTCACCCCGTGCGCAGGCACCTCCGCCTTCAGGCTGCGCGTGACGGCCTGGCTGCCGCCGCCCAGCGCGTCGCGCCAGGTGCCCGGCTGGAGGTAGCGGCTGACTTCGATGCTGCGCGCGGTGTCGCCCTTGTTCAACAGCACCAGCGCGGTCTGCGCGGTGTCGCCGTGCTGGAGCACGCGGAAGAACACCGCGTCATCGCCCTGCAGGCGCTCGTTGACCTGCAGCCCGCGCTGCAGCGCCGGGGTCGCTTCACGCAGCCTGGCGATGCGCTGCAGCGGCGCGAAGATCGGACTCTGCGGCGCGGCGTCCACCCGCGCCTGGCCGAAGTACGCGCGGTTGCCGGCGTGCTCGGCACGGCTGCGCATGAAGCCGGTTTCCGAGCCGTAGTACAGCACCGGAATGCCGCGCGCGGTGAACAGCCAGTTGTGGGCGTCGATGAAGCCGTCGTCGGTGGCATCCAGCCGTGCCATGTCGTGGTTGTCGTAGAAGCTCATCAGCTCGTACGGATTGGCGTACGGTCCACCGACCAGATGCAGCGGTTCGGCCAGCGCCTCGAAGCCCTTCTGCTCCCTGCCGAACACGCTGGACATCGCGCCACGCAACGGGAAGTCCAGCACGCTCACGTTCGCGTTGGACGGCCAGGTGTGTTCGGCGATCTTGCCGGCGTCGTAGTCGAACGCCTCGCCAAACATGAACATGCCCGGGTGCGCGGCACGGATGCGGTTGACGAATTCATGCCACCACGGGTGCGGCAGCCAGCCGATGGTGTCGATGCGCAGCGCATCCACGCCCTGCGCCGTCCACTGCAGGTAGGCGCCGACCAGATAGTCCATCACCCCCGGGTTGGCCTGGTTGAAATCGCCCAGCTCGGCCAGGTTGCCATCGAAGATCGAGCCCTTCGCGGCGTCGACCGGGCCGATGTTGTTGTAGAACGCGTGCAGCGGGTTGTGCTTGGGGTCCAGCTGCTGCGGCGGCAGGTTCTGGTGGTCGGCAATGAGCTTGCCGTCCTTGTCGAAGATCTGGCCGAACTGCGGCTGCTTTACCGGCATGGTCCAGGCCGGCGAACCGTGGTTGCCGACGATGTCCAGCACGACCTTCAGCCTGGCGTCGTGCAGGCCGCGGGTGAGCCCGGCGAAATCCAGGTCCGCGCTGGGCAGGTGCTCGTCGAGCTTGTAGAAGTTGATGCCCCAGTAGCCGTGGTACCCGGTCTTGCCGCGGTCGGTCAGGGTGCTGGTGCAGCTGATCGGCTTGCTGCCCGTGAAGGCCTCATCCGGGTTGTCGATGATCGGGGTGATCCACACCGCACCGAAACCGAGGTTGCGGATGTAGTCGGCATTGTCGAGCACGCCCTTGAAGTCGCCGCCGAGATAGCCGATGTTGCCGTCGACCTTGTCCGGGCACGGCACCGGAATGTCGAAGGTGCGGTGCCTGCCGCCCTGCTCGCGGTGGTCGTTGGACGGGTCACCGTTGACGAAGCGGTCGGTGACCACGAAGTACACCGCATCGCTGGCGAACGGCTCCAGCGTGCCCACGTACTCGGGGCGCGGGGCGGCAACGGCATGGCCGGCCAGCAGCGCGAACGAAAGGCCCAGCGACAAACGCGAACGAGACAGCATCAGACCACCTCCTGGTGGGACGGCACCCGCAGCACGCACAACCCGGCGATCAACAGGCTGACGCCACCCAGCGCCAGCACGTGCATCGGGTTGCCGCCCAGCCACAGGCGCAGCATGAAGCCCAGCGCGCTGGCCGCGACCAGCTGCGGAATGACGATGAAGAAATTGAACAGGCCCATGTACACGCCCATCTTGGCCGCCGGCACGCTGTCAGACAGCAGTGCATACGGCAGCGACAGGATCGAGGCCCAGGCGAAACCGACCCCGACCATCGACAGCAGCAGCCACTTCGGGTCGTCGATCAGCATCAGCGAGATCAACCCGAGGCCGCCCAGCCACAGGTTGACCAAGTGGCTCAGGCGCAGGCCCATCAGCCGCACCATCAGCGGAATCAACAGCGCCGCGAGTGCGGCAAAGCCGTTGTAAGCGCCGAACAGCACGCCCACCCAGTTGGCGCCCTCGTTATAGGCGGCCGAAGCAGGATCGGTAGAGCCGAAATGGGTACCGGCCACCGCGGCAGTGGTGTAGATCCACATCGCGAAGAGCGCGAACCACGAGAAGAACTGCACCCACGCCAGGCGGCGCATGGTGCGTGGCATGCTGCGCAGGTCATCGACGATGATGGCCAGCATGTGCGGGCCCGGCAGCAGCCGCGCCACGCCAAGCAGCAGGCCGTAGGCGATGCACAGCCCGGCCAGCACGTAGAGCATCTTGTCGCCGTTGCGCCAGGCGATGGCCGCAGCCAGCGCCAGGCCGAGCGCAATCCAGCCACCGATCTGCAGCATCGGCGGCGGCCCGGCGACAGGCGCGGACTGGTGCACGGCCGGCGGCTCGGCATCGTCGAAGCTGGCCAGCTCGGTCGGGGAGTACTCGCGGGTGCTGAACACCGTCCAGGCGATCGAGGCCAGCAGCACCACCGCGCCGAAGTAGAAGGCGTAACGCACGGTCGGCGGCACTTCGCCGGCGGCAGCGGTATTGGCCACGCCGAAGTGCGCCAGGATG
>DKJA01000162.1 GCA_002454505.1 Oxalobacteraceae bacterium UBA6704
AGAATGACGGGCATTACCGCTGTGTTGGAGCCCCCATGCCCGTTGCCGCGTTCGCCCTGACCGGGGTCCGCCGTCCATGACCACCCTCAAGGGCCGCCTGCGCGCAGCGGTTTACCTGGCGCTGCGTACCGGCTTCCGGGCGCTGCCACTCTCAGACGGGCAACGCGACCGGCTGCGCGCGCGCTTCCTGGACAGGCACGGCGACTGGGTACCGCCGCCGGCCCGCGGACGCGTGGCAGGCGGCCTCTCCGGGACCGCCCGCCGCCCGCTGGTGCGCGCCGACGAAGCGGCCATCGGCCACGTGCCCTACCGCAGCGAAGCGCTGCCGGAGCCGCTGCCGGCCACCCTGGTGGCGTTCTACCTGCCGCAGTTCCACCCGTTTCCGCAGAACGATGCCTGGTGGGGCAAGGGTTTCACCGAATGGCGCAACGTCGCGCGCGCCCTGCCCCAGTTCGAGGGCCACGTGCAGCCGCGGCTGCCGGCCGACCTGGGTTTCTATGACCTGCGCAATCCGCAGGTGATGCGCGACCAGGCGACCCTGGCGCGCGAGTACGGCGTTGGCGCGTTCTGCTTCTACTATTACTGGTTCAGCGGCACCACGCTGATGGAAGACCCGCTCCGCCAGTGGCTGGCCGATGACAGCATCGAGATGCCGTTCTGCCTGTGCTGGGCCAACGAGAACTGGGCGCGGCGCTGGGATGGGCGCAACGACGACATCCTGATCGCGCAGCAGCACAGCGCCGAGGACGACCTGGCGTTCATTGCCCATGTCGCCGATTACCTGCGCGACCGGCGTGCCTTCAAGGTCGATGGCAAGCCCATGCTGCTGGTCTACCGCCCGCACCTGTTCCCGGATGCGCGCGCCACCGCGCAGCGCTGGCGGCAGTGGTGCCGCGAGCACGACATCGGCGAGATCCACCTGGCCTATGTGCAGGGCTTCGAGCGCCCCGACCCACGCGACATCGGCTTCGACGCCGCGGTGGAGTTCCCGCCGAACATGAGCAATCCGCGCGCGCTGACCGCCGACCAGTACCTGATCAATCCCGACTTCGCAGGCGACGTGCGCGACTGGCGCGAGCTGGCCAGCGAAATGGCCGCGCGCCCGCTGCCCGACTATCCGCTGTACCCGGGAGTCAATCCGGCCTGGGACAACGAGGCGCGGCGATCCGGGAAGGGCCGCGTATATTTGCATGCGTCGCCGCGCGGCTACCGCGACTGGCTGTCGACCACGATCCACGGGCGCCTGTCCGCGGTGCCTGCGGCCGAGCGGCTGGTCTTCATCAACGCGTGGAACGAATGGGCCGAAGGCGCGGTGCTGGAACCGGACATGCGGCTGGGGCATGCGTGGCTGGAAGCGACCCGGCAGGCATTGGTCGTCCCCAAGGCGCCACAGTCGCCTGCCCGACCGTGCGTGATACTGCAGGCAATCGACAGCGACAACCTGGGCGATCAGCTGGCCGCCCTGCGCAGCACCGGGTTGCCCTGGCGCGTTGTGGTCACCACGCCCGCAGGACTGCGTGCTGCCGTGGAGCAGGCAACGCAGCGCGAAGGGGACCAACGGGTCGCGGTGGATATCCGGGTCATCGACGAGCGGCAGGACGCTGCCCTGTCGTTCCTGGAGACTGCCGAGCTTCTCTACTCGGAGGGCGAACAGGTGCAGCTGACGCCGGCTGCCGGATCCGTCTTGCCAGACGCCGCCGCCTTGACCCGCATTTTCAGCGCATTTTCCAGCGAGCCGGAGCTCGGCCTGGTGCTTCATGCGCGATCGGAACACGCGCCGCTCCCCATCCCAGCGCGCGCGCGAGGCGCCCTGCGCGCCCGGATCGGACTTGCGGTGGACCACACTGCCGACGAAGACTTCACCCTTGGTACGTCGTTCTGGGTGCGACTGTCAGCACTGCGACCGCTGCTGGATGCGCACCTGCCACGCTCGCTGTTCGCCACGCATGCGGGTATGGGCGCAGACGAGGCGGGCAATGCGGTCACCGCGCTCATTCCGGCCGTGGTGCGCCACGCGGGCGGACGCGTGCGCCACGCGGACGACCTCCTGCACTGAGTGCAGCCTGCCGGCGCGCGCCGGCAGGCTGACGCAGGTCAGCTGAAGGCGACGCCGGTTTTTTCCGCCAGCTCGTCCCTTTCCACGCCGGGCGCGGCTTCCACGAACGAGCGCAGCAGCGCCTGGGCCTGGTCGCGCTGCGCTTCCACCTGGCGGCGGTCATCGATGTCGATCAGCACGCCCTGGAAGCCCTGCGGGCGCCCGGTATCGTCCAGGTCGACCCGGCCGATGGCCTCCAGCCAGCGGTACTGGCCCTGCGCGTTGCGCGCGCGGTACTGGTGCGCGTAGCGGCCGCCGCGCACCATCGCGTCGTTGATCGCCGCCACCAGTTCGGCATGGTCGTCCGGGTGCACGGCATGCAGCACCTGTTCCAGGCGCAGCTCGTGCTGCGGCGAGGCCGGGTCCAGGCCGAAGGCGTCGGTCAGCGCCTCGTCGACGGTCAGCCGGTCATTGGCCACGTCCCAGAACCAGGTGCCGACGATGGCGCCGGCCGCCAGCGCCATCTTCATGCGCTCGGTGTCGCGCCGGCTGTGTCCGTCTATGGGGTCCGTCACGTTCAAGGAGTCTCGCAGCCGAAAGCCAGGCAGGGGCCGGGTAGATTATCCGATCGGCCGTGGTGGCCATGAACACACCGCTGGCGGCCATGCCCGGCCAGCTGAAGGCTTCATCCCGGGTCCCCCAATGCCGCACGCCGGGCACGGAACACTTCGGGCGTCTGCGGCTTCACGAACAGGGCCACCAGCTCGGGGTATTCGGCCTTGACCGCCTGTTCGATGCGGGTAATGCACGCCTCGATCTGCGGGGTGGTGCGGTCGTCCTCGAATTCGGCGCTCAGCATCGCCACGACCTGGTCCGGCCCCATCTGCATGGTGGTGACGCCGTTGGCTTTGCGCAGGTCGGCATCGGTGTCGGCCACGGCCATGATCCGCCGGGCGACGCTGGGGTGCGCCGGCTCGCCGACCAGCAGGCCCTTGGTCTCGCGCGCCAGCAGGAACGCGGTAAGCGCCAGCACGCCGGCGATGCACAGCGAGGCCACGCCATCGAGCTCGGGCATGTCCAGCCACTGCGCGGCGGCCAGGCCGATCGCCGCGAACGCCAGCCCGAGCAGGGCGGCGCTGTCTTCCAGCAGCACGGTGAAGGTGGACGGATCCTTGCTACGCCGGAAGGCTTCGAAATAGCCCATCGGCCCCTTGGTGGCCCGGAATTCGCGCAGCGCTACCCACCACGAGCCGCCCTCGAACAGGAACGAGATGCCCAGCACCAAGTAGCTCACCGTGTGGTTGGTGGCCGGTTCCGGGTTGCGGATATGCAGGATGCCTTCATAGGCAGATACGCCCGCGCCGGCCGCGAACACCAGCAGGGCGACGATGAAGCTCCAGAAGTACAGCTCACGGCCATACCCGAACGGGTGCACGGTGTCGGGCTTCTTGTCGGCGCGGTGCAGGCCGTACAGCAGCAGGAGTTCGTTGGTGGTGTCCACCAGCGAATGCACGCCTTCGCTGAGCATCGCCGAACTGCCGGACATCCCGGCGGCGACGAACTTGGCGATGGCGATGCACAGGTTGCCGACCAGCGCGGCGTAGACAACGAGACGGGAGCCGGACGGCTTGGCCATGGCGTGCCTTCCGAGTGCAGGGCGCTGCTTAGAAGCGGATGGTGACCATCGGCGCGCTGCGGCGCGTGGCGCTGTCGCGCAGCACCGGTGCCGGGGCGGTA
>DKJA01000064.1 GCA_002454505.1 Oxalobacteraceae bacterium UBA6704
CCGATCGCCATGGAAGAAGGTCTGCGCTTTGCAATCCGCGAAGGCGGCCGTACCGTCGGCGCCGGCGTTGTTGCCAAGATCCTGGCCTAAGCAGTTGCCACTGAATCCGGCCCAGGCAGTACGGGCCAACTAGTTCTGGCGCCCAACTATGTTGGGTGCTAGAATAGCGGATTCACTGTTAAGTTTTACGTAGGGGCGTAGCTCAATTGGCAGAGCGTCGGTCTCCAAAACCGAAGGTTGGGGGTTCGAGGCCCTCCGCCCCTGCCACCGAATTCAGGTGCAGGGCACCGAAAGTAAACACAGAATGTCTAATCAATCCGTGCAAACCGTCAGCACGTCCGGCGATAAGCTGAAAGTCGTGTTGGCGGTGGTTGCGGCGATTGCGGGCGTCGTCGGGTTCTTTTACCTGGCAGGTCAACCAACCCTGGTGCGGGCAGCTGCGCTTGTGGTTGGTTTGCTTATTTCCGTCGGCATTGCCTACACCTCCACCACCGGTCGCGATTTCATCAATTTTGCGAAAGAAGCCGTTCGCGAAACCAAGAAAGTCGTCTGGCCTACGCGCAAGGAAGCCACGCAGATCACGTTGCTGGTCTTCGGCTTTGTCGTCGTCATGGCGATCTTCCTGTGGGGTACGGACAAGCTGCTCGAGTTCCTGTTGTACGACGTCATCCTGGGTTGGAAAAGATAATGAGCGATAACGTGCAAGACGAAGTGCCGGGCGAAGTCCCGGCACAAGACGCTCCTGTCAGCGTACCAGTCAGCAACAAGCGCTGGTACGTTGTGCATGCTTACTCCGGCATGGAAAAAAGTGTGCAGCGGGCGCTGACCGAGCGCGTCGAACGCGCCGGCATGCAGGAACAGTTCGGCCAGATCCTCGTTCCGACCGAAGAGGTCGTCGAAGTGAAGAATGGCCAGAAGTCCGTCACCGAGCGTCGTTTCTTCCCCGGCTACGTGCTGGTGGAAATGGAAATGACGGATGAAACGTGGCACCTGGTCAAGAACACCGCCAAGGTCACCGGTTTCATCGGCGGCAAGTCGAACAAGCCGACGCCGATCCCGGCGCGCGAGATCGACAAGATCATGACGCAGATGCAAGAGGGCGTCGAGAAGCCGCGGCCGAAAGTGCTGTACGAAGTGGGCGAGCAGGTCCGCATCAAGGATGGCCCGTTCACCGACTTCAACGGCAACGTCGAGGAAGTCAACTACGAGAAATCGAAAGTGCGCGTCTCGGTCACCATCTTCGGTCGCGCCACGCCAGTCGAGCTCGAATTCGGCCAGGTCGAAAAAGTATAAGTTTCACCGCCAAACGGAGCGTCAATCCGTAAGAGGAGCCCTGCCAGTCAGTACCGGCGGGGCGCTACTACTCAAATCCCAACGATAGGAAGCCATCATGGCAAAGAAAATCATTGGCTTTATCAAGCTGCAAGTACCAGCTGGTAAGGCAAACCCATCCCCTCCGATTGGCCCGGCACTGGGTCAGCGCGGTCTGAACATCATGGAATTCTGCAAGGCATTCAATGCGCAGACCCAGGGTATGGAACCAGGCATGCCGATCCCGGTCGTGATCACCGCGTTCGCCGACAAGTCCTTCACGTTCGTGATGAAGACGCCACCGGCAACGTTCCTGATCAAGAAGCACTCCGGCGTGCAAAAAGGTTCGCCGAAGCCGCATACCGACAAAGTCGGCACGCTGACCCGCGCTCAAGCGGAAGAAATCGCTAAACTGAAGACCCCGGACCTGACCGCCGCCGACCTGGATGCTGCCGTGCGCACCATCGCCGGTTCCGCACGTTCGATGGGCATCACCGTCGAGGGCATCTGATCATGGCAAAACTGTCCAAACGCGCACAAGCCATCAAGGCTAAAGTAGACCGTACCAAAGTGTACGCCTTCGACAACGCTGTCACGCTGATCAAGGAACTGGCTACGGCCAAGTTCAACGAATCGATCGACGTGTCCGTCCAGCTGGGCGTGGATCCGAAGAAATCGGACCAGGTCGTTCGCGGTTCCGTCGTGCTGCCAGCAGGCACCGGCAAGACCGTTCGCGTCGCCGTCTTCGCTTCCGGCGAAAAGGCTGAAGCTGCCAAGGCAGCTGGCGCAGACGTGGTCGGCATGGAAGACCTGGCAGAACGCGTGAAGGCCGGCGACATGCCGTTCGACATCGTGATCGCCTCGCCTGACACGATGCGTATCGTCGGTACCCTGGGCCAGATCCTGGGCCCACGCGGTCTGATGCCAAACCCGAAAGTCGGTACCGTGACGCCTGACGTCGCCACCGCCGTGAAGAACGCCAAAGCCGGCCAGGTCCAGTACCGCACCGACAAGGCAGGTATCATCCACGCAACGATCGGCCGTAAATCGTTCAGCGATGCAGATCTGAAGAGCAACCTGGTTGCCCTGATCGACGCGCTGAACAAAGCCAAGCCAGCTTCGTCGAAAGGTGTGTACCTGCGCAAGGTCGCCCTGTCGTCGACGATGGGTGCAGGCGTGCGTGTTGACCACGCCGGCCTGGCAGCCTAAGTAAAGAATCAAGTCCCGGCGCGCAGCGATGCGCTGCCGGGCACATCTTTGGGCTGGCCGGTTCGCAAGAGCCGGCCAGGCCTTCAAAGACCGTTGGGCCCGATGCAGCAGGCAGGCGGAAGGTTAATAGCAAGGGCGCAAGCCGGCGCTCCCAACGCAGATGGTGTACCCGATCAAGTTTCGTAGTCCATTGGACTCCTAAACCTCGGACGCCGTTGTTCGAACCGATGTGCGGCATTTGCTGCCCATCATTTAAGGAGGTTGACCGTGGGTCTCAATCTGAATGACAAAAAGGCCGTCGTCGCCGAAGTTTCCGCAAAAGTAGCATCTGCGCAAACGATCGTCGTGGCCGAGTACCGTGGCATCCAGGTTGCTCACTTGACGCAACTTCGTGCCAAAGCGCGTGCCCAGGGTGTGTACCTGCGTGTTCTGAAGAACACGCTGGCTCGCCGCTCTGTGGAAGGTACGCAGTTCGCCAACCTGGCTGATGCAATGACCGGCCCGCTGATCTACTCGATCTCGGACGACGCCGTGGCTGCAGCGAAAGTCATCAACGACTTCGCCAAAACCAACGACAAACTGGTCATCAAGGCAGGTAACTTTGCAGGCAAGCAGCTCGACGTAGCTGGCGTGTCGGCACTGGCGAGCATCCCGAGCCGTGAAGTCCTGCTGGCCCAGCTGGCTGGCGTCTGGCTGGCTCCGGTTGCAGGCTTTGCACGTGGTCTGGCCGCTCTGGCCGAGAAAAACGGCGGTGGCGCCGAAGCCCCAGCGGCTGACGCCCCTGCGGCTGAAGAAGCCCCGGCTGCTTAACAGCATTTGCTGCGCAGCCCGTTTTTCGAGTCAAGTAATCAATCTGTAAGCATACAAATTAATTAGGAGTTTCAAATGGCAATTAGCAAAGAAGATATCCTGGAAGCCGTTGGCAACCTGACCGTCCTGGAACTGAACGACCTGGTCAAAGCTTTCGAAGAAAAATTCGGCGTGTCGGCAGCTGCCCTGTCGGCCGCTCCTGCAGCTGGCGGCGGCGGTGCTGCTGCTGCTGAAGAGCAGACCGAATTCAACCTGGTGCTGACCGAAATCGGCGCGAACAAAGTCGGCGTCATCAAGGCTGTTCGTGAAATCACCGGTCTGGGCCTGAAAGAAGCCAAAGACGTCGTCGACGGCGCACCGAAAACGGTGAAAGAAGCCCTGTCGAAAGCTGACGCTGAAGCCGGCAAGAAAAAGCTGGAAGAAGCTGGCGCCAAGGCCGACCTGAAGTAATCGTATCATCGGCGCCAGCTTTCTTTAGCGCCTGAGCCAAAGCTACGGACTTCCTTCTGAAAAGAGGGAGGTCCGGCTTTGGCTCCTTTGTCGTCTCTATCGTATTCAGCCTCATACGATTCCGCGGTACCCTGTTTCATTCGGTGCCGTTGCAGCAGTTTCAGGCAACACCGGTTTCATGCAACACCAGTTTCCAGCAGCACCAGTATCTGTATCAAGCCCATCTGAATTGCCCGGCGCGAGATGGTAGTGCCTTGAGGTTTCGCCTGTCGTTTGCCTGTCTGCTTTCTGAACTATAACGCAAGCATACAAGCCGAAACCTGAATTTTCTACCCTTTCCTGTCACTCACGGAGTGTCCATGCACTACTCATTTACTGAGAAGAAACGCATTCGCAAATCATTCGCGAAACGCGCCAACGTCCACAACGTTCCGTTCCTGCTGGCGACCCAGCTCGAGTCCTACGAAAACTTCTTGCAAGAGCACACTCCGGTGTCCACACGCAAGAACGAAGGCCTGCAGTCCGCCTTCAGTTCCATCTTCCCGATCGTTTCGCACAATGGTTTCGCACGTCTGGAGTTCCTCTCCTACGTGCTGGGCGACCCTGCGTTTGACGTGAAAGAGTGCCAACTCCGTGGCCTGACCTTCGCTTCCCCGCTGCGCGCGAAAGTGCGCCTGGTGATCCTGGACAAGGAATCGCCAACCAAGCCGGTCGTCAAGGAAATGAAGGAGCAGGAAGTCTACATGGGCGAACTGCCCCTGATGACGACCACCGGCTCGTTCGTCATCAACGGCACCGAGCGCGTCATCGTGTCGCAGCTGCACCGTTCCCCGGGCGTGTTCTTCGAGCACGACCGCGGCAAGACGCACTCGTCCGGCAAACTGCTGTTCTCGGCCCGTATCATTCCTTACCGCGGCTCGTGGCTGGACTTCGAGTTCGATCCGAAGGACATCCTGTACTTCCGCGTCGACCGTCGCCGCAAGATGCCGGTGTCGATCCTGCTGAAGGCCATCGGCATGACGCCGGAACAGATCCTGGCGAACTTCTTCGTGTTCGACAACTTCAACCTGCGCTCGGAAGGCGGCGAACTCGAGTTCGTGGCCGAACGCCTGCGCGGTGAAGTCGCGCGCTTCGACATCGTCAATCCGAAGGACGGCAAGACGATCGTCACGAAGGACAAGCGCATCAACGCCAAGCACGTCCGTGAAATCGAAGCCGCCGGCATCGCCCACATCTCCGTGCCGGAAGACTACCTGCTGGGCCGCGTGCTGGCCAAGAACATCGTCGATCCGGAAACGGGCGAAGTCGTGGCCGTGGCCAACGACGAGCTGACCGAAGAGCTGCTGGGCCGCCTGCGCGACGCCAACATCTCGGCGATCCAGACGCTGTACACGAACGACCTGGACCAGGGCGCCTACATCTCGCAGACGCTGCGCATCGACGACACCGCCGACCAGACGGCCGCGCGCGTGGCGATCTACCGCATGATGCGTCCTGGCGAACCGCCGACCGAAGAGTCGGTGGAAGCGCTGTTCAACGGCCTGTTCTACAGCCCGGACCGCTACGACCTGTCGGCTGTCGGCCGCATGAAGTTCAACCGCCGCATCGGCCGTGACGAACTGACCGGCGCAATGACGCTGGCCAACGAAGACGTGCTGGCCGTGATCAAGATCCTCGTCGAGCTGCGCAATGGCCGTGGCGAAGTCGATGACATCGATCACCTGGGTAACCGCCGCGTCCGTTGCGTGGGCGAGCTGGCCGAGAACCAGTTCCGCGCCGGCCTCGTCCGCGTGGAACGCGCCGTCAAGGAACGCCTCGGCCAGGCCGAAGCGGACAACCTGATGCCGCATGACCTGATCAACAGCAAGCCGATTTCGGCCGCGATCCGCGAGTTCTTCGGTTCGTCGCAGCTGTCCCAGTTCATGGACCAGACCAACCCGCTGTCCGAGATCACCCACAAGCGCCGTGTTTCCGCACTGGGCCCTGGCGGTCTGACGCGCGAACGCGCCGGCTTCGAGGTGCGCGACGTGCACCCGACCCACTACGGCCGCGTCTGCCCGATCGAAACGCCGGAAGGTCCGAACATCGGCCTGATCAACTCGCTGGCACTGTATGCCCGCCTGAACGAATACGGCTTCCTGGAAACCCCGTACCGCAAGGTCGACGGTTCCAAGGTCACCGACAAGATCGATTACCTGTCGGCGATCGAAGAAGGCCGCTACATCATCGCCCAGGCGAATGCCGCGATCAACGAAGAAGGCCAGCTGGTCGACGAACTGGTGTCCGCACGTGAAGCCGGCGAAACGATCCTGGTGTCGCCGGAACGCATCCAGTACATGGACGTGGCACCTGGCCAGATCGTGTCCGTCGCCGCGTCGCTGATTCCGTTCCTGGAACACGATGATGCGAACCGTGCACTGATGGGCGCCAACATGCAGCGCCAGGCCGTGCCTTGCCTGCGTCCTGAAAAGGCGCTGGTCGGTACCGGTATCGAACGCACCGTGGCAGTCGACTCGGGTACCACCGTGCAGGCCCTGCGTGGCGGCCTGGTCGACTACATCGATGCAGGCCGCGTGGTGATTCGCGTCAACGACGAAGAGGCGCAAGCCGGCGAAGTCGGCGTGGACATCTACAACCTGATCAAGTACACCCGTTCGAACCAGAACACCAACATCAACCAGCGTCCGATCGTCAAGGTCGGCGACCGTGTGGCCAAGGGCGACGTGATCGCCGACGGCGCATCGACCGACCTGGGCGAGCTGGCACTGGGCCAGAACATGACCGTGGCGTTCATGCCATGGAATGGTCTGAACTTCGAGGATTCGATCCTGATCTCGGAAAACGTCGTCAAGGACGACCGTTACACGTCGATTCACATCGAGGAATTGTCCGTGGTCGCCCGCGACACGAAACTGGGCGCGGAAGAAATCACCCGCGACATTTCGAACCTGGCGGAAAACCAGCTGGCGCGCCTGGACGAATCGGGCATCGTGTACATCGGCGCCGAAGTGCAGGCCGGCGACACGCTGGTCGGCAAAGTGACGCCGAAGGGCGAAACGCAACTGACGCCTGAAGAGAAGCTGCTGCGCGCGATCTTCGGCGAAAAAGCTTCCGACGTGAAAGACACGTCGCTGCGCGTGCCTTCGGGCATGGTCGGTACCGTCATCGACGTGCAGGTGTTCACCCGCGAAGGCATCCCGCGCGACAAGCGCGCCCAGCAGATCATCGACGACGAGCTGAAGCGCTACCGCCTGGACCTGAACGACCAGATGCGCATCGTCGAAGGCGATGCCTTCCAGCGTCTGGAAAAAATGCTGATCGGTAAAGTCGTCAACGGCGGTCCGAAGAAGCTGGCCAAGGGCGCCAAGATCGCCAAGGATTACCTGGACGATCTGGACAAGTACCACTGGTTCGACATCCGCCCGGCGGAAGACGATGCGGCCACGGCTCTCGAAGCGATCAAGGAATCGATCAACGAGAAGCGTCACCAGTTCGACCTGGCCTTCGAAGAGAAGCGCAAGAAGCTGACGCAGGGCGACGAGCTGCAGCCTGGCGTGCAGAAGATGGTCAAGGTCTACCTGGCCGTCAAGCGCCGCCTGCAGTCGGGCGACAAGATGGCCGGCCGCCACGGTAACAAGGGTGTGGTTTCCCGTATCGTGCCTGTGGAAGACATGCCATACATGGCCGACGGTACGCCGGCGGACGTGGTGCTGAATCCGCTGGGCGTTCCGTCCCGGATGAACGTGGGTCAGATTCTCGAGACCCACCTGGGCTGGGCAGCGAAGGGCCTGGGCATCCGCATCGGCGAAATGCTGGCGCAGCAGATCAAGGTCGAAGAGATGCGCAAGTACCTGACCACCGTGTACAACGAGTCGGGCGCCAAGGAAGACATCGCTTCGTTCGACGACGAAGAGATCATGAACCTGGCGCACAACCTGCGCAAAGGTGTGCCGTTCGCAACGCCGGTGTTCGACGGTGCGCACGAATCGGAAATCCGCCGCATGCTGGACCTGGCGTACCCGGACGAGATCGCGACGAAACTGGGCATGACCCCGTCGAAGAATCAGGTCACGATGTACGACGGCCGCACCGGCGAAGCGTTCGAGCGCAAGGTCACCGTCGGCGTGATGCACATGCTGAAGCTGCACCACCTGGTCGACGACAAGATGCACGCCCGTTCGACCGGTCCGTACTCGCTGGTGACGCAGCAGCCGCTGGGTGGTAAAGCCCAGTTCGGCGGCCAGCGCTTCGGCGAGATGGAGGTGTGGGCACTGGAAGCGTACGGCGCATCGTACGTGCTGCAAGAAATGCTGACCGTGAAGTCCGATGACGTGAATGGCCGTACCAAAGTGTACGAAAACCTCGTCAAGGGCGATCACGTGATCGAGGCCGGCATGCCGGAATCGTTCAACGTGCTGGTGAAGGAAATCCGTTCCCTGGGTATCGATATCGACCTGGAACGTACGTAATCACCACACAGCCCGGCTGCCACGAGGTGGCCGGGCAAGTTCAAGAATTCATCACTACCTGGAGTGATACATGAAAGCCCTGCTCGATCTATTCAAGCAAGTACAGACGAACGAGACCTTTGACGCGATCAAGATCGGTCTCGCCTCGCCTGAAAAAATCCGTTCGTGGTCCTACGGCGAAGTCAAGAAGCCGGAAACCATCAACTATCGTACGTTCAAGCCCGAGCGCGACGGCCTGTTCTGCGCCAAGATCTTTGGCCCGATCAAGGACTACGAGTGCCTGTGCGGTAAATACAAGCGCCTGAAACACCGCGGCGTGATCTGCGAGAAGTGCGGCGTCGAAGTCACGCTGGCCAAGGTGCGCCGCGAGCGCATGGGCCACATCGAGCTGGCCTCGCCGACCGCCCACATCTGGTTCCTGAAGTCCTTGCCGTCGCGCCTGGGCATGGTCCTGGACATGACGCTGCGCGATATCGAACGCGTGCTGTACTTCGAAGCATACGTCGTGACCGATCCGGGCATGACGCCGCTGAAGAAGTGCCAGATCATGTCGGAAGACGACTACGCCGCCAAGTACGAAGAGTACGGCGACGACTTCACCGCCTTCATGGGCGCCGAAGGTATCCGTGAACTGCTGCGCTCGATCGACATCCACCGCGATGCCGAAACGCTGCGCGTGGAACTGAAGGAATCGAAGTCCGAAGCGAAGATCAAGAAATACGCCAAGCGCCTGAAAGTGCTGGAAGCGTTCCAGCGTTCCGGCATCAAGCCGGACTGGATGATCATGGAAGTGCTGCCGGTGCTGCCGCCGGAATTGCGTCCGCTCGTCCCGCTGGATGGCGGCCGTTTCGCCACGTCCGACCTGAACGACCTGTACCGCCGCGTCATCAACCGTAATAACCGCCTGAAGCGCCTGATGGAACTGCGCGCGCCGGAAATCATTACGCGTAACGAGAAGCGCATGCTGCAGGAAGCAGTCGATTCGCTGCTGGACAACGGCCGTCGCGGCAAGGCGATGACCGGCGCCAACAAGCGTCCGCTGAAGTCGCTGGCTGAAATGATCAAGGGTAAGGGCGGCCGTTTCCGTCAGAACTTGCTGGGCAAGCGCGTCGACTACTCGGGCCGTTCGGTCATCGTGGTGGGTCCGCAGCTGAAACTGCACCAGTGCGGTCTGCCGAAGCTGATGGCCCTGGAGCTGTTCAAACCGTTCATCTTCAACAAGCTGGAACTGATGGGTCTGGCAACGACCATCAAGGCCGCGAAGAAACTGGTGGAACAACAAGAGCCAGTGGTCTGGGACATCCTGGAAGACGTGATCCGCGAACACCCGATCATGCTGAACCGCGCACCGACGCTGCACCGTCTGGGTATCCAGGCGTTCGAGCCGGTGCTGATCGAAGGTAAAGCGATCCAGCTGCACCCGCTGGTCTGCGCGGCGTTCAACGCCGACTTCGACGGTGACCAGATGGCTGTCCACGTGCCCCTGTCGATCGAAGCGCAGATGGAAGCGCGCACGCTGATGCTGGCGTCGAACAACATCCTGTTCCCGTCGAACGGCGAGCCGTCGATCGTGCCGTCCCAGGATATCGTGCTGGGTCTGTACTACGCGACCCGCGAGGCGATCAACGCCAAGGGCGAGGGCATGCTGTTCCCGGACGTGTCGGAAGTGATCCGCGCGTACGACAACAAGGAAGTCGAACTGGCGACCCGCATCACCGTCCGTATCGTGGAAAATCCACGCGACGCGGAAACGGGCGAGTTCGTCCGTACGCTGACCCGTTACGAAACGACGGTCGGCCGTGCGATCCTGTCCGAGATCCTGCCGAAAGGCCTGCCGTTCAGCGTGCTGAACCGCTCGCTGAAGAAGAAAGAGATCTCCAAGCTGATCAACACGTCGTTCCGCAAGTGCGGCCTGCGTGCCACGGTGGTGTTTGCCGACCAGCTGATGCAGTCGGGCTTCCGCCTGGCGACGCGCGCCGGTATCTCGATCTGCGTGGACGACATGCTGGTGCCGGACGTGAAGAAAACGCTGATCGGCACCGCCGAGTCGGAAGTGAAACAGATCGAGCAGCAGTACGCTTCGGGCCTGGTCACCGCCGGCGAGCGTTACAACAAGGTCGTCGACATCTGGGGCAAGACGTCCGATGAAGTCGGCAAGGCCATGATGGACCAGCTGAAGGTGGAAGACGTCGTCAAGCGCGACGGCACGCAGACCACGCAGGAATCGTTCAACGCCATTTACATGATGGCCGACTCGGGCGCCCGCGGTTCCGCGGCGCAGATTCGCCAGCTGGCCGGTATGCGCGGCCTGATGGCGAAACCGGACGGCTCGATCATCGAGACGCCGATCACGGCGAACTTCCGCGAAGGCCTGAACGTTCTGCAGTACTTCATTTCGACCCACGGCGCTCGTAAAGGTCTGGCCGATACGGCACTGAAAACGGCAAACTCGGGTTACCTGACGCGTCGTCTGGTCGACGTGACGCAGGATCTGGTCGTGATCGAAGACGATTGCGGCACGTCCAACGGCACGCAGATGAAGGCGATGGTCGAAGGCGGTGAAGTCATCGAAGCACTGCGCGACCGTATCCTCGGCCGCGTGGCGGGCACCGACATCGTCAATCCTGAAACCCAGGAAACCGTGTACGAAGCCGGCACGCTGCTGGACGAAGACATGGTCGAAGACATCGAACGCATGGGCATCGACGAAGTCAAGGTGCGCACGCCGCTGACCTGCGACACGCGCTTCGGCCTGTGCGCCAAGTGCTACGGCCGCGACCTGGGCCGCGGCCAGCTGGTCAACTCCGGCGAAGCAGTCGGCGTCGTGGCGGCACAGTCGATCGGCGAACCGGGTACCCAGCTGACGATGCGTACGTTCCACATCGGTGGTGCGGCATCGCGCGCAGCAGTGGCCTCGTCCGTCGAAGCGAAGTCGAACGGTATCATCCGCTTCACGGCGACGATGCGTTACGTCACGAACGGCAAGGGCGCGCAGATCGTCATTTCCCGTTCCGGCGAAGTGCTGATCACCGACGACCACGGCCGTGAGCGCGAGCGTCACAAGGTGCCTTACGGCGCGACGCTGATCGTGAAAGACGGCATGACGGTGAAAGCCGGCGTGGCACTGGCAACGTGGGATCCGCTGACCCGTCCGATCATCACCGAGTACGCCGGTACGGTGCGTTTCGAGAACGTCGAAGAAGGCGTGACCGTGGCCCGTCAGGTGGACGAAGTGACCGGTCTGGCAACGCTCGTCGTGATCGATGCGAAACGCCGCGGCTCGCTGACCAAGACGGTTCGTCCGCAGGTCAAGCTGCTGAACGAAGAAGGCCACGAAGTGAAGATCGCCGGCACGGAACACGCCGTGGCGATCGGCTTCCAGGTCGGCGCACTGATCATGGTGAAGGACGGCCAGCAAGTGTCCGTGGGTGAAGTTCTGGCGCGTATTCCAACTGAATCGCAAAAGACCCGCGACATTACCGGTGGTCTGCCGCGCGTTGCCGAGCTGTTCGAAGCACGTTCGCCGAAAGACGCGGGCATGCTGGCGGAAGTCACCGGTACGGTGGCGTTCGGTAAAGAGACGAAGGGCAAGCAGCGCCTGGAAATCACCGACATGGACGGCAACAAGCACGAGTTCCTGATCACCAAGGACAAGCAAGTGCTGGTGCACGATGGCCAGGTGGTGAACAAGGGCGAGATGATCGTGGACGGCCCGGCCGATCCGCAGGACATCCTCCGTCTGCTGGGTATCGAAGCGCTGGCGCGTTACATCGTCGACGAAGTGCAGGACGTGTACCGTCTGCAAGGCGTGAAGATCAACGACAAGCACATCGAGGTGATCGTTCGCCAGATGCTGCGCCGCGTGCAGATCCAGAACGCCGGCGACACCGACTACATCGTCGGCGAGCAGGTGGAACGTTCGGAGCTGCTGGACCAGAACGACAAGATGATCGCTGCGCAGAAGCTGCCGGCCACGTATGAAAACGTGCTGCTGGGTATTACCAAGGCTTCGCTGTCGACCGACTCGTTCATCTCGGCCGCTTCGTTCCAGGAAACCACCCGCGTGCTGACGGAAGCCGCGATCATGGGCAAGCGCGACGGTCTGCGCGGCCTGAAGGAAAACGTCATCGTCGGCCGCCTGATTCCTGGCGGTACCGGCCTGGCCTTCCACCGCGCCCGCCGCGAGAAGGAAGTCTGGGAAGCGGAAGAACGTACGGCACTGCTGCAAGCCGAACGTGCTGCCGCCGGCGCGGAACTGGAAGCCCTCGAAGCTTCCACGACCGAGCAGGGTCACGACAACGGCGAAGCGTAAGCTTGCACTTTCAGGCCTTGCGGCCTGAAACCAGAAACGGCACCTTCGGGTGCCGTTTCTTTTCGTCCAATGATTAATTTTTCGACTCTATCACGTGCAGTCGGCACGTCAAATGATGCCGCGTACCTGTGCACACTTGCGTTCGCTCAGGCAGGACATTCCAGCATCCGCTTAGCATCAGGACAGGGTTTGCTACGGGTCCCGGCATGACATTTCCTGCACACTGCATCTTCATTACCCTGGCGGGCATGCTCGCCGCAACCTCCGTCGCCGCCGACTGGCACTGGCAGCCGCGCAAGCTGGCGGGCGATTACACGATCTATAGCGGTTCGCTGGCCGACATGGCCCCGCGGACGGTAACAGACCAGAAGCTCGCGATCAGTGTGCGGGGCAAGGCAGCGCAGGATATCTTCAACGCGATCGGGCCGGACATCAAAACCTGCGGCTGGGAGGAGGGCTTGCAGATACGCCAGCGCGCCGACGGCAACGTGTCCTGCACACGCACGCGGCAGGGCGAGTACTCGTGTCACTTTGGCTTTGATCTGCGTACCGGTGACAGCATCCCGGGAGTCGTCTGCTGAGATTGGCCGTGGACGTACGCCGGCCTACAAATACCCCGTCACCGCCGGCGGCTTGGTCCACTGGTCGTGCCGGCCGTCGAGATAGCGCACCGGCGCGGTGGCCAGTTCGGCGTCGGAGACCCCATCCAGCGCGCCCACATTGATGGCCACGAATTCGCCGCGCGATGGCGACTCGCCCAGCACGAAAGGCTGCACGCCGCAGTGCCGGCAGAAGCGGTGTTTTTCCACGTGGCGGCCGAACGTGTATTCGTCCAGCGCATCCTCGCCGGCCAGCAGATGAAAGTTCGCCGGCTGCACCAGCGCGCCCCACCAGCGCTTCTTCATGCACAGCGAACAGTTGCAGCGGATCGTGCCGTCGGCCAGGTCGAACTCGGCCGTGAAGCGCACCGCGCCGCAGTGGCAGCTGCCGTGATAAGTCGTCATGCCGTACTCCCTTGCAAAGTGCCTGGCCACGCATGGACGACGGTCGCCATTGGGCACGGAGGAAATGATCGGATCATTGTAGCCTCAGCCGGGCACCGGTTGCGGCTTATCGGGATGCCAACGCTCTGACCATCATGCTAAGATTTGGTCCATGATCGCATCGGCCCTGTTCACCCCCGCCCAGCAAAAACTGCTGGGCCTGCTGTTCGTGCGGGTGGACGAAGGCTTTCACCTCAACGAGATCATGCGGCTGACGGGGCTGGGCAGCGCGTCGGCCCAGCGGGAACTGCGGCGGCTGCACGAATCGGGGCTGATCGTGTCGGAGCGGATCGGCAATGTGCGCCAGTTCCGGCCCAACAAGCAGAATCTCGTGTACGACGAGCTGGCCAGCATCGTCAAGAAAACCTTCGGCGTCGTCAGCGTGCTCAATGCGGCGCTGGCGCCGCTGCGCAAATCGCTGAACGTGGCCTTTGTGTACGGCAAGACGGCGCAGGAGCAGGAAGACTCCACCGAGCCCGTGGAACTGCTGCTGATCGGCGAGAACACCACCTACGGCGAACTGCTGAACCGGCTGCCGGTGGCGGAGCGCCTGCTGCGCCGCAAGATCAATCCGAACCTGTATTCCGTGCCCGACTTCCAGCGGCGGCTGCGCGACCGGCAGCAGTTCATCGTCACCATGCTGGAGGAGCGCAAGCTGTTCGTGCTGGGCGACGACACCGACCTGGACGAGATCGTGCGCACCGCCGGCTAGGCGTCGCCGGGCCGGATGGCGTAGGCGGCCGGCGCGGGTGTGCCGGGAGCGGCGGGCGCTGCGCTCCTGTCCACCGGGAAGCCGAGCAGGAAGCGCGTGTACGAACCGGCCTCCGATTCGCAGCTGATGGTGCCACCGAATGCGGTCAGCACCTTGCGGCAGAACGCCAGGCCCATGCCCGTGCCGCCGCCCGTCTTGCGGGTCGTGTAGAACGGGTCGAACACATGGGGCAGCACGTCGGCCGCGATGCCCTGGCCCGTGTCCGTCACCACCAGCAGGTTCTGGCCGCCGGCCGTGAAGCACTCCACCAGCACCGCGCCGCGGCCCGCCACCGTCACCGCGTGCAGCGCGTTCTTCAGCAGGTTGTACAGCACGTACACGAGCAGCGTGTCCGACCCGTGGAAACGGAAGTCGTTGCGCACCGCCACGCTGACCCTGTCCCGCTCGCGCTCGGTGAACGGGTAGCAGGCCAGTGCCTCGTCCACGCATTGCTTCACGGAGTGCAGGGCAAAGCCATCCCGCTCCAGCGTGCCCACGCGGGCCGAAGCGAGCAGCATGTCGACGATGAAATTCGAGCGCGACACTTCCGCCTCGATGTGGCGGGCGATCTCGCCCAGGTAGTCCAGCTGTTCCGTGCTGAGGCCGGGCGCCTGCGAGCGCTTGTAGCCGGCGATCAGTTCCGGCAGGCTGCGCGCCAGCAAGCGCGACTGGCTGCGGATGGTGGCCAGCGGCGTGCGCACCTCGTGGGCGATGCTGGCGGCGGTGGCCATCGGGTCGGCCAGCAGGTTGTGCCGCACCATCGCCTGGGCGATCAGGCCCAGGCTGGCGGCGATGAAGATCACGCCCGGCGGATAGAACTCGATGCCGTAGTTGCACAGGTAATCGATGGCCGCGGCAAAGTAGATCAGGATGCTGACGAGACAGTAGCGCAGCCGCGCCTTTTCGGTGGACTGGGCCACCTGCTGGCGCCGGTACAGCAGATACAGTCCCCGGCCGACGACGACCACCGTCTGCAGCAGGTGCACCGGATGCAGCCAGCCCGCCTTCGGGTAGAAGCCGAAGAAATACGGATACAGGCCGGACACGAACCAGTCCGTGGTAATGATCATCACGCCCAGCGCGCCGGCCAGCGCGTAGCTGGCGTGGACGAAGGGCCGCTCGCTGCGCCGTCCCGTCAGCTCGGCGATGAAGTGGTACAGCGTGGTGGGCAGCACGAGGATCGGCAGGTAGCCGATGCGGGCCAGCAGCAGCGCGGTGCCGGGATCCTTCACCTGGAACAGCACGGCCCACATGGCCTGCCAGCTGAAGGTGGTGGCGCACAGCAGGAAGAAGGTCAGGCTGATGCGGTTGATGCCGCGCGAGTTGAGCACATACAAACCGTAGCTGATGAAGACCAGCGACACCAGCCCCGGCAAGATCGAATACATGCGCTCCCCCAGCCATATTACAAATATTCAACAGGCAAGCGATCTTAACAACGGAATGTCACGACGTCTCGGGCAATGTTGCGTTATTCGCCCAAGCATTGCGTTTAATCAAAAGTGCTTCATGGATAAAAGCAAAAAGTAGATGGGTGTCCGGCATTGGCCGGACCAGGACCCCCCTGCCGCCGCCGGCACCCATTTGCAAGGAGAATCTCATGTTCATGCACGCCAACGTAGCCAACGAATCGAATACCAGCGCTGAACTGACCTTCCAACATCAACTGTCGATTTACCTGAAGGATTCGAATGCCTACGGTAACACGTACTTTGCCCGGTATTTCGAATGGCAGGGGATCTGCCGCGAGAAATGGTTCTACGAGTGTATTTCCCGCGACATGCTGCAACAGGAAGGCGTGTTCATCACCAAGCACGCGCAGCAGGATTATCTGCAGGAGACTTTCCCGTTCCAGGAAGTGACGTGCGAAGTGAACACCTACGACGTCAAGCGCTGCTCGTTCTGGCTGGAGTTCCGCTTCTATGCGAACGGCCACCCGGTGTCGGTGGGCCGCCAGCAGATCGTGTTCGCCAGCCACACCAAGCAGATCAAGGCGCTGCCGGAACTGGTGCTGAAGCGGATCAAGCGGTATGAAATGAAGAAATGACTTCCCTGCGTGGACCGCAGCACCGTGCCGCTGCGGTCCGTTCGCCTTGCCTTTACTGCGCGGCCTTCTGCTGCGCGATCCAGTGGTCGATTTTTGCTTCCAGCAGACTGAGCGGCAAGGTGCCGTCGCCCAGCACCTGTTCATGGAAGGCCGGCAGGCTGAACCGGTCGCCCAGCGCCTGCTGCGCGCGCTGGCGCAGTTCCATGATCTTCAGCGCGCCGATCTTGTAGGCCAGCGCCTGGCCCGGCCACGCCATATAGCGTTCCGTCTCGCTCTTTGCCACCGCGTCGTAGCCCAGCGTGTCCTTCATGTACTGGATCGTCCGTTCGCGGGTCCATCCTTTCGCGTGCATGCCCGTGTCGACGACGAGGCGCGTGGCGCGCAGCAGTTCGTCGTTCAGGTGGCCGAAGTACTGGGCGGGATCGTCGAACAGCTTCATTTCGCGGCCCAGCGTTTCCGCATACAGCGCCCAGCCTTCCGTGAAGGCCGTGTTGCCGCCGAACTTGCGGAAGTTCGGCAGGCCCAGCTCCTGCATCAGCGCGATGTGGAAGTGGTGGCCCGGCTTGCCTTCATGCAGGAACAGCGTCGTCATGCCGGTGCTGCCGTACTTGGTGGGATCGGTCACCACGGACCAGAACACGCCCGGCCGCGAGCCGTCCGCCGCCGGCGCCGTGTAATGGTCGGAGGCCGTGTCGCGGCTCAGTTCCGGTTCCAGGCGCAGGTCCAGTTTCGCCTTCGGCAGTAGCGTGAACATGGCCGGCAGCTTCTCGTCCAGCAGCGCGTTCAGCTTGTGGTATTCGGCCTGCACTTCCTCTTCCGTCTTGAACGGGAAGAAGCGCTTCTGCTGCGAGACCCACACCGGCAGGCCGGCGGCCGGACCGTCGTAGCCCAGCTGCGGCCCCAGCTTGGCGAACTCGCCCTGGATGCGCGCCACTTCCTTCAGGCCGATCGCATGGATCGCTTCCGGCGTCAGGTCGGTCGTCGTGGAATCGGCCACGCGCACCTGGTACCACGCGGCGCCATGCGGCACGTCGGCCAGGCCGGTGGATGTGCGGCAGGCCGGAATGTAGTCCTTCTCCACATACGTGGCCAGGCGTTCCAGCGCCGGGATCAGCTTCGCCACGGCGGCGCGGTAATCGGCCGTCAGCTTCTTCTTGTCGGCGGCGGTAAAACTGGCCGGCATCTTCGTGATCGGTGTGTAAAAAATGCTTTGTTCCGGTGTGGCGCTGACCAGCTTGCGGAACTGCGGCAGCGCGGACACCATGATCGCGCGCGGCTGCGTGACGCCGGTGCGCACGCCTTCCTTCATGTTGACGATCGCCTGGTCGATCCACGCCGGCAGCTGCTGCAGGCGGCTCAGGTAGGCGCGGTACTGCTTCGCGTTCGTCAGCGGCTGCGATGCTTCGCCGCTGGCATAGTTGGCCAGCGTGACGGGCATGCTGTCCATCTGGCTGACCGGCAGCAGGTGGCTCGGGTAAGGCTCGTAGGCCAGCAGCGTTTTCAGTTCGTAGGCCAGCACGTCGTAGTTGATCTGGTCGCGGTGCGTCAGCTTGCGGCGGTCGACCTTGGCCAGGCGCGCGGTGTAGTCGCGGTAGCGGGCGAACTGCTTCGTGCGTTCGGCCGGCGCGATGGACATGCCGATCTGGTCGTCGAAGCGGTTGTCACCGTTGTCGGTGGCGTAGACGGGATCGAAGCGGGCGACCGCATCGTAGTATTCGTCGGCCAGCGCCAGGAAGCGCTTGGCTTCGGCGTCGGCGACGGCGGCGGATACCTTGCCGGCCGGCGCAGCCAGCGTGACGGTCGGTGCGGTGGCAAAGGCGAGGGCGCAGGCGGCGGCCAGTGCGGTGATGCGGTGCTTCATGCGTGATTTCCCGTTGATCGATATGTGGATGGAAACGAACGGGTCAAAGCATAAGCGATCCGTGGCGCCGGCGGAACGGATTTTTACGCGGTTGCCGCCGCTTCCGCGAGGCGGTGTTCGTACAGCGCCGCCACCACGTCCGACTGGGTGACGATGCCGGCGAAGCGCTGTTCCGCGTCCACCACGGGGATGTGGTGCATGCCGGCATCGGCCATCCACGGCACCAGGTCGACGATGGGCGTGGCCAGCTGCGCCACGCGGGGACGGGGCGTCATGATCTGGCCCACCACTTCGGCCTTGTCCGTGTGGGTGATGCCGGTCGGGCGCAGGAACTCGGCCAGCTTGCCGCGCAGGCCCCGGTAGTCGTCGACGCCGCCATGCCGGAGGAAATCGCTTTGCGTGACGATGCCGATGACGCGCCGCGCCGGGTTCAGCACGGGCAGCGCGGCCAGGTGGCGGGTGCGCATCTCGCGCCACGAATCGGCCAGCGGTGTGGCGAACTCGGCCGTGACGACGTCCGTCGACATGATGTCGCCGCAGGAGATCACGCCGAAGCGGCGTTGATAAGCGCGCAGCTCCGTCTGCAGGAACAGCGCTTCCAGGTCGTCGCGGCTGATGTCGAGCACCTGGCCGTAGCTTTTCAGCACCGCATCGAGGTCCTCGGGCCGGAAGCCGAGGCGCACGGTGGGTACGGCATCCTTCGTCTCGTGCGGGTTCGGGTGCGCCAGCGTTTGCGTATGGGGATAACGCCGCCCCGTCAGGTTGTTGTAGACGATGGCGGCGGCCACCAGCAGCAGCGAGTCCAGCAGCACGGGGCCGAGGGGAAACGCGAAGCCCGCCGCATGGACGGCCGGGCCGCCGATGACGGACGTCAGCGCCGCCGCGCCGCCGGGTGGGTGCAGGCAGCGCGTGGCGAACATCGCGCCGATCGCCAGCGCCGCCGCCAGGGCTGCCAGCAACGGCATCGGCAGCGTGCCGCCCAGCCAGCGCACGCAGGCGGCGCCCACCAGCGCCGAGATGACGTTACCGCCGATGACGGACCACGGCTGGGCCAGCGGGCTGGCCGGCAGGCAGAACAGCAGCACCGACGAGGCGCCCATCGGCGCCACCAGCCAGAGCGCGTTCTCGCCCAGCAGCAGGTGGGCGCCGAGGCCCGTCACGAACAGGCCCAGCAGGGCGCCGCCGCTGGCGCGCAGCCGTTCCGTGGCACTGGCAGTACTTGGCGTGGGCCACCACGCGCCAAACAGGGATTTGAGGTGCATCTTTCGATTATGCCATGGCGCTCCCGTGCGCCACCAGGTCGAGCGGCAACATGGTCGTGTACTTGATCTGTTCCATCGAGAAGGCGGACGACACGCCTGTCAGGTTCGCCACGCGGATCAGTTTCTTGTAGAAGCGGTCGTAGCCTTCGATGTCCGTGGTAACGACTTTCAGCAGGTAATCCACATCGCCGCTCATCCGGTGGAACTCCATGACTTCGGGCAGCGCGATGACGGCGGCGGCGAACTTCGCCAGCCACTTGTCGTCATGCTGGCTGGTGCGCACGCTGACGAACACCGTCACCGGCAGGCCGGCCTTGCGGCGGTTGACGAGGGCCACGCGGCGGTCCAGGTAGCTTTCTTCCTCGAGGCGTTTCAAACGCTTCCAGCAGGGGGTGCTGGTCAGTCCCACCCTGGCGGCCAGGTCGGCAACGGACAGCGTGCCGTCCACTTGCAGCGCGCCGAGGATGGCGTAATCGAATTTATCGAGATCGTTCATTCCAGATTTTCAATTTAAAAAGCATGAATATGCTGAATGTAGCGTAAACGGCCGGCAATTTGGCACGGATCGTTTGCCGAACTTGCTTAAGCTATCCGGATGGACAATGAAATCTACCTCGACGGCAATGCCACCACCGCCGTGCTGCCTGCCGCGCTGCGCGCC
Organism: Oxalobacteraceae bacterium UBA6704; assembly: GCA_002454505.1. Classification (GTDB taxonomy): domain Bacteria; phylum Pseudomonadota; class Gammaproteobacteria; order Burkholderiales; family Burkholderiaceae_D; genus Rugamonas. The sequence continues at coordinate 20,187 of DKJA01000064.1, forward strand.
GCCGTGCACGCGATGGACGAACGCTACGGCAATCCCAGCAGCACCCACGCCACCGGCCTGAAGGCCAGGTCTGTGCTGGACGAAGCGCGTCAGCGCGCCCGCCGCGTGGTGGGCGCCGGCAACGGTCGGCTGATGTTCAACAGCGGCGCCACCGAAGGCATCCAGACGGCGGTGCTGTCCGCGCTGTGCGCCGTCCGCGCACGCCGCGCCCAGGGCTTGCCGGCAGGTTCGTTGCTTGTCTACGGCGCCACGGAACACAAGGCGGTGCCGGAAGCGCTGGCGCACTGGAACGCGCTGCTGGGACTGGACCTGCAACTGGTGAAACTCCCCGTCGATGCGGACGGCCGCCACGACCTGGCCGCGCTGCGCGCGCTGGCACCGGACGCGGCCTTCGTCTGCACGATGGCGGCAAACAACGAAACGGGTGTGATTTCCGACCTGCCCGGCATTGCCGCGGCGCTGGCCGGCAGCCCGGCGCTGTGGATGGTCGATTGCGTGCAGGCGCTGGGCAAGCTGGCGCTGGGCCTGGCCGACACGCGCATCGATTACGCGCCGTTCTCCGGTCATAAACTGTATGCGCCGAAAGGCATCGGCATGCTGTACGTGCGCGCCGGCGCGCCGTTCACGCCGTTGATGATGGGCGGCGGCCAGGAAACGGGCGAACGGTCCGGCACCGAGAACATGGCCGGCATCGCCGCGCTGGGCGCCGTGCTGCGGGCGCTGGAAGAGGGCGGCACGTTCCGCACCTCCGCCGAGCTGACGGGCTTTCGCGACCGCCTTGCCGCCGCACTGTCGGAAGCGCTTCCCGGCATCGTCTTCAATGCGCCGTTCGGCAAGGCGCTGCCGACCACTTTGAATTTTTCTGTGCCCGGCCTGTCCAGCAAGGAACTGCTCGACCTGTTCGATGCCGCCGCCGTGCGCGTGTCGGCAGGCAGCGCGTGCTCCGCGGCCAAGGCCCAGCCTTCTTATGTGCTGGCGGCGATGGGCCTGCCGGACTGGCGCAGCAGCAGCGCCGTGCGGCTGTCGTTCGGCCCGGCAACGGACGAGGCAACGATCGCCGCCGCCTGCGCCCGCATCGCCCGCTGCGGCGACGCGCTGCGGGCCGCCGGTTTGCTGGGCGGCGAGGCCAGCCGTCCGCTGGATGGCCTGCTGCAACTGACCGCCGGCGGCGCCCATACCTGGCTCGTGCTGGATGCGGCCAGCCGCACCGCTGCTGTCATCGATCCACAGCCGGAGCTGGCCGCGCGCATCGATGCGCTGCTGGATGGCCAGGGCTACCGGCTGGTTGCCCGGCTGTCCACGCAAGACGGCACCTCACGGCCCGCCGCTGGCGACACCATTGCACTGGGCAACCAGGTTCTGCGCCGCGCCGTGCTGCAGGCTGGCAGCGCGTGTTACCTGCTGGGCGCGGCCGACGCCGCGCCGCGCCATGCCTTCATCGGCGCCGCTGCGCCGGAGCAACTGGGCGGCCTCGTTGCCGACGACACGCTGCTGTGCGCAGCGAGCGAGCAGCACAGCGCTTTCGGCACGACGCTGCGTGCGCAAGCCGCCGGCATGAACGACATGCATCTCGACAGCGCCGCGCTGGGTGCCTTCCTGCGCGACCATCCGGATGCGGTGCTGGTGGACGTGCGCGAAGCCTATGAACACGCGGCAAACGAACGCGCGGTCGCCGGCCCGGCGCCGGTCAACGTGCCGCTCAGCCGGCTCGCCGGGCAGCTGCCCGGCAAAACCGACAACGCCGCGTCGGCCGGCGCCGTGCCGCTGGTGTTCTTCTGCCGCAGCGGCAACCGCAGCGCCCGCGCCGCCGCCTGCCTGCGCTCGCTCGGCTACCGGCATGCGTATCATCTGGCCGGCGGCGTTGCGCTGGCTGCCGCGCCGTTGCTGCTGGCTGCATAAGCTGCCGGGGCATGGGGCACTGTCCCCGCACGGGGGCTGTCCGCGGGGTTGCTTTTGACTCTGCCACCGATCAACAGAAAAGCAACCCCGGG